>NZ_JBYTDS010000001.1:0-472304 GCF_058791615.1 Bacillus sp. EB106-06-01-XG163
ATCACCGATAAACTATCGGCAATTGGCTGTTTAAAAGGTGTTTTGACCCCTGTCTCAAAAACGGGGGGCAGTCCCTCGCTTTAGGACTTTTTTCTTTCCCTTTTAGGCTGAGAGGAGCAAAGCAGGCTTTCTGATTCACCGCCCGGAATGCTTCGGAATACCGTAAAGCAGAGAGGGGGAAAAACATGAAAAGCTGCCGTTTTAGCATGATATGGTTTTTGGCCGTTGTACTGACAGCCGGCATCTTTACATTCTCAGCATCCGCACAAGCAAGCGGCACTCAGCCGGAGAGAGAAATGAGAGCCGTATGGATCGCGTCTGTCACCAATATCGACTGGCCCTCTAAAAAAGGGCTGTCACCGGAAGAGCAAAAAAGAGAATACAGCAAGCTGCTGGATGACGTTCAGGAGATGGGAATGAACGCCGTTATCGTCCAAATTAAGCCTGCGGCTGATGCTTTTTATCCATCAGATTACGGGCCTTGGTCAGAGTATCTGACAGGAACACAAGGCAAAAATCCCGGCTACGATCCGCTTGCTTTTTTAGTTGAAGAGACACATAAACGGAATCTTGAATTTCACGCTTGGTTCAATCCTTACCGGATCACGATGAATCACACAAATTTGAATGCGCTTTCAGATGATCATCCCGCGCGTTCGCATCCGGACTGGGTCGCTGCATACGGAAAACAGCTGTACTATAATCCGGGCATTCCGGAAGTAAGACAATTTATAACGGATGGAATCAAAGAGGTGGTCAGCCGTTATGACATTGATGCGGTTCATATGGATGATTATTTTTATCCTTATAAAATTGCCGGACAGGAATTCCCCGATCAGGCGGAATACGAACGGTACGGAAAAGCTCACTTTGCATCAGTTGATGACTGGCGAAGGGATAACGTCAACCGGCTTGTAAAAGAAATCAACCAAACCATCAAACGAGAAAAACCTTATGTCAAATTTGGAATCAGCCCGTTCGGCGTATGGAGAAATGCCGCAGATGACCCGACAGGCTCCGAAACGGCCGCAGGGGTGCGGAACTATGATGATTTATATGCTGATACGAGAGAATGGATCCAAAAAGGATACATTGATTACATCGCACCGCAAATTTACTGGAGCATCGGATTTAAAGCGGCGGCATATGACGTCTTAGCGGATTGGTGGGGAAAAGAAGTGAACAATCGGCCGGTGCATTTATATATCGGGCAGGCAGCTTATAAAATCAACAACAACGCTGATCCGGCCTGGGCCGACCCGGGGGAATACGGAAGGCAGATTACTCTAAACAGGGGATCAGCATGGATAAAAGGCAGCATGCATTTCAGTTTAAAGGATTTAAACCGTAATCCGCTCGATGTAAAAAACCGTTTGATCAAAGACATGTACAGCCGGCCCGCATTAATTCCTGAGATGCCTTGGCTCGGACATTCCGCTTTAAAAAAACCGGCTGTCAAACGGGCGGAGAAGAATGCTTCCGGCCATACACTCTATATCGAAGATGCGAAATCCAACGGTAAAAAAACGGCTTATTACGCCATTTACCGCGCAGAAAAGGGAAAGCAGCCTTATTTAGTGGATACAGTCAGAAAAACATCGTCACGGACGCAGACATTTTCAGATACTGATATTCGGGCGAAAGAAGCCTGCACCTATTTCGTTACTTCCGTTGACAGGCTTCACCATGAGAGCCGTCCCTCCGCAAAACGGACAATTAAATAGCCATTATTAATAAAACTGACAGTTGCGGCGCTGTCAGTTTTTTTGCAGCGGATGAGTCCGAATGTTCAGACTTTATTTGGATGGAATGAATAAAGACCCCCATTAATAAAATGTAGAAAGCAGCAGAAGGAGGAAGGTTAATGAATTTTCAACTGACAAAAGAACAGCAGATGGTGCGCGAAATGGTCAGAGATTTCGCCAAAAATGAAATTGCCCCGAAAGCCCATGAGGTTGATCAATCGGCCGTCTTCCCGATAGACACATTTAAAAAAATAGGCGAACTCGGGCTGCTCGGAATTCCGTTTCCGGAAGAATACGGCGGGGCGGGCGGTGATACCATTTCATATGCAGCAGCGGTCGAAGAAATCGGAAAAGCCTGCGGCAGCACGGGGCTGAGCTACGCGGCGGCCGTGTCACTCGGCGCAAGCCCATTATACTATTTCGGTACTGACCAACAAAAGCAAGAACATCTTATTCCGCTTGCTTCGGGAAAAGCGCTCGGATCATTCGGGCTGACAGAGCCGAATGCCGGTTCCGATGCCGGCGGAACCCAGACAAAAGCCGAGAAAAAGGGCGATGACTATGTGATAAACGGAGAGAAATGCTGGATCACAAACGCAAATTACGCCCGCACGGTCATTGTCACCGCCGTTACGGGAAAGAACTCCGCCGGAAAACCGATCATTTCAGCTCTCATCGTCCCGACAGACACACCGGGATTTACGATCACAAATCCGTACGACAAGATGGGTGTGAGAGGGTCGGATACGGCCGAACTTGTGCTGGAGGATGTCAGGGTGCCTGCCGATAACCTGCTCGGTGATCCTGAAAAAGGTTTTAAACAATTTTTATATACATTAGACGGCGGGCGGATCTCGATTGCGGCACTGGCTGTCGGTATCGCTCAAGGCGCACTGGAGGCATCGCTGTCATATGCGAAGGAACGCAAGCAGTTCGGCAGTCCGATATCGTCATTTCAAGCCATTCAATTTAAGCTGGCCGATATGGCGATGGAAATTGACCTTGCCAGACAGATGGTGCTTAAAGCGGCATGGCTGAAGGATCAAAACCTGCCATTTACGAAAGAAGCTGCATTCGCCAAGCTTTATGCTTCAGAAATGGCCGTCAGAACATGTCTTCAGGCCATCCAAATTCATGGCGGTTCCGGTTATATGAAGGAATGCGGTGTTGAGCGCATGCTTCGTGACGCAAAGCTGATGGAGATTGGCGAAGGAACGTCAGAAATTCAAAGAATGGTCATCGCAAGACAGCTTTTGAAGTGAAATGAAAACGTTTACTAAGACAGGGATGGAAGGGGGCAGGTCATATGGCTGAACTTATCCATTTAACAGCCGGAAAGCTGCTTGAGCGGACCGCGAAGCTTTTTCCGGATCGTGAAGCGGTTGTTTACCCTGAGCGCGGCCTTCGTTATACGTATGCCGAGTTTGACCGGTTATGCCGGCAAACCGCAAAAGGGCTGATGAAGCTGGGAGTTGAAAAAGGAGATCATGTTGCCATATGGGCATCCAACATTCCGGAATGGCTCGCGGCGCAATTTGCAACGGCGAAAATCGGCGCCGTTCTGGTCACCATTAATACCAATTTTCAAATCGCAGAGCTCGATTATCTGCTGGCGCATTCAGACGTCTCGGCCTTGATAATCATGGATTCCTACCGGCAGACATCTTATGTTGAGATGGTGAATAAGCTAATTCCGGAGCTGAAAACTTGTGAGCGCGGCAGGCTGCGTTCGAAACGTTATCCCTTTTTAAGGACGGTGTTATATATCGGTGATAAAAGCCTGCCCGGGATGCACCGTTGGGATTCATTGCTGGATAATGCCGAGTCTGTAACGGATGCAGCGCTTGACGGAAGGATGGACAGCCTGAAAAAGGATGATTGCATTCATATGCAATATACATCAGGTACGACCGGATTTCCGAAAGGCGTCATGCTCTCACATTTTAATATCGTAAATAACGCGGCCAATATCGCAGAATGCATGAAGCTTACTTCATGTGACCGTTTATGTATTCCCGTGCCGTTTTTCCACTGCTTTGGGTGCGTGCTCGGCGTGCTGGCATGTGTTTCCGCGGGTGCGGCGATGATTCCGATCGAACAGTTTTCTCCGCCGGCCGTTCTGAAAACGGTGGAGCAAGAAGCCTGCACGGCTCTGCACGGTGTACCGACGATGTTTATCGCCCTCCTAAATGACAGCCGTTTTTCTGAATATGATCTTTCCCACGTCCGAACCGGGATTATGGCAGGCTCGCCATGCCCGGCGGAAGTCATGAGAGAAGTGATCGGCAAAATGGGGATGACTGACATTACAATTGCCTACGGACAGACCGAAGCATCACCTGTCATTACGCAGACAAGAACAGATGATCCGTTTGAAAGAAGAGTGGAAACAGCGGGGCGCGCGCTTCCCCATATCGAAGTCAGAATCGTTCGGCCCGGAACATCCCAAGAAGCCGCCAGGGGCGAACAAGGAGAGCTCTGCACCCGCGGATATCATGTCATGAAAGGCTATTATAAAAATCAAGAAGCGACCGAAGAAGCGATAGACAAAGACGGCTGGCTGCATACCGGTGATTTGGCGGTCATGGACGAGGACGGATACTGCAAAATCACGGGCCGTCTGAAAGACATGCTGATCAGGGGCGGCGAAAATATCTATCCGCGCGAGATTGAGGAAATGTTATATCGGCATCCCGCAGTGGCGGACGTTCAGGTCGTCGGCGTTCCTGATCCGAAATACGGAGAAGAGGCCGCGGCGTGGATCAGGCTCAAAGACGGACAAACCGCTTCCGCAGATGACATCAGAACCTTTTGCAAAGAACATATCGCCCGCTATAAAGTCCCCAGGTACGTTTTGTTTACAGATGAATATCCAATGACAGCCTCAGGAAAAATTCAGAAATTCAAGCTGCGGGAAAAAACGATTGAAGAGCTCAAGTTAACTTAATGAAAAAGGAGTGCTTCACATTTGTTTAAAAAAGTCCTGATTGCCAACAGAGGAGAAATCGCCTTACGAATTATCCGCACCTGCAAACGTCTCGGCATCCCCTCGGCAGCTGTGTATTCAGAAGCCGACCGGGACGCGCTGCATGTAAAAGCGGCTGATGAGGCCTATCCGATCGGTAAATCGAGAGTAAATGAAAGCTATTTACATATCGACAGAATCATAGAAGCCGCCAAATCCGCCGGAGCGAACGCCATTCATCCGGGCTACGGGCTTCTGTCAGAAAACAGCCTGTTCGCCAAACGCTGCCGGAAGGAACAAATCACATTTATCGGTCCGCCCGGTGATATCATCGCCAAGATGGGAAGCAAGATTGAAGCCCGAAAAACGATGCAAAAAGCAAAGGTCCCGATCGTTCCCGGTGTTTCAGAGCCATTGCCCGATGTTCACTCCGCCTTAGCCGAAGCCCGTGCCATCGGTTTTCCGGTCATGCTGAAAGCATCCGCAGGAGGAGGCGGAATCGGCATGCAGATCGTACATTCAGAAGAAGAGCTGGCCAAAGCGTTTGAAGGCAATCAAAAGCGGGCCGCCTCCTTTTTTGGAGACGGCGCAATGTATATGGAAAAGGTCATTGAAAATGCCCGTCATATTGAAATTCAGATACTCGCAGATTCTTTCGGCAACACCGTTCATCTGTTTGAACGTGACTGTTCAGTCCAAAGGCGCCACCAAAAAGTGATAGAAGAAGCGCCGTCGCCGTTTGTTGACGATGAATTAAGACAAAGACTCGGTGAAACCGCCGTTAAAGCCGCAAAATCGATCGGCTACCAAAATGCAGGCACAATAGAATTTCTCGTCGACCAAAAGAAACAAATCTATTTTTTAGAGATGAACACAAGACTGCAGGTGGAGCATCCGGTGACAGAAGAAATTACAGGACTGGATCTTGTGGAAGAACAGCTGAAAATTGCCGCTGGGCAGGCGCTGCCTTTCTCGCAGAAAGATATCAACCACCGCGGTCATGCGATAGAAGTGCGGATTTATGCGGAAGATCCGGTCACCTTTTACCCGTCTCCCGGTACCATCTCGTCTTTTTCCGTTTTAAGACACCCGTCAGTGCGACACGAATGCGCCGTCGAAAAGGGAAGCGTCATTTCTCCGTTTTACGATCCGATGATTGCCAAAATGGTCGTCACGGCGAATACGAGAAAACAAGCCATTGAACAACTGAAAACCGCCCTTGGCGAATATCATGTAGAAGGGATTAAAACCAACATTCCGCTGCTGACAAAAATTGCCCATTCAGAAGGGTTTGAAAAGGGCGAGGCAACAACCGGTTTTTTACAAACAATGAACGAGGGGGCGTCAAAATGAGCGTCATAAAAATTCAAATGGCGGGAAACCTGTGGAAAATTCATGTGAAGCCGGGTGATGTCATTGAAGAAGGACAGGAAGTGGCCATCTTGGAATCTATGAAAATGGAAATTCCGATTATCGCTGATGCAGCGGGTACGGTGAAAGAAGTGAAAAAATCAGAAGGTGATTTCACTGATGAAGGAGAGGTCCTGATTGAACTTCAATAAAACGGGAGGTGCAGCATGAACTGTCCGAAACATGTCCGCATCAATGAAGTAGGACCGCGTGACGGCTTGCAGAATGAATCGGCGTGGGTGGATACAGAAGATAAGATTGAGTGGATCAATATGCTGTCAAAAACAGGTCTTCCCTATATCGAAGTGACATCATTCGTGCATCCGAGATGGATTCCGGCTCTTCGTGACAGCCTGGACGTCGCAAAAGGCATTGCCAGATCTGAACATACGGTCTACGCGGCTCTCGTTCCGAACCTCATCGGACTGGAGCATGCGGCAGAAGGCGGAATCGATCAGGCATGTGTATTTTTATCTGCAAGCGAAACCCATAACCAAAAAAACGTAAACAAACCGATTGACCGGACCGTTCAAGAGCTCAGGCGGGTTATTACTGAAGCAAAAGCTGAAAAAATGGCGACGAGAGCTTATCTGTCCACTGTGTTCGGCTGTCCGTACGAACAGAACGTGCCGGTAGAACAAGTCATCCGCCTGTCAGACACCCTGCTCGAAATGGGTGTTGATGAAATATCGCTCGGCGACACGATCGGCGCGGCAAACCCCTTGCAGGTCATAGCCGTGCTTGAAGCCCTTTTGCCGAGAATTCCCGCCTCAAAAATTGCACTCCATTTCCATGATACAAGAGGAACGGCTCTAGCGAATATCATTCCCGCTCTTGATATGGGCATCACATCCTTTGATACTTCCTCAGGCGGGCTTGGCGGCTGCCCGTACGCCCCTGGATCAGCAGGAAACGCTGCCACAGAAGACGTCATTTATATGCTCGAACAAATGGGGATTGATACCGGGACGGACATGAATAAACTTCTTTATGCCGCCGGCTGGATCGCGGATAAAATAGGCAAAGACCTGCCAAGCAGAAACCTGCAGGCATTCAGAACGAAATGAGAAAGGAGAAGCCATGGGAGATTGCGTCTTGTATTCCGTCTGTCAAGAAACGATCGGTCTGATCACGCTGAACCGCCCGCATGCGGCCAACTCGCTGTCTTCAGACATGATTGATCATTTACAGCGTGTGATTGAAGACATCAAAAACTCGCCATCCATTCGTTGTGTCATTCTCACCGGCACCGGGAACACATTTTGCGCCGGTGCTGATTTAAAAGAAAGAGCGGGGATGAATCATGAACAAGTTAAGCAAAGCGTCAGGCGTATCGGTGAAACGGCCGCATCCATTGAAGCTCTCCCGCAGCCGGTCATTGCAGCGCTGAACGGAACCGCTGTCGGAGGAGGCCTTGAACTCGCCCTCGCCTGTGATATCAGAATCGCCGTCAGCCGGGCGGGCCTCGGCCTTCCTGAAACAGGGCTTGCGATCATTCCCGGAGCGGGCGGAACGCAGAGACTGCCCCGGCTTATCGGCCCCGGCGCGGCAAAAGAATTGATCTATACCGGCCGAAGGCTTTCTGCCGAAGAGGGAAAAGACATGAAGCTGATCGAGCATGTTTGTGAAGCCGGTGAACTTATGGAAAAAGCAAAAGCACTGGCCGGCCGCATCGCCGCTAATGGGCCGATCGCCGTCAGACAAGCAAAATCCGCGATAAACAAGGGTCTGGAGACAGATCTCAATACAGGGCTCGAAATCGAACGAAAAGCATATGAACAAGTCATCCCCACACTTGACAGAGAAGAGGGCCTGCGCGCTTTTAAAGAAAAAAGACCCCCTGAATACAAAGGAAAATAAAACATGGAGGGACTCGGATGGATTACGAAAAAGAACGGCAGACACGCAGCAAAACGATTGAAAAGGGAGGAGCCGCGAAATATCACGCAAGCAACGAAAAGAAGGGAAAACTTTTTGTAAGAGACAGGCTGAAGCTTTTATTCGATGACGGCATATCCGTTGAAGACGCTTTTTTCGCCGAGTGCATGTCAGACGGACTGCCGGCTGACGGGGTCGTTACCGGGATCGGAACCATCGGCGGCAGAACCGTTTGTGTGATGGCAAACGACTCAACCGTAAAGGCGGGCTCGTGGGGCGCGAAAACGGTGGAAAAAATCATCCGCATTCAGGAGACGGCGGAAAAGCTTCAGTGTCCGCTCTTGTACTTAGTCGATTCCGCAGGTGCGAGAATTACGGATCAGGTCGACATGTTCCCGGGCAGAAGGGGAGCCGGCCGCATCTTTTATAATCAAGTAAAGCTGTCGGGCCGCATTCCGCAAATCTGTTTATTGTTCGGCCCTTCCGCTGCGGGCGGCGCTTACATTCCGGCCTTTTGCGACATTGTCATTATGGTTGAGGGCAATGCATCCATGTACTTAGGTTCCCCGCGTATGGCAGAAATGGTGATTGGCGAGAAAGTATCGCTTGAAGAAATGGGCGGCGCCCGTATGCATTGTTCCGTTTCAGGCTGCGGTGATCTCCTCGCCCTGACGGAACAGGAAGCAATCATGATGGCGCAGACATATCTCAGCTACTTTCCGGCAAATTATACTGAAAAAGCGCCCGTCAACAAATCTAAGAACCCGAAAGCTTTTGAAAAACCGCTCTCAGATGTCATCCCGGCACATCAAAACGCACCGTTCAACATGATGGATTTAATTGAACGTGTCATTGATGAAGACTCATTTTTTGAGATTAAACCGTTATTTGCGCAGGAATTAATAACGGGGCTTGCGCGGATTCACGGACAGCCGGTCGGCATTATCGCCAATCAGCCGCGTGTCAAAGGCGGGGTTTTATTTCTCGATTCGGCGGATAAAGCCGCAAAATTTATCGCTTTGTGCGACGCATTCCATATTCCGCTTCTGTTTTTAGCAGACATTCCCGGATTCATGATCGGAACGAAGGTTGAGCAGGCGGGCATCATCAGGCATGGCGCAAAAATGATCTCCGCAATGGCGGAAGCGACTGTTCCGAAGCTTTCCGTTATCGTCAGAAAAGCCTACGGTGCCGGATTATACGCGATGGCGGGGCCTGCTTTTGAACCGGACTGCTGTTTAGCGCTTCCGACTGCGCAAATTGCCGTAATGGGTCCTGAAGCAGCGGTGAATGCGGTCTACGCAAACAAAATCAGCGAGCTAGCCCCTGAAGAAAGGCCGGCTTTTATTCAAGAAAAGCGTGATGAATATAAGGAAGACATTAACCTTTACCGGCTTGCCTCTGAAATGGTGATTGACGGCATTGTTCCTGCTGATTCCTTGCGGGAAGAACTCAATAAACGCCTCACTGCTTACATGTCCAAACAACTGACATTCACACACCGGAAACACCCCGTATACCCGGTATAAATAAAAAAAAGACTGCATAGATCCGGCTCGCAGCCGTTCTTATGCAGTCTTTTTTCATAGTCTTGATCTCATTTTCTTCACAACAAAATAAACAACAATAAATACGAGAGCCAATATAATGATCGGAGTTGTATACATTCCGGCATAGCTGTCTACGTCTTTCCACTGTCCCCCGAGCTGATACCCGAGATAAACGAAAATGACAGACCACGGAATAATGGCAAGCGTCGTCAATATGACAAACTTGGAAAGAGGCATTTTCGCAAGGCCGGCCGGGATGGAGATCGCATGTCTGACGACCGGGATAAACCGCGCCGAGAACACAACGCCGGCGCCGTAACGGCGAAACCAGTTTTCCGCAACATCAACATGATGCTTTTTCAGAAGTAAGTACTTGCCGTACTTGTCCAAAAACGGCCGTCCCCCATAACGGGCGATCCAGTAAATAAAGCACTGCGCGATCGTTCCCCCGATCACACCGGCGACAATGGCGCCGATAAAGCTGATCGTGCCTTCTGACACCATATAGCCTCCGTAAGCCAGAACGATTTCACTCGGAATGATTTCGATCATTAATCCGAGCGCAATCCCTAAATAGCCCATACTTGTCAGCCAGGATAATATTTCACTAATAAAATTGCCCACACTGTTCACAACCTCTTTATCTTTTTACCCAATTATATGACTGATTGACAAGCAAAATGGTTACAAATTATTTTTTAACGCACGATTTTTCAGATTCTCTTTTTAACACCTCTTCTAAATAAGCTAAAAGTTTCGGTCTCATTTCTTCCCGCAGAAGCCCGATCTCCGTGCCGGCCTTAAAACAGCCGAACTTATCTCCTATATCAAACCGGCTTCCTTCAAGCTCCCGCGCGTAAATGCTTCGGGTGCGGCACACTTCGCGCAGCGCGTCTGTCAAATGGATTTCATTGCCCGCGCCTCTTCCGATCGTCTTCAGCGTTTTAAAAATAGCAGGGGTTAATATGTAGCGGCCCATCACGGCAATATGAGAGGGCGCCTTTTCAACAGCCGGCTTCTCAATCAGATCCTCAACCTGGTACACATGACCGCTCTGCCGCCCCGTCTGTATAATACCATATTTGCTGACATCAGCAGGATCGACGGGCTGTACGCCGACCGTTTCTGTGCCGTGTTGGTTATAGACGTCGATGAGCTGTGAAAGAGCGGGAGTATCAGATACCATAATATCATCACCTAATAGAACGGCAAAAGGCTCATCTCCGATAAAATGCTCCGCACACAGCACCGCATGTCCTAATCCGAGCGGTTCTTTCTGACGGATGTAATGAATATTGGCCAAATCGGCAATCCGCTGCATTTCCTTCAGCGTCTCCGTCTTGCCTTTTTCCTGCAGATTGAATTCCAATTCCGCCGACCGGTCAAAATGATCTTCAATCGAGCGTTTGTTTCTCCCTGTAATAATCAATATATCTTCAATTCCTGACGCTGCGGCCTCTTCGACAATATATTGGATGGCCGGTTTGTCGACAATCGGAAGCATTTCTTTCGGCTGCGCCTTTGTCGCCGGCAGAAATCTCGTTCCTAAACCTGCTGCGGGAATGACCGCTTTTCTCACTTTTTTTCTCATTCATCTTCACTCCTGATCCTGTATGTTTTTCAGCGAATCTCCAAATACCCAGATTCGGTTTCCGATAAAATTCATCATCATCCCGCCGATAGTGGCGGCGAACTTACTCACCAATAGCGAACAGCCGCCTTTTTGAAACGCGTAAAGCAGCAAAAAGGTGATTCCCGACGCGGCAAGATTAATCATGAGAAATCGCATGATCTCTTTCCCGTCAGCCTTGCGTTTTACACGAAACGTCCACTTCCGGTTCCATACATAGCTGTTGATGATCCCTGCCGAATAGGAGCAGATCTGCGCCGGAAGATAGGGGACATGACAAGCGGCGAGAAGAAAGAAGACACCAAAATCGATCAGCGTATTGCCGACGCCTACAGTGCAAAAACGGCCTGCTGTCTTTACTTTTTCTTTCAGCATAACGGTGACCTCCCCTCATAATAAGATGCGGTTCGCTGTCCTATTTGTTGATATGGATTACTTTAGCGGACAGTGTTGAATAAACAATTACTAAAATATGAACAAAACATGAAAACGTAATGAGACTTTGCAAAACTTATTAAGTTAACAGTTTGATAGTTTAGGTTGACATATTACGTACAAGACACTAATATTCTGTATAAGTGTTAACCTTAAATTTATTTTGGTTGACATTAATTTTCAAAGTAAGAGAAAGGAGGGGAATATATGCGGGAAGAAACCTATTACAGCGTCAGAATGAGAGCTTCCCGAAACGCCCCCCATGAGCAGGGCGGAAAACACATTTCCGGCGGAGAACGGCTCATCACTTACAGCGGTTTACAGGAAGCGGTAGATGGCTTATTACATAAAGGCTTCTCGCACTCAAGAGGGATACCTGATTTTATGCAGATTCAGCTTGAAAGTATTAATGAACCGATCGAAACGATCCGCCCTTTGCCGGTTGCTTTCCATCAAACAGACACGCCGGAAAAAGGACAAGCAATCGCCCGCAAGCTTCTGCAAAAGGCGGGGATTCCCCCGCACATGATAGAGAAAGCGTACGAAAACATTGCGGAATATGCAGAAGCAAGAGGAGCGGTCCTGTTTGATATCCGGGCAGGAAAACGCATTGACGGCAGAGGAAATAGAGGTGTGCGGGTATCACGAGTGGATTGGCCGTCACATGATTTTCAAAAATGGGCTTTTACGCACAACATGCCGGAAAATTCACGAATAAAAGAAGCACATGCCATCGCGGCAAAAGTTTGCGCACATCCGGGGATTATTGCCGAATTGTGCTGGTCAGATGACCCTGATTACATAACAGGCTACGTTGCCGCAAAGAAGCTGGGATATCAGCGGATTGCCAAGATGAAGAATGCCGGAGATGAAAGCGGCTGCCGGATTTTCTTTACAGAAGGCTCAATAGATACAGAGAGCTGTATCCATTTTTTAGAGAAGCAGCCTGTATTCATTCAGCGGGAGGAGAACATATGAAACAATCAATGATTGAAAAAAGCAAACAGCATCTTTGGCTGCCCTTCACACAAATGAAAGATTACGATGAAGATCCGTTAATCATTGAAAGCGGAAACGGGATCATGCTGAAAGATATCAGCGGCAAAGAATATTATGACGGCTTTTCTTCAGTATGGCTCAATGTACACGGCCACCGCAAAAAAGAAATGGATGAAGCGATTCAAAAACAGCTTGAAAAAATCGCTCATTCAACCTTGCTGGGTATGACGAACGTTCCCGCAACAGAACTTGCCGAGATGCTGACAGGCATCACACCGGAAAAGCTGACACGCGTTTTTTATTCCGACAGCGGAGCGGAAGCAATGGAAATCGCTCTGAAAATGGCCTTTCAATACTGGAAAAACATAGGGAGACCCGAGAAACAGACGTTTATTTCTATGCAGAACGGCTATCACGGCGATACGATCGGAGCCGTCAGCGTCGGCTCCATTGAACTCTTCCACCATGTGTACGGCCCGCTGATGTTTGAAAGCTACAAAGCCCCGATTCCGTATGTATACAGATCTGAAAGCGGCGACCCCGTACAGTGCCGGGATGAATGCCTTCACGCGCTCGAACAGCTGCTTGCAAAGCATCACGAAGAGATTGCCGCACTTACGATTGAATCGATGGTGCAAGGCGCATCAGGGATGATCGTCATGCCTGAAGGCTTTCTGGCAGGCGTACGAAAGCTGTGTACGACATATGATGTGTTAATGATCGTTGACGAAGTGGCGACGGGGTTCGGCCGCACCGGAAAAATGTTTGCCTGTGAGCATGAAAATGTCCAGCCGGACTTGATGGCGGCAGGGAAAGGCATTACGGGAGGCTATTTGCCGATCGCTGTGACGTTTGCCACAGAAGCCATTTATGAAGCCTTCTACGATGACTACGACAAAATGAAAACATTTTTCCACGGCCATTCCTATACAGGAAATCAGCTTGGCTGTGCCGCGGCAATTGAAAATCTGCGTTTATTCGAATCAGAGCGCATCGTTGATCAAGTCGCCGAAAAATCAAAAACGGCAGCGAAATTTCTTCATGATCTGAAGCAGCTTCCTCATGTCGGCGATGTCCGCCAGCTCGGTTTCATGTGCGGCATAGAGCTTGTGCAGGATAAGGGGACAAAACAGCCTTATCCGCCTGAAAAGCGGATGGGATACAAGGTGTCCTTGAAAATGAGAGAGCTTGGTATGCTGACACGGCCGCTCGGAGACGTCATCGCCTTTCTGCCGCCGCTTGCCAGCACAACCGATCAGTTACAAGCCATGATCTCCATTATGAAAGAAGCGATAGCCGAGGTGACCGGCCGTGGATTTTGACGGATGGCTCCTCGGAAGGCTCGATGCGGTGAAAAGAGACGGGCTGTATCGGACGCTGCGAACACAGGAAACCGCTCTCAAAACCAAGGGGCAAAAGCGGCAGACCTGGGCGTCCAATGACTATTTAGGCCTGTCAAAAGATGAGCGGCTGATCACAGCCGCGCAAACGGCGCTGAGCCGGTTCGGAGCGGGAAGCGGCGGCTCACGGTTAACGACAGGAAATACTGTGTGGCACGAAAAACTTGAACAAACAATCGCGGACTTTAAACAGACGGAAGCGGCTTTATTGTTTTCAAGCGGTTACTTGGCGAATATCGGCGTGCTTGCCTCACTGCCTCAAAAAGGCGATGTCATTTTAAGCGATCAACTGAACCATGCGAGCATTGTTGACGGCTGCCGTTTATCAAAAGCGGAAACCATCGTGTACCGCCATATTGATATGGCTGATCTTGAGAAAAAACTTGCTTCCGTCCAGGCTCGGAACCGCCGCTTCATCGTCACAGACGGCGTCTTCAGCATGGACGGCACCATCGCGCCTCTTGACCGCATAATGGCGCTTGCAAAGCAGTACCAGGCATTTGTGATAGCAGATGACGCGCATGCAACCGGTGTACTCGGGGAAAACGGCGGGGGAACCAGTGACTATTTCGGTGTTTGTCCTGATGTTGTCATCGGCACATTAAGCAAAGCTGTAGGAACGGAAGGCGGTTTTGCCGCGGGATCAAACATTTTCATTGATTTTTTGCTGAATCAGGCGCGGACGTTTATTTTTCAGACGGCCCTCCCGCCGTCAATTTGTGCGGCTTCGCATACGGCATTTGACATCATATCAGATATGCACGATACGCGCCGTGAGCTGCAGTCGTCTGTCAAAACGATAAAAACGCGTCTGGCCGATATGGGCTTTACCGTAAGAGGCGGAGATACACCGATTATCCCCGTTATCATCGGTGATGCAAAAACAGCGGTTTCAGCCGCTGCGCTGCTGGAGAAAAAGGGTATCTGCGCCCCGGCCATCCGCCCGCCCGCCGTTCCGGAAGGCGAAAGCAGAATCAGGCTGACCGTTACGGCGGATCGCAGCTTACAGGACATAGACGAACTGACAGAAGCATTTGATTCCATTAGAAAAGAGCTGAATATAAACAAATGAGAAGTTTTTTTGTCACAGGAACAGATACCGGCGTCGGAAAAACCATCGTTTCTTGCGGACTTGCCGCGGCATTCCGGCAGAAACAGGCGGATATCGGAGTGTTTAAGCCGTTTTTAAGCGGTGTGCCGCGAACTCATCCGGAAAGTGACACCTCGCTCTTGAAAGACATGTCACAAACCGCACTGTCTCATGAAGAAATTACGCCATTTGAATGGAAAGAGCCGCTTGCGCCGTACACGGCCGCCATGCTTGAGGGGAAATCCGTGAGCATGGCGGATGTCATGGCCCACTGGAGTAAGATCAAAAATCGTCATGAGTGTTTCATCGTTGAGGGGGCAGGCGGCATTTCCGTCCCGCTTGGTGAAAATTACTTAGTCAGTGATCTGATAAAAGCCATGGAATTGCCGGCGGTGATTGTCACCAGGCCTGATCTCGGAACCATCAACCACACATATTTAACCGTTGAATATGCGAAAAACATGGGGATAGAGGTTCTCGGCATTATTATCAACGGCGTAAAGAGCAACCCGGGGCTGGACGAAAAGACGAACCCGAGCATGATTGAAACATTATGCAAAGTTCCGATTTTGGGAATCACACCGAAGCTGGATCACGTTTCACCGGAAAACATTCAACACATGATTGAGAAACATATAGATGTTTCCTCTTTCATGAATCTGACACAAATGGGGAGATAAACATGAATCAATGGATGGATCTTGCAGAGAGAGTGCTGGACGGGGCGGAAGTAACGAATCAAGAAGCGCTGGCCATTTTAAATTGTCCTGATGAGGATCTTTTATTGCTGATGCATGCCGCTTTTCATATCAGAAAACGATTTTACGGAAAAAAAGTAAAGCTGAATATGATTATGAATGCCAAATCAGGCCTGTGTCCGGAAAATTGCGGGTACTGTTCACAATCTTCAATATCAAAAGCGCCGATTGAGTCTTACCGGATGGTGGATAAGCATATATTGCTAAAGGGGGCAAAACGCGCCCACGACCTGAATATAGGGACATACTGTATCGTCGCCAGCGGGCGGGGACCGTCAAACAGAGAAGTAGATCAAGTTGTTGATGCTGTCAAAGAAATTAAAGAAACGTACGGTTTAAAAATCTGCGCATGTCTCGGTCTGCTGAAGCCGGAACAGGCAGAGCGACTGAAACAGGCAGGAGTAGACCGGTACAATCATAACATCAATACATCACAGAGGAATCACTCAAACATTACGACCTCCCACACGTATGACGACAGGGTCAATACAGTGGAAACGGCGAAACAATCGGGGATGTCACCTTGTTCTGGTGTCATCGTCGGCATGAAAGAGACGAAACAGGACGTCATTGATATGGCGAACAGCTTAAAAGCGCTTGACGCCGACAGCATCCCGGTTAATTTTCTGCATGCGATTGACGGAACTCCGTTAGAAGGGGTAAGCGAATTACATCCGGTGTATTGCCTGAAAGTGCTCGCCTTGTTCCGTTTTATCAATCCGTCAAAAGAAATCCGTATCTCAGGAGGCCGGGAAGTCAACCTTCGTTCGCTACAGCCGCTGGGACTTTACGCCGCAAATTCGATTTTCGTCGGAGATTACTTAACGACAGCAGGGCAGCAAGAAACAGAGGATCATCAAATGCTCCATGATTTAGGTTTTGAAGTCGAATCCGTTGAAGAAATGAAAGCCGGCCTGCAATCCGCCTGCAATACGGAGGTATAAGATGACGGCGGACCTATCGATTGCACATCCGTCTCTCCATGCGGATTCGGATTTTTGGAATGACCCTTACCCGTTTTATGACAAACTGCGATCCATTGATCCTGTTTATAAAGGAACCGTATTAAAATATCCGGGCTGGTATGTCACCGGGTACAAAGAAGCGGCAGCGATTCTGAAAGACATTCGGTTTAAAAACCGCATTCCTCTTCCGGAAGCTTCAACGAAATATCAAAATCTATCGCATATCCAGCACGATATGCTGTTATTTAAAAATCAATCAGACCATAAGCGGATGCGGATGCTTATCGGTAAAGAATTTACCGCAAAGACGGCGGAATCACTTCGCCCTTGTATAAAAGAAACGGTTCATGACTTGTTGGATCAAGTCCAAATCAAAAAAACCGCGGACCTTGTTTCAGAGTTTGCCTTTCCATTGGCAAGCCTTATCATTGCGGAGATACTCGGAGTGCCGAAAGAGGAGAGATATCAATTCAGACAATGGACGGCAGACGTCATCCAGGCCATTGATCTTACCCGATCAAGAAAGACGTTAGTCAGAGCAAGCGACACCGCAGGCAGGCTGACGTCATATTTCAAAGATTTGATTCACAAGCGGAAAGCGCACCCTCAGCAAGACTTGATCAGCAGGTTTATTATGGAGGAACAGCTTTCAAAAGAGGAAGTGCTCGCGACATGTATCTTACTTGTCATAGCCGGACACGAGACGACGGTAAACCTCATAAGCAACGGTGTGTTTACTTTATTGAAACACCCTGAACAGCTTAGCGCACTGAGAGAAAACCCCTCGCTTATTGAAACTGCAGTTGAGGAATGTCTGCGCTACGACAGCCCCGCGCAGCTGACGGCACGCACCGCCTCAGAAGACTG
This sequence comes from Bacillus sp. EB106-06-01-XG163, assembly GCF_058791615.1. NCBI lineage: Bacteria > Bacillati > Bacillota > Bacilli > Caryophanales > Bacillaceae > Bacillus > Bacillus sp. EB106-06-01-XG163. The sequence goes on from NZ_JBYTDS010000001.1 coordinate 17,693, forward strand.
CGAAATAAATGGGAAGACCATAAAAAAAGGAGAGCAGGTATATATCCTTTTAGGGGCAGCCAATCGCGATCCAAGCATATTCGATCAACCTCACAAAATGGATATCCAAAGAAAGCCGAACCCGCATCTTGCATTCGGAAAGAACGCCCATTTTTGCATAGGCTCCTCATTAGCGCGCATCGAAGCACAAATTGCAATTCTTACACTGTTTGAGCGGATGCCTAAGCTTCGGCTGGCTGCACACCGCCTTGAATACCGCAAGCTCATTGGTTTTAGGTCGCTCAAAGAGCTCCCGGTTGTCATTGGCTGAATGACCATGCAGGAGGGCCGGATTTTATCGGTTCCTCTTGCAGGAAATAAATGAAAGAAAAAAGAATACATATTTATAAAGCAAAAATCCTCTCTGATCCATCTCACTATCCCTAAAAAAACTCACTGCTCAGCCAATCAATCTAATACAGCAAGAGTCTCCCTTTCTTTCGCCAAAACGGAACATTCACCATGATGCACATTTTTCAGCCTCAGAAACTGTGCAAAACCGGCATGTTTTTTGCTTTATTTTCTCGATTTTTTGTAAGCGCTTACTAATATTAAGCAGAAAAGAGGGGGATTTGTGGACATTGTTATTATTTTATTGGCATTAGGCATGCTGATGTTTGCGGCTTACCGGGGCTTTTCAGTCATTTTATTCGCCCCGATTTGTGCGCTGTTTGCCGTGCTCCTGACAGATCCAAGCTTCGTACTTCCTTTCTTCTCGAATATATTTATGGAGAAGATGGTAGGATTTATTAAGCTATATTTTCCCGTATTTCTTTTAGGGGCCGTTTTTGGCAAGGTTGTTGAAATATCCGGGCTCGCTGAGTCGATTGCAAAAACAATCGTCAAGCTTGTGGGAGCAAAAAGAGCCATTCTAGCCATCGTCTTAATGGGTGCGATTTTAACGTACAGCGGCGTCAGTCTCTTCGTAGCGGTGTTTGCCATTTATCCGTTTGCTAAAAACCTATTTATTAAAGCTGATATTCCCAAGCGTCTGATACCCGGTACGATTGCATTGGGCGCCTTTACATTTACAATGGATGCGCTTCCCGGCACACCGCAAATTCAAAATGTCATTCCGACCGCTTTTTTTAAAACAAACATTTATGCCGCTCCCTGGCTCGGACTGATTGGTGCAGCATTTGTGCTTACGGCCGGAATGATTTATTTAGAATCCCGGCGCAAAAAAGCGGCCAATGCCGGAGAAGGCTATGCTGGATTTCAATCTGAAGTTACCGCTGCAGAGGAATCCTCAAGTCTGGCTAATGAAACACATACGCCTGTTTTACCGCAACCCAGCCCCGCGCGGCAAGTGCTCGCCTTTGTTCCGCTTATCCTTGTGGGAGTCATGAACAAATGCTTCACGATGTGGCTCCCGCATTGGTACCCTGACGGATTTGATTTTGCGCCGCTCGGCTTAGAAGCGTTCGGGAAGATTGACCTTTCCTCCGTCACTGCGATCTGGTCAGTAGAACTCGCACTGTTCATCGGAATCATGACCACGATTTTGTTCGATTGGAAAAAAGTCCTCTTCAATTTGAAAGAAGGACTGAATGAGGGCATCGGGGGTGCCTTGCTGGCGTCGATGAATACAGGAGCCGAATACGGATTTGGCGGCATCATTGCGGCGCTTCCCGGCTTTAAAATGGTCAGCAGCGGCATATCGCAGACGTTTACAGATCCGCTCGTCAACGGAGCGGTGACGACCACTGCGCTTGCCGGGATTACAGGATCGGCATCAGGAGGAATGGGCATCGCTTTAAGCACGATGTCAGCAGCGTATACAGAAGCAATCAATACATTCCACATCCCGCCGGAGGTCATGCACCGGGTGATCTCGATGGCCTCCGGCGGGATGGACACTCTTCCGCATAATGGCGCCGTCATTACGCTGCTCGCGGTCACCGGGTTGACCCACCGCCAATCCTACAGGGATATCTTTGCCATTACCGTCATTAAAACAGCCGCTGTGTTTGTCATCATCGCCATTTACAGTCTGACGGGCCTTGTGTAGCCAAAACAGAAAGGGGAAACGAATATGGGAAAAGGAAAAGTGATGGACTCTTATCAAGATGCTGCTGCACTGATCAAGGACGGAGACACCCTCATCGCAGGAGGCTTCGGCCTGTGCGGCATTCCGGAACAATTAATTCTCGCGATCAGGGACAGCGGCGTAAAAAACTTGACCGTTGTCAGTAATAACTGCGGCGTTGATGATTGGGGGTTAGGCCTCTTGCTTGCAAACCGGCAGATCAAAAAAATGGTCGCATCCTATGTGGGAGAAAACAAAACCTTTGAACGGCAGTTTTTAAGCGGAGAGCTGGAAGTCGAATTGGTGCCCCAAGGAACGCTCGCAGAAAGAATTCGCGCGGGAGGGGCGGGCATTCCGGCGTTTTACACACCTGCGGGCGTCGGAACATCAGTAGCCGAGGGAAAAGAACATAAGACATTTGACGGACGCACCTATCTTCTGGAGAAAGGGATTACAGGGAACGCCGCCATCGTAAAGGCCTGGAAAGCCGATCCTCTGGGCAACCTGATGTTCAGAAAGACGGCGAGAAATTTCAATCCGCTCGCTGCAATGGCAGGCAAAGTGACGATTGCAGAGGCTGAAGAAATCGTCGATGCCGGAGAGCTTGATCCGGATCAAATTCATACGCCGGGTATTTTTGTGCAGCACGTGCTGCTCGGCGGGATTCATGAAAAACGGATTGAACGCCGCACCGTCCGGCAAGCATGATAAAGGAGGCTGACAGAATGAGAGATAGCAGAAAACGAATGATCAAACGGGCTGTAAAGGAAATTAAGGACGGAATGAATGTGAACTTGGGGATAGGGATGCCGACGCTTGTAGCCAATGAGATACCGAATGATTATAACGTCCTGCTTCAGTCTGAAAACGGCTTGCTCGGGATCGGGCCTTATCCGGCGGAAGGAACGGAGGACCCCGATCTGATCAACGCGGGAAAAGAAACCATCACCGAAGTAAAGGGAGCCTCGTATTTTGACAGTGCCGAATCCTTTGCCATGATTCGCGGCGGCCACATTGATGTAGCGATCCTCGGCGGGATGGAAGTGTCCGAACGGGGAGATTTGGCGAACTGGATGATCCCAGGAAAAATGATCAAAGGAATGGGCGGCGCCATGGACTTGGTCCACGGAGCAAAACGGATTATTGTCATTATGGAGCACGTTAATAAATATGGGGAATCTAAAGTGAGAACGGAATGTACGCTGCCTTTAACCGGCAGGCAGGTGGTCGATCGGCTGATCACAGATTTGGCTGTATTCGATTTTCATGATGGCCGTATGACGCTCACCGAACTGCAGGAAGGTGTAACAATGGAGGAGGTCTTTGAGAAAACAGAAGGTCATTTTACTGTCAGCCAGTCGTTAAAAAACGGGGTCAGACCAAAATGAGGAGGTGCCGTCATGCATTCATTGCTTATTGAAAAAACAGCCGTTGTAACAGGAGCAGCCGGAGGAATCGGGCTTGAAATCGCAAAAGAATTCGCCCGTGAAGGAGCAGCCGTCATCATCTCTGATGTAAACGAACAAGCGGGGAAAGAAGCGGCGGCAAGACTGAAAGATGAAGGCTGTGAAGCAGTCAGCATCACATGCGATGTAACAAATGAAAAGCAAGTGGCCGATATGCTGCAGACGGTCGAGAAACAATTCGGACGTCTCGATATCCTTGTGAATAATGCGGGCATTCAGCATGTCGCGCCCATCGAGGAATTTCCCACCGAACAGTTTGAACGGCTCATTCGTCTCATGCTGACTGCGCCATTTATCGCAATGAAGCATGCATTTCCCATTATGAAAAAACAGCAATTCGGTCGAATCATTAATATGGCGTCTGTCAACGGACTGATCGGTTTTCACGGGAAAGCGGCATATAACAGCGCCAAGCACGGCGTCATTGGTTTAACGAAAGTCGGCGCACTTGAAGGCGCGGCTGACGGTATTACCGTCAATGCGCTTTGTCCGGGATATGTGGACACTCAGCTTGTCCGCAATCAGTTAAAGGACATTTCCGCAACAAGAAATGTACCGTACGAGCGGGTGCTTGAGGACGTCATCTTTCCGCTCGTTCCCCAAAAACGGCTGCTGTCAGTGAAGGAAATCGCTGATTACGCCGTATTTTTGGCCAGCGACAAAGCAAAAGGGGTCACAGGTCAGGCCGTAGTCATGGATGGCGGGTATACCGCTCAATAGTTCTTATACTTTTTAAAAAAACAGCCGCTCTGAACGGCTGTTTTTTTATGCCTGAAAACCTTGTTCACTCAATAGGCCGATTTACTGCGTCAATCGGTATCCGGGCAGGGTCATTCGCATGTTCTGCGGCGTATTTCGTCCTTGCGGATTTTCCCCATCCAGATCCATCTCTTGCGCCACATTTATAAACAAGCGCAATCAATTTACAATCCTTCACAGATATACAAATGATTTTTTACAATAAACAGAAAATATGTAATTTCTGACACAATAATGCCAATAGCCCTAAAACATATGAAACATGAAGAGCGCGTCCTAAGTGAAGAAGAGCCGGTAACAGGCTCCACCCCGGCTTTCATCATCTCTCTTTAAGACTGATTTTCGGTGAAACCCCCATGTTTTATTTTATGAATAAATATATCTAATTCGTTTGTGAAAACGAACAATAACTCCTCCGAAAGTATTCTATACACATTTGTTATAATCATGCTAGGATGTTAGATAAAGGGATATTTTGTAGGATATTGTATCCCCTGTTCAATATGATCGGAGGAATCTCATGAACAATCTTGCCTTTTTATTTCCTGGACAAGGGTCTCAATTTGTAGGAATGGGCAAACAATTTTGGAATGATTTTGTGCTCGCAAAGAGATTGTTTGAAGAAGCGAGCGATGCGATCTCCTTGGATGTAAAAAAACTGTGTTTTAACGGAGATATGAATGAATTGACAAAGACAATGAACGCGCAGCCCGCTATTTTAACGGTCAGTGTGATTGCTTTTCAAGTGTATATGCAGGAAATAGGGGTGAAGCCCCGCTTCCTGGCAGGCCATAGCTTAGGCGAATATTCAGCGCTTGTCTGTGCCGGCGCCCTTTCTTTTCAGGATGCCGTTACACTTGTAAGGGAGCGGGGAATTCTTATGCAAAATGCGGATCCCCATCAGCAGGGGACGATGGCCGCCGTGACACAGCTCTCTCTCCAAACCTTGCAGGAAATATGTTCGAAAGTATCGACGGAAGACTTTCCGGCAGGTGTAGCCTGCATGAATTCAGAACAGCAGCATGTGATTTCCGGACACCGGCAAGCTGTGGAACGTGTCATCAAGATGGCGGAGGAAAAGGGTGCGGCATACACTTATTTGAATGTCAGTGCGCCTTTTCACAGTTCGATGATACGATCAGCCTCCGAACAATTCCAGACTGTATTACACCGGTATTCCTTCCGGGATGCCGCATGGCCGATCATTTCAAATGTCACCGCGCGCCCTTACAGCAGCGGAAATTCGATCAGCGAACATCTCAAGCAGCACATGACGATGCCGGTTAGATGGACAGAATCGATGCATTACTTGCTTTTACATGGAGTCACAGAAGTCATCGAAATGGGTCCGAACAATGTCTTAGCCGGTCTGCTGAGAAAAACAACGAATCACATTGTACCTTATCCCTTAGGACAGACATCTGATGTTCCCCCGCTTTCCAATTCAACGGAAAGAAAGAAACATATTGTCCATTTACGCAAAAAACAACTGAATAAATTGATGATTCAATCCGTCATTGCGCGAAATTACAACAAGGATTCAGCGGCTTATTCCACTATGACGACGCCATTATTTACGCAAATCCAAGAGCTGAAAGAGAGAATGAAAAGGCATGAAGACGTGCTTTCAGAACAAGAACTCGAACATTCGATCCATTTATGCAAATTAATTTGTGAAGCTAAACAGCTTCCGGCTTGGGAAGAATTGCGGATTTTAAAATAAAGCGCCCAGGAGGGGACCTATGTATACCAGTCAATTCCAAACCTTAGTAGATGTCATTCGGGAAAGAAGCAGTATCTCTGATCGCGGGATCCGTTTTATCGAATCCGATAAAAACGAGACGGTTGTCTCTTACCGCCAATTGTTTGAAGAGGCGCAAGGGTATCTTGGCTATTTACAGCATCTCGGCATTAAGCCGAAGCAGGAAATTGTATTTCAAATCCAAGAAAACAAATCATTTGTCGTTGCTTTTTGGGCTTGTATATTAGGAGGAATGATCCCGGTTCCGGTCAGTATCGGAGAAGATGATGACCATAAACTGAAGGTCTGGCGCATTTGGAATATATTAAATCATCCCTTTCTGATTGCCTCTGAAAAAGTATTGGACAAAATAAAGAAATACGCTGCAGAACACGATTTACAGGATTTCCATCATCAATTAAACGAAAAATCTGACGTCATTCAAGATCAAATCTACGATTACCCCGCTTCATTTTATGAACCTGATGCGGATGAACTCGCCTTTATCCAATTTTCTTCCGGATCAACAGGAGATCCAAAAGGAGTCATGTTAACGCATCACAACTTAATACATAACACGTGCGCCATTGGGACTGCCCTACACGTTCATTCGAAAGACTCTTTCTTATCATGGATGCCTTTAACGCATGATATGGGGCTCATCGCCTGCCACCTTGTTCCCTTCATAACCGGAATCAATCAAAATCTAATGCCTACAGAGTTATTTATTCGCAGACCTATTCTTTGGATGAAAAAAGCTCATGAACATAAAGCTAGTATTCTATCATCTCCTAATTTCGGGTACAACTACTTCCTTAAATTTCTGAAAAACGAACCAGACTGGGATTTATCCCACATCAAGGTCATCGCAAACGGTGCAGAACCGATATTGCCGGAGCTGTGTGACGAATTTTTGAAAAGATGCGCAGCATTCAATCTGAAAAGATCCGCCATTTTGAATGTTTACGGTTTAGCGGAAGCTTCGGTTGGCGCAGCGTTCTCTAAAATAGGTAAAGAATTCGTTCCCGTTTATTTGCATCGTGACTATTTAAATCTTGGTGAAAGAGCTGTAAACGTCAGCAAAGAGGACCAAAATTGCGCTTCATTCGTCGAGGTGGGACAACCTATTGACTATTGTCAGCTTCGGATCTCCGATGAAACAAATGAAAGAGTAGAAGACGGAATCATCGGCCATATCCAGATCAAAGGAGACAATGTGACGCAAGGGTATTATAACAACCCAGAGAGTACGGAAAAAGCGCTGACTTCTGACGGCTGGGTAAAAACGGGAGACCTCGGATTCATTAGTGAAAGTGGTAACTTAGTCGTAACCGGAAGAGAAAAGGACATTATTTTCGTGAACGGAAAAAATATCTACCCGCACGATATTGAACGGGTCGCGATTGAAATGGAAGAGGTTGACTTAGGAAGGGTTGCCGCCTGCGGTGTATATGATCAAAAGACACAAAGCGGAGAAATCGTGCTCTTTGTTGTTTACAAAAAATCACCTGAAAAATTCGCACCGCTTGTCAAAGAGATAAAAAAGCATTTGTACAAGCGGGGCGGCTGGAGCATAAAAGAAGTCCTTCCGATCCGAAAACTCCCTAAAACAACCAGCGGAAAGGTTAAACGCTACGAACTTGCCAGACAGTATGAGGCAGGGAATTTTTCAACAGAGTCTGCCGCCATCAATGAATGTTTGGAGAGCAGCCCGGAAACATCCGGACAGACACCCATTCATGAGATAGAAACGGAATTGCTGTCTATCTTTTCCGAAGTGCTCAACGGGAAAAAGGTTCACCTCGCTGACAGTTATTTTGATATGGGAGCAAATTCATTACAGTTATCGCAGATTGCCGAGCGCATAGAACAGAAATTCGGACGCGAGCTTGCCGTTTCAGATCTCTTTACGTATCCTTCTATCACTGATTTAGCGGCATATCTGTCTGAAAGCCGGGCTGAAATCAAACAGGACGCGGCAGCGAAACCAAGCCATGTGACACCGAAAGATATCGCCATTATCGGGATGTCGCTCAATGTCCCGGGAGCGTCAACGAAAAGTGATTTTTGGAATCTGCTTGAAAAAGGTGAGCACAGCATTCGAGAATACCCCGAATCCCGGCTGAAAGATGCGGCGGATTATTTAAAGTCCATCCAAAGCGAGTTCAATGAGAGTCAGTTTGTGAAGGGCGGCTATTTAGATGAAATCGACCGCTTTGATTATTCGTTCTTCGGTTTAGCTCCTAAAACGGCTCAGTTTATGGACCCTAACCAAAGACTGTTTTTGCAGTCTGCATGGCATGCGATTGAAGATGCGGGCTATGCCGGCGGCAGCATGAACGGGAGCCGTGTCGGGGTATATGCGGGGTACTCGAAGGTGGGCTACGATTATGAACGTCTCCTTTCTGCGAATTATCCGGAGGAACTTCATCAATATATCGTGGGCAATCTCCCTTCCGTGCTAGCCAGCCGAATCGCTTATTTCTTAAATTTAAAAGGGCCGGCGGTCACAGTGGATACGGCATGCTCCTCATCGCTTGCCGCCGTTCATATGGCATGTAAATCTTTAACGTCCGGCGATTGTGAAATGGCTCTTGCAGGCGGTATCCGGACATCGCTCTTGCCGATCTGTATCGGGCTTGATATGGAATCTTCGGACGGGTACACGAAAACGTTCAGCAAAGATTCAGACGGTACTGGCACAGGTGAAGGCGCGGCCGCAGTCCTGCTAAAACCTTTGCAGGATGCTGTTCGCGACGGAGACCATATTTACGGCGTAATCAAGGGAAGCGCGATGAATCAAGACGGAACAACCGCCGGGATTACAGCACCGAATCCGGCAGCTCAGACTGAGGTCATTGAGACGGCCTGGAAAGACGCGGGCATTGCTCCTGAAACACTGTCTTTCATCGAAGCGCATGGCACCGGAACGAAGCTCGGCGATCCGGTTGAATTTAACGGGCTTTGTAAAGCGTTTGAAAAGTATACGGCAAAAAAACAATTTTGTGCGATTGGTTCTGTTAAATCGAACATCGGTCATTTGTTTGAAGCGGCAGGCATCGTCGGGCTGATCAAATCTGTCCTCATGCTGAATCACAAGAAAAATCCGCCGTTAGCGCACTTTAATGAACCTAATCCGCTCATTCATTTTCACTCATCACCATTTTATGTGAATCAGGAAGCTGCAGCGTTCACATCCGGTGATGAGCCGCTGCGAGGCGGAATCAGCTCGTTCGGTTTTAGCGGAACGAACGCTCATGTGGTATTGGAAGAATATATTTCTCAAAGTGAGTATGCACCCGAGGATGAACATGGGCCGCACCTATTTGTTTTATCCGCTCATACTGAAAAATCACTCTATGAACTCGCACAGCAGTACCGGCAATATGTATCGGATGACAGCCAAGCTTCATTAAAGTCCATTTGCTATACAGCAAGTACGGGCAGGGCTCATTTGGATCATGGCATTGCCATGATTGTATCCGGTAAACAAGAACTATCGGATAAGCTGACCCGCCTGATTCAGGGAGACAGAAACCTTCCCGGTGTATACATCGGTTACAAGAATATGAAGGAAATGCTGCCTGCTCATAAAGAAGAGCTGAATCAACAAGCAGCCGCTCTGATTAAGCAGCGTTTACGTACGCAAGATGAACGGATCACATGGCTGAATCGCGCAGCCGAATTATTTGTGCAAGGAGCCGTTATCGATTGGCGCGCGCTTTATTCCGGTGAAACTGTACAAAAGACGCCATTGCCACTGTATCCGTTTGAACGGAGCCGATGCTGGGCTGAAGCTGACCAATTGCGCTTAAACGAGGACGAAAAGAGAGGAGAAGCGGCATTGAATATCAACCAATCGAAGGCGCACATTGAATCCTTCCTGAAAACTGTAATCAGCAACGCTTCAGGGATCAGAGCGGAGGAACTCGATCTGAATGCTCATTTTATCGGGCTCGGAATGGATTCTATCATGCTGTCACAGGTCAAAAAAGCCATTGCGGACGAATTTGGGGTAGACATCCCGATGGATCGTTTTTTTGATACGATGAACAACCTTCAAAGTGTCATAGATTACTTGGCTGAGACCGTTCCATCGTCCTTTGCACCCGCTCCCCCTCAAGAGAATGTTCCGGCGCAGGAAATACAGGTCATTTCAGAAGCACAGTCTGAATCGGATCGCAGAGAAGGTCATCAAGAGCATATGCTCGAAAAAATAATCGCTTCTCAGAATCAATTAATTCAGGATACCTTGCAAGCTCAATTAAATAGCTTTAATTTGCTGAGAAACAGCGGACATCATTCCGATGAGAAAGAACACGCTAAAGCGCAAGAGAAATCAATTCCTTCTGTCAAGCAGGGGCCTCCGGCTGTCACTGCAGAAAAGAAAGCGGCTCAAGAAGCGAAACCCTATGTTCCTTTCCAGCCTCAGAACCTGCATGATCAGGGACACTATACCGCACGGCAAAAACAATACTTAGAAGACTTCATCAAGAAATACGCCGATAAAACGAAAGGTTCCAAACAATATACGGACAACACCCGATTTGCTCATGCAAACAACCGCAATTTGTCCAGCTTCCGTTCGTATTGGAAGGAAATCGTATACCCAATTATCGCCGAACGTTCTGACGGTTCTAAAATGTGGGATATTGACGGAAATGAATATATCGATATCACCATGGGATTCGGGGTTAACCTGTTCGGGCATCATCCTTCCTTTATTACACAGGTTATCGATGATTCAACCCGTTCATCATTGCCTCCGCTCGGCCCGATGTCAGATGTCGCCGGTGAAGTTGCCGACCGGATCCGCACATGTACCGGAGTGGAAAGGGTCGCTTTCTATAATTCCGGAACAGAGGCCGTCATGGTTGCCCTGCGTTTGGCGCGGGCGGCAACAGGAAGAAAGAAAGTCGTGGCGTTCTCAGGATCTTATCACGGGACGTTTGACGGCGTATTAGGGGTTGCCGGCACAAAAGGCGGGGCTGCGTCTGCGAATCCGCTGGCTCCGGGCATACTGCAGAGCTTTATGGATGATTTGATTATTTTACATTACAACAATCCCGATTCGCTGGACGTGATCCGCAGTCTCGGTGATGAATTGGCAGCCGTACTGGTGGAACCGGTACAAAGCCGCAGACCGGATTTGCAGCCGCAGGCATTTTTGAAAGAATTGCGGGCGATCACGCAGCAATCCGGAACAGCTCTGATTATGGATGAAATTATTACCGGATTTCGGATCGGTCTCGGCGGCGCACAGGAATGGTTCGGCATTCAGGCTGATTTAGTGACCTACGGAAAAATCATCGGCGGCGGACAGCCATTAGGGGTAGTTGCCGGAAAAGCTGAATTCATGAATGCGATCGACGGGGGTACCTGGCAGTATGGGGACGATTCCTACCCGCAAGACGAGGCGAAACGCACGTTTGTGGCCGGCACCTTCAATACTCACCCGCTTACCATGAGGATGTCATTAGCCGTCCTTCGCCATTTACAAACCGAAGGAGAACATCTGTATGAGCAGCTTAATCAAAAAACAGCCTACCTGGTCGATGAGCTGAATCGCTGCTTCGAACAAGCGCAAGTGCCTATCCGCATGGTTCGATTCGGTTCTTTATTCCGGTTTGTCTCATCGCTTGATAATGACTTGTTCTTTTACCATCTCAACTATAAAGGGGTCTATGTATGGGAGGGACGCAACTGCTTCTTGTCTGCGGCGCATACCGCGGATGATATCGAAAATATTATTCAAGCGGTGAAAGACACGGTGGAGGATCTTCGCCGAGGCGGATTTATTCCGGAAGGCCCGGATTCCCCTGATGGCGGAGGCCGTAAAAAGTCCGGGACGCGCGAGCTTTCACCTGAACAAAAGCAGTTGGTTATGGCATCCCATTACGGGAATGAAGCTTCCGCCGCTTTAAACCAGTCCATTATGCTGAAAGTGAAGGGCGAACTGCAGTATACATCATTAAAACAAGCCGTCCGGCATATCGTTGACCGTCATGAAGCTTTACGTACGGTGATTCATCCCGATGACGAGGTACAGCAAGTGCAGGAACGGATGAATATAGAAATACCTGTCATTGATTTTACCGGTCACCCGCATGAACATCGGGAGCCGGAAATCCAAAAATGGCTGACAGAAGATGCCAAGCGGCCGTTTCATTTCCATGAACAAAAACCTTTGTTTAGAATCCATGTGCTTACATCGGCTCACAATGAACATCTGATTGTGCTCACGTTCCATCATATCATTGCCGATGGATGGTCAATCGCCGTTTTTGTTCAAGAACTGGAGAGCAACTACGCGGCAATCGTACAAGGAAAACCGATTTCGCCGAAAGAGGCAGATGTTTCGTTTCGCCAATACTTAGACTGGCAGCAGGCACAGATTGACAGCGGCCATTATGAAGAAGGGGCCCGTTATTGGCGGCGTCATTTCTCTGAACCGATACAGCAGCCAATTCTGCCAAGCACAGATTCTGTCCGTTATCCGAACGGGTATGAGGGAGACCGGTGTACCGTCAGGCTTGGACGGCCATTGAGCGAGGCTTTAAGGTCATTAAGCATTCAGATGAAAAATAGCGTATTTGTGACGATGCTGGGTGCATTTCATCTTTTTCTGCACCGGCTTACCAAACAGTCAGGCCTTGTGATCGGGGTCCCCGCAGCAGGTCAATCGCATATGAAACAGCATGATCTGATTGGAAATTGCGTCAATATGATTCCGGTGAAGAACACGTCTTCTTCAGAAAGCACTTTATCCGGTTATCTTGGCAGTATGAAAGAAAGCGTGAATCTTGCAATGCGGCACCAAGCCGTCCCGATGACACTGGTGGCCAGAGAGCTTCCGCACGATCAAGTGCCGGATATGCGTATTATCTTTAATTTAGACAGGCCTTTTCGAAAGCTGCATTTCGGAAAGGCGGAGGCGGAGCCCGTTGCATACCCGGTAAAATGCACCCTATACGATTTATTTCTGAACATAACAGACGCGCATCAAGAATATGTTCTTGATTTCGACTTTAATACGAACGTCGTCAGTCCGGAAATCATGAAAAAGTGGGGAGCGGGTTTTACAAAATTGCTGCAAAAAATGGTTGAGGGAGATTCAATCCCTCTTAACGCCATGATGATGTTTTCCGATGAAGAACAGCATGATTTACAAGCACTTTACGCCGAACACCAGAAGCGGATCTCTTCAATAGGAAGCAATACGGCAAATTTTACTGAAGCCTATGAGGCGCCGGTAAATGAAACGGAACGGCAGCTGGCGCGGATTTGGGAGGAACTTTTCGGCCTTGAACGGGTTGGCAGATCAGATCGCTTCCTGGCTCTGGGAGGAAACTCACTCCAGGCGACGCTTATGCTTTCCAAAGTTCAGAAGACATTTCATCAAAAGGTTTCCATCGGACAATTTTTCAATCACCAGACTGTTAAGGAATTAGCACGTTTCATTCAGAACGAAACGAAAGTCGTGCACCTCCCAATGAAGGCTGCCGAGAAAAAAGCGTATTACCCGACATCGCCGGCACAGCAAAGAGTATATTTCCTGCACCAACTGGAACCGGATCAGCTGGCGCAAAATATGTTCGGCCACATATCAATAACAGGGAAGTACGATGAGCAAGCCCTGATCTCATCTCTTCAACAAGTGATGCAGCGGCACGAAGCGTTTCGCACGTATTTCGACATTATAGATGGCGATATCGTTCAGAAACTTGAAAACGAAGTTGATTTTAACGTTCATGTCCGGGCAATGAGCCGGGACGAATTTGATGCCTATTCAGACCGGTTTGTAAAACCGTTCCGCCTGGATCAAGCTCCGTTAGTTCGTGCGGAGCTGATCAAGATTGAAAACGAGCAGGCCGAACTGCTCATCGATATGCATCATATCATTTCGGACGGTTATTCCGTCAACATCCTTACAAATGAATTGCTGGCTTTATATCATCAGAAACCATTACCGGACATTGAATTTGAATATAAAGATTTCGCAGAATGGCAAAACCAACGGCTGAATGAGGATGCCATGAAGCGGCAGGAGACATATTGGCTGGAACAATTTCAAGACGAAATTCCCATTCTCGACCTGCCGACAGACGGTTCAATAGCGGCAGAACGGTCTTTTGAGGGACAGCGTGTGACATGCTCCTTACAGCCGGATGTCATCCGTTCGCTTCAAGATTTGGCGCAAAAGGCGGAAACGACTCTCTATACGGTGCTTCTGGCCGCCTATAATGTGCTGCTTCATAAATATACGGGACAAGAAGACATTGTCGTAGGCACGCCTGCTTCAGGAAGAAATCATCCGGATATCGAAAAGATCATCGGTATTTTCATACAAACCATTGGAATCCGGACGAAGCCGCACGCCAATAGAACGTTTACGGATTATCTGGAAGAAGTAAAGCGGCAGACGCTTGACGCTTTCGAAAACCAAGACTATCCATTCGACCGGCTTGTGGAGAAATTAAATGTACAGCGGGAAACAACCGGAAAGTCTCTGTTTAATACGATGTTTGTGTTTCAAAACATTGAATTTCATGAAATCCGGCACAATGAATGTACATTTAAAGTGAAAGAACGAAATCCAGGGGTCTCTTTATATGATTTGATGCTCACGATCGAAGATGCCGGTCAACAGATAGAGATGCATTTTGATTATAAACCAGGACGATTCACAAAAGACACCATTGAACAGATCACCAGACACTATACCGCCATTTTAAACAGCCTTGCTGAGCAGCCGGAGATGACATTGTCTTCTGTTCCTATGCTGTCTGAAACCGAACGGCATCAACTGCTGACGGAGTGTAATGGCACAAAGACGCCGTATCCGCATAAGGAAACGGTATATCGGTGGTTTGAAATGCAGGCGGAACAGAGTCCCGATCATGAAGCCGTTATTTTTGGCAATGAGCGGTATACGTACAGACAGCTCAATGAACGGGCGAACCGATTGGCGCGGACGTTACGGACAAAAGGCGTACAAGCGGATCAATTCGTTGCCATCATCAGCCCGCATCGGATCGAGCTGATTGTCGGAATTTTGGCTGTTCTGAAAGCCGGCGGCGCATACGTGCCCATTGATCCTGAATATCCGGAAGATCGGATCCAATATATGCTGAGAGATTCAAGAGCGGAGGTTGTGTTGACACAGCGCAGCCTGCTGGATCAATTACCGTATGATGGTGACATTGTGCTTTTGGATGAGGAAAACTCATACCATGAGGAGCACTCGAATCTTGAATCGGACAGCGATGCGCATGATTTGGCCTACATGATCTATACGTCAGGTTCGACGGGAAATCCAAAAGGTGTACTCATTGAGCATCAGGGGCTGGCTGATTATATTTGGTGGGCGAAAGAGGTTTATGTAAGAGGTGAGAAAACCAACTTTCCATTATACTCTTCCATCTCTTTCGATCTGACTGTGACCTCGATATTTACACCGCTGGTTACGGGAAATACCATCATTGTCTTTGACGGCGAAGACAAAAGCGCTGTGCTTTCTGAGATTATGCGGGACTCAAGAATAGACATGATCAAATTGACCCCGGCACATCTGCACGTCATCAAGGAGATGAATATCGCTGGCGGCACCGCAATACGGAAAATGATTGTCGGCGGAGAAAATTTAAGCACCCGTCTGGCCAAAAGTGTCAGCGAGCAGTTTAAAGGCCGGCTGGACATTTTCAATGAATACGGACCGACGGAAGCTGTCGTCGGATGTATGATTTATCACTTCGACGCAGAACGGGACAAGCGGGAATTTGTACCGATCGGCACTCCGGCTGCCAACACGGATATTTATGTGGCCGATGCAAGCAGAAACCTGGTTCCGATCGGGGTAATCGGCGAAATATATATCAGCGGACCGGGTGTTGCCAGAGGGTATTGGAACCGCCCGGATTTAACGGAAGAGAAATTTGTTGAAAACCCGTATGTCCCGGGAGCGAAAATGTACAAATCAGGGGATTTGGCTAAGCGATTGAAGGACGGAAATCTTGTATATATTGGGCGCGTTGATGAACAAGTCAAAATCAGGGGACACCGAATCGAGCTTGGTGAAATTGAAGCAGCGATGCATAACGCGGAAGCGGTGCAAAAAGCCGCGGTAACAGTGAAAGAAGAAGAAGACGGCTTAAAACAATTATGCGCGTATTACGTAAGCGACAAGCCTATAGCGGCTGCGCAGCTTAGGGAACATTTGTCATCCCAGCTTCCGGACTACATGGTTCCGTCCTATTTTGTCCGTCTGGAGCATATGCCGTTAACATCCAACGGGAAAATAAACCGTAAGGCGCTGCCTGCACCGGAAGCGAGTCTGCAGCAGACAGCTGAATATGTTCCGCCGGGTAATGAGACGGAGTCCAAACTGACAGATTTATGGAAGGAAGTGCTCGGAATAAGCCATGCGGGGATCAAACATAATTTCTTTGATCTCGGGGGCAACTCCATCCGAGCGGCAGCCTTAGCCGCCAGAATTCACAAAGAGCTGGATGTGAATCTGTCTCTCAAAGACATATTCAAGTTTCCTACCATTGAACAATTGGCTGACAAGGCGTTACACATGGACAAAAATCGATATGTACCGATTCCGGCTGCAAAGGAAATGCCATATTATCCGGTTTCTTCAGCTCAGAGGCGGATGTATTTATTAAGTCACACAGAAGGCGGCGAGCTGACTTACAATATGACGGGTGCCATGAATGTGGAAGGGACGATCGATCCCGAACGGTTAAACGCCGCTTTCCGAAAATTAATCGCGCGTCATGAAGCGTTGCGTACCAGCTTTGATTTATATGAAGGCGAGCCGGCACAGCGTATTCATCAGAACGTCGACTTTACGATAGAACGGATTCAAGCAAGCGAAGAAGAAGCGGAAGACCGTGTGCTTGATTTCATCAAAGCGTTTGACTTAGCCAAGCCGCCGCTGATGCGGGCCGGACTGATTGAAATTGAACCTGCGCGGCACTTGCTTGTGGTGGATATGCATCATATCATTTCTGACGGCGTGTCCGTCAATATTCTGATGAAAGATTTAAGCCGAATCTACGAGGGGAACGAACCGGACCCGCTCTCTATTCAATATAAAGACTTTGCAGTTTGGCAGCAATCGGACATTCAGAAACGGAACATCAAGAGCCAGGAAGCGTATTGGCTGGATCAGTTTCACGGTGATATTCCTGTACTGGATATTCCTGCGGATTATGAGCGACCTGCCATACGCGATTACGAAGGCGAATCATTTGAATTTCTTATACCCGAACACTTGAAACAGCGTTTAAGCCAAATGGAAGAAGACACAGGAGCAACACTGTATATGATTTTATTGGCAGCCTATACGATTCTTTTATCCAAATACAGCGGACAAGAAGATATTATCGTAGGAACGCCATCTGCCGGGCGGACTCATCTGGATGTAGAGCCGGTCGTGGGAATGTTCGTCAATACGTTAGTCATTCGCAATCACCCGGCGGGCCGTAAAACATTTGATGCCTACTTAAATGAAGTAAAAGAAAACATGCTGAACGCCTATAAAAATCAAGACTATCCGTTGGAAGAATTAATTCAGCATCTGCATCTTCCAAAATATTCAAGCCGCAATCCTTTATTCGATACGATGTTTGTGCTGCAAAATCTTGATCATGCTGAATTGACTTTCGATTCCCTTCAACTCAAGCCGTATCCATTTCATCATCCGGTTGCCAAATTCGATTTGACCTTGTCGATTCAGGCGGACCGCGACAACTATCACGGACTGTTTGAATATTCGAAAAAACTGTTTAAGAAAAGCAGAATCGAGGTTTTATCAAACGACTACTTACACATCCTATCGGCGATTTTGGAACAGCCAAGCATTCTAATCGAACATATCGGATTGAGCGGCAGCAATGAGGAAGAAGAGAACGCGCTTGATTCTATTCAATTGAACTTTTAGGGAAAAGCATTATTTCTTTAAAATATATAAAATGAGGTGCTCCAATGTCGGTATTTAAAACTCAAGAAACGTACTGGGAAAACCTGTTTGATGAAGAAGACGGTCTAAGCGCATTCCCTTACTTTAAAGCAGCGGATAAAGCGTCGTTGGTCCGTACCGGCTACCAGGAAAAATGCATCTGCCGTTCCTTATCTCCGGAAGTATCTCAAAGAATCATGACAATGGCGAATCATTCCGATATGGCGGCCTATCTGATTTTATTGGCGGGTATTGAATGCTTGTTATATAAATATACGGATCGAACGAGCCTGATTCTTGGCATTCCAACGGTATCGAAGCAAAAAGCCGGCCAGTCAGCCGTTAACAACATTGTCCTCTTAAAAAATACGCTTTCAAACGAGAGCACATTTAAAACCGTATTCGGGCAGCTGAAAGAAGCCGTTAATGATTCTCTGAAAAATCAAAACCTGCCGTTTAGAAAAATGGCCCGGCATCTAAGCGTGCAATACAATGACGAGCATATGCCTTTGATTCATACCGTCGTTTCGCTTAACGAAATTCATTCCTTGCAATGTAAAGAAGATACTGCAACCGATACGCTGTTTCACTTTGATTTGGAGAACAACGGGATTCATTTGAAGCTTTTTTATAACGGCAATCTGTACGATGAGCACTATATCAATCAAATTGTATCCCATTTGGATCAGCTGCTGTCTGTGATCCTGTTTCAGCCTCAAGCCGCGATCCATACGGCAGAGATCTTACCGGAAGCGGAAAAACAGAAGCTATTGTTTGATTTTAACGACACCGTCAGAGATTTCTCCGGGAGCAGAACAGTCTATCAATTATTTGAAGAGCAGGCAGAAAGAACGCCTGAGAATGCGGCCGTCAAATTTAAAAACGACCATTTGACGTACAGGGAACTGAATGAGAAGGCGAGCCGTTTGGCAAGAACATTGCGTAATTGCGGGGTTCAACCCGATACGTTAGTCGCCATTCTCGCTGATCGTTCATTAGAGATGATCGTATCCATTATAGCTGTTTGGAAGGCAGGGGGCGCTTATGTGCCCCTGGATCCTGAATATCCAAAAGAGCGGCTTCAATATTTGCTTCATGATGCGGATGCAGACGTTCTCCTTGTTCAGCATCATTTAAAAAACAGTCTCGCCTTTGACGGCCCGGTGATTGATTTGAATGATGAAACATCATACCATGCCGATTGCTCATTGTTATCACCAGTAGCGGGACACAGCCATTTAGCCTATGTCATTTATACGTCGGGTACAACAGGAAAGCCGAAAGGGGTCATGGTTGAACACGGCGGCATTGTGAACTCGCTTCAGTGGAAGAAGGCGTTTTTCAGGCATTCTCCGGCGGATCGCGTACTTGTCTTGTACCCGTATGTTTTTGATGCGTTCATTTTAAATTTCTTCGGCCCGCTCATCTCAGGAGCAACTTTGCACCTTTTGCCTAATGAAGAGAATAAAGAAACTTTCGCCATTCAAAATGCCATAAAACAAGAAAGAATTACCCATTTTTCAACTTCCCCCCGTCTTCTGAAAACGATGATTGAACAGATGAACAGAGAGGATTTCATCCATGTTCAGCATGTTGTTGTAGGCGGTGAGCAGCTGGAAACAGATACAGTTGAGAAGCTGCATTCTCTGCAGCCTCGCATTCGGATCAATAATGAATACGGACCGACAGAAAACAGCGTGGTATCTACATTTCACCCTGTTCAGTCCGCTGATGAACAGATCACAATCGGCAGCCCGGTGGCCAACCATCAAGCTTATATTTTAGGAGCGCACCATCAAATCCAGCCGATCGGCGTACCGGGAGAGCTGTATGTCGGAGGAGCGGGAGTGGCCCGCGGCTACCTCAATCGGCCTGAATTGACGGAGGAAAAATTTGTGGAGCATCTGCATGTCCCTGGTCAAAAGATGTATAAAACGGGGGATCTCGCCAGATGGCTGCCGGATGGAAGAATCGAATATTTAGGGCGGATTGATCATCAAGTGAAAATTCGCGGCTACCGGATTGAGATCGGCGAGGTAGAGGCAGCCATGTTCAATCTGGAAAACGTTCGTGAAGCCGCAGTCGTCGCGCGGGAAGACGCAGACGGGGCCAAACAATTGTATGCCTATTATGTCGGCGAGCCTTCTTTGACCGCTGCGCAGTTCAGAGAAGAATTATCCCGGGAACTGCCGAATTATATGATTCCCTCCCGCTTTATCCCTTTGGAACGCATTCCGCTCACTTCCAATGGGAAGATTGATATGAAAGCTTTGCCTGCTGCTGACGAAAATACGCGGGCGGAATACGAATACATAGCCCCGCGGAACACAATAGAAGAACTGCTGGCGTCCATCTGGCAAGAAGTATTAGGGGCAGAACGTATAGGAATTCTGGATAATTTCTTTGATTTTGGCGGAGATTCGATTAAATCAATTCAGGTGTCATCCAGATTGTATCAAGCCGGATACAAGGTTGATATGAAGCATTTGTTTAAACACCCCTCGATTGCTGAACTTAGTCAGTTTGTAGCACCGGTCAGCAGGATGGCTGATCAAGGAGAAGTGAATGGCGGAACCAAGCTGACCCCGATACAGCATTGGTTTTTTGAGCAAAAAATGCCGCATGCACACCATTACAATCAGGCCGTCATGTTATATTCGGCGGAAGGCTTTAAAGAGGGCCCGCTTCGCCGGACGATGGAACGGATCGCGTCGCATCACGATGCCTTGAGGATGATTTTTGAAAAAACGCCGGACGGATACGCTCCGCGAATTACAGGAACAGATGAAAGTGAACTATTCCATCTGGAAGTGATGAATTATAAAGGGGAAACCGATCCGGCTCAAGCGATTGCCGATAAAGCGAATGAGATTCAAAGCAGCATGGTATTAGACAAAGGGCCATTGATGAAGCTCGGTTTGTTCCAATGTCCGGACGGAGATCATTTGCTGATTGCAATTCATCATTTGCTGATTGACGGTGTATCCTGGCGTATTTTGCTCGAAGATTTTGCAAGCGGTTATGAGCAGGCAGAACGCAGACAAACGATCCAGCTCCCGCAAAAAACAGACTCGTTTCCATTCTGGGCCGATCAATTGTCCAAATATGCGGCGGAAACCGATATGGAAGAGGAGATTGCGTATTGGACCGAGCTTTCAAGTATAAAGCCTCAGCCATTGCCTAAGGACACTATCAGCGAAGGAGCGTTATTAAGAGACAGCGAAGAAGTGACGATTCAATGGACAAAAGAGGAAACGGAGCAATTATTAAAACAAGCGAACCGCGCCTACAACACGGATATCAACGATCTGCTGCTGACTTCGTTAGGGCTGGCTGTTCACAAGTGGACAGGCACGGAAGACATTGTCGTGAATTTGGAAGGCCACGGGAGAGAACCGATTATTCCGGATGCTGACATTTCCCGCACGATAGGATGGTTCACAAGCCAGTACCCTGTCGTCCTGAGGATGGAAGCCGGAAAAAACCTGTCGCAGCGGATCAAGATCGTTAAAGAAGGGCTGCGCCGTATCCCTGACAAAGGAATGAATTACAGCATCATCAAATATATATCCGGGCATCCGGAAGCCGACAGCCTGCAGCTGAAACCGGAGATATCGTTTAACTATTTGGGACAATTTGACCAAGACCTGAAGCATCAGGCTTTGCGCATCTCGCCTTTTTCCACAGGGTTATCAATGAACGAAAACCAAGAGAGAACGGCCGTGCTTGATTTGAACGGCATGATTGCCGAAGGGACATTATCACTGACACTGAGCTACAGCAGCAAACAATACGAAAGATCTACTATGGCTCAATTTGCCCGGGGGTTGAAAGAAAGTCTGCAAGAAGTCATTGCACATTGCGTAAGCCGGCAGCAGACTTCTCTCACACCAAGTGACATCCTGTTAAAAGACATCTCAATCGACGAACTGGAACAGCTTTTGGAGCAGACGCGTGAATTAGGCGAAGCGGAAAATATTTATCCATTAACGCCGATGCAGAAGGGCATGCTGTTTCACAGCTTATTTGATCCGAATTCAGGTGCTTATTTTCAGCAAACGATGTTTGATCTGCATGGAGATCTGGAAATTGATTCATTTTCAAAAAGCTTGGACGGCTTATCGCAAAAATATGATATTTTCCGCACGAATTTTTACAGAGGCTGGAAAGATCAGCCGCTCCAAATCATATTCAAAACGAAAAAAATCGGTTTTCAATTCAATGACTTACGAGAGATGAAGGAATCACAAAAAGAAGCGATGATTCAGAAATATGCCAGAGAAGATAAGATGCGGGGGTTCGACTTAGAAAAAGGCGCGTTAATGCGGTTATTCATCCTTCGTACGGATGAAAAGACATACCGTTTTATCTGGAGTTTCCACCATATTTTGATGGACGGCTGGTGTCTGCCGCTGATTACAAAAGAAATTTTCGAGAATTACTTTGCTTTGCTTCAGCAAAAGCAGCCTGAACAATCGTCAATTACTCCGTACAGTCAATATATTGAATGGCTCGGCCGACAAGATGCGAAAGAGGCCGCGGCTTATTGGGATCAGTACTTGGAGGGATATGAGGAGCAAACCGGCCTTCCTAAGGATCACCATGCAGCGGAGGACGGACGATACGTTCCTGAAAAAGTGACGTGTGACATAAGCTCCGATCTCACTTCGAAAATGAAGCGGACGGCAGGCAAGCATCATGTCACGCTGAACACGCTGCTGCAGACGGCATGGGCGGTTTTGCTGCAGAAATATAACCGTAGCCGGGACGTTGTGTTTGGAAGTGTTGTATCCGGAAGACCCGCTGGAATTCCAAACGTGGAAACCATGATCGGCTTATTCATTAACACCATTCCCGTCCGGTTTCGGTGTGAAGCCGGGACAACGTTTGCTGAGCTTATGAAAGAGGCGCAGGAAAGGGCTGTAGCGTCCCAAAAATTTGAGACGCACCCACTGTACGATATTCAAGCGCGTACAACGCAAAAGCAAGATTTAATTACACATTTAATGATATTCGAAAATTATCCGGTTGATCAGTATATGGAAAGTATAGGCCGCCAAAACGGAACATCCATCACGATTTCCAACGTACAAATGGAAGAACAGACCAACTACGATTTTAATTTGACCGTTATACCGGGCGACGAGATGAACATCTCTTTTGAATACAATGCAAATGTGTATGAGCGGGCAAGCATAGAGCGGGTTCGGGAACATTTCATGCAAATCCTGCATCAAGTCGTGACAGATGCGGATATCCGGGTGGATCAAGCGGAATTGTTAACGGAAGGCGAAAGAAGAACCCTTCTGCAGACGCTGAACGACACGGCTGCGCCGTTCCCGCAGACGCCGGTTCATCAATTATTTGAAGAGCAATCGCAGCGTACGCCCGATCAAGCAGCCGTCATTGATAAGGACAGGCAGCTCACGTACGGAGAGCTCAATAAGCGGGCCAACCGCCTGGCGCGAACGTTAAGAGCGAAAGGAGTGCAGACGGATCAGCCTGTAGCCATCATCACAAGAAACAGCATCGAATCGGTGGTCGGAATCCTTGCCGTTTTAAAATCAGGCGGAGCCTATGTACCTATAGATCCGGAATATCCGCAAGACCGCATCCGGTATATGCTGGATGACTCCCAAGCCGGAATCGTTTTAATGCAGCGGGACGTCAGGAAACAGCTTGCCTATGAAGGCGCCACGGTTTTACTTGATGATGAAAGTTCTTATCACCAAGATGGCTCTGACCTTGCTCCGATAAGTGATGTGAGCCATTTGGCATATGTCATTTATACGTCAGGTTCCACAGGCCGGCCAAAAGGCGTACTAATCGAGCACGGAGGCTTGACCAATTATATTTGGTGGGCGAAAGAAGTTTATGTAAAAGGCGAGAAAGCCAACTTCCCATTGTATTCGTCAATTTCTTTTGATCTGACGGTGACTTCTATTTTCACGCCGCTTGTCACAGGCAATGCAATCATCGTCTATGACGGAGAGGATAAAACAGCTCTGCTTGAATCAATTGTGCGGGACCCGAGGGTGGATATCATTAAATTGACCCCGGCCCATTTGCAGGTCTTGAAAGAAATGAACATTGCCGATCAAACGGCTGTCCGAAGAATGATTGTGGGCGGGGAAAACTTAAGCACCCGGTTAGCCCGCAGCATTCATGAACAGTTCGAAGGCCGGATTGAAATATGCAATGAGTACGGACCGACGGAAACCGTTGTCGGCTGCATGATTTACCGTTATGATGCCGCAAAGGACAGGCGGGAATCAGTACCGATCGGAACCGCTGCGGCAAATACGAGCATTTACGTTCTTGATGAGAATATGAAACCCGCGCCGATCGGTGTCCCGGGAGAGATCTATATCAGCGGCGCCGGTGTGGCAAGAGGATATTTGAACCGTCCCGAATTAACGGCAGAGAAATTTGTCGATGACCCGTTTGAACCCGGAGCGAAGATGTATAAGACCGGAGATTTGGCGAAGTGGCTGGCGGACGGAAACATTGAATATGCGGGCAGAATAGATGAACAAGTGAAAATCAGAGGCTATCGTATCGAATTAGGCGAGATCGAGGCGGCACTGCTTCAAGAAGAAGTGATTAAGGAAGCTGTCGTTACAGCCAGAGAGGACGTCCACGGGTTTAAACAATTGTGTGCATATTACGTGAGCGGCGGGCAAACAACGGCAGCCCGGCTCCGGAAACAATTGTCTCAAACCCTTGCAAGTTATATGGTTCCGGCTTATTTTATCGAGCTTGATGAAATGCCTTTAACTTCTAACGGAAAAATAAACAAAAAAGGGCTGCCGGCTCCGGATTTCGAACTGCAGGACAGAGCAGAGTATAAAGCTCCCCGAACAAAAGCTGAAGAAATATTAGTTTCTGCCTGGGAATCGGTATTAGGCGCTGAAAACGTCAGTATTCTTGATAATTTCTTCGATCTTGGCGGAGATTCCATTAAATCCATTCAAGTATCCTCCAGATTAAATCAGCAAGGATACAAAATGGAAATCAAAGACTTGTTTCAATATGCAACAATTGCAGAATTGAGTCCGCATATCAAGCAGAATCTGCGTATAGCCGATCAAGGTGAGGTCAAAGGAAAAGTCAGCCTGACTCCTATTCAGCATTGGTTTTTCGAACAAACAACAACAGATCAGCATTATTACAATCAAGCCGTCATGCTGCATGCGCCGGAAGGTTTTCAGGAAACGCAGCTTCGTCAAACCCTGCAAAAGCTTGCTGAACATCACGATGCGCTCCGCATGACGTTCCGGACTACGGAAAATGGCTGTGAGGCACAGAATGAAGAAATCGCCCAAAGCGGACTGTACCGCTTAGAAGTCATGAATCTGAAAGAAGATCCCGATCCGGGACGTACAATTGAAGCCAAAGCTGATGAGATACAAAGCAGTATGCATTTAAGTGATGGGCCGTTAATGAAAGCCGGGTTGTTTCAATGCGCAGATGGAGATCATTTGCTCATTGCCATCCATCATTTGATTATAGACGGGATTTCATGGCGCATACTACTGGAAGATATCGTTAGCGGCTACAAGCAAGCCGAGAACGGGCGAGTGATTCAACTGCCGCAAAAAACAGACTCTTTCCAATTATGGGCTAAGAGACTGTCAGAATATGCGCAAAGTGAAACCATAAAACAAGAACAGGAATATTGGACAAAAATCGAACAAACCGAAGTCAAACCGCTGCCTAAAGATTTTCATGAAACCCATACAACTGCAAAAGACAGCGAAACAGCAACTGTGGAATGGACGAAAGAGGAAACGGAGCTCTTATTAAAACAAGCGAATCGCGCTTATCACACGGAAATAAACGATTTGCTTTTAACTTCTCTGGGTCTTTCCATATCGCATTGGTCAGGACTGGAACAAATTCCGATTCATTTAGAGGGACACGGCCGAGAACAGATTATACAAGATATAGATATCTCCCGCACGGTCGGGTGGTTTACAAGTCTGTATCCGGTTGTGCTGCACGCGCAGCCGGGCAAAGAAATCTCTGATTATATCAAGACGACCAAAGAAGGATTGCGCCAAATTCCGTATAAAGGGATCGGATATGGAATAGCAAGGTACTTAAGCGGCGGAATGCCATCGAAACTCAATCCTGAGATCAGCTTTAACTACCTGGGACAGTTTGACCAAGATTTACAGCAGCATGGGGTTCAGTTATCTTCTTATTCTTGCGGTTCAGACTCAAGCGGAAATCAAGAAAGACCGTATGTATTGAATATAAACGGAATGATCACCGAGGGCCGGCTGAAGCTTACGATCAGCTACAGCAGCAAACAGTACGCAAAAGAAACGATCATGCGGTTATCGGAAACGATTCAAAGCCGCCTGCGGACAATCATTACGCATTGCGTTCATAAAGAACAATCGGAACTGACGCCAAGCGATATTTTGTTAAAAGGCATATCCATTGACGAATTGGATCAGCTCCTCATTCAACTGCCGCATGCAGGTGAGGTTGAAAACGTGTATCCGCTCACTCCGATGCAGAAAGGAATGCTCTTCCACAGCCTGCTGGACGAGGCCTCAAGTTCTTATTTTGAACAAGCATCGTTCGATTTGCAGGGAGAGTTAAAGATTGATTGGTTTAAAGCAAGCCTTGAACGATTATTTGAAACATACGCCGTGCTCAGAACCCGTTTTTACAGCGGCTGGAACGATACTCCTTTACAAATTGTCTATAAAACGCAAACACCGCAAATTCATTTTGCAGATTTGCGTGATATAGAGGAGCACCTGAGAGAGGATGCAATCGCAGCCTATCAAAGAGAAGACAAGGCAAAAGGATTTGACTTGGCTCGGGATCCGCTGATGCGCATAGCGATTTTCCGTATGGAAGACCGCAAATATCATTTGATTTGGAGCTTCCATCATATTGTGATGGATGGCTGGTGCCTGTCTCTTATCACGAAGGAAGTGTTTGATCATTATAGCGCCTTACAGGAAGGCAGGGAACCAGAACCGCCATCGGCAGCTCCTTACAGCGACTATATCGAGTGGCTTGACCGCCAAGATCAGGGAGCGGCAAAGCGGTACTGGAGCGGGTATCTTGAAGGATATAAAGGTGAAACCACGCTTCTTCATAAAATAGCGCAGCATGAACAAAAAGAATACGCTTATGCCAATGTGATCTGCCGATTTGATCACGAACAGACAAAACAATTACAGCAGATCGCAAATCAGCATCAGGTTACGTTAAATACGTTGATCCAAACGTTATGGGGGATTTTGTTACAGAAATACAGCGGGTCCGCAGACGTTGTCTTCGGCAGTGTCGTGTCGGGAAGGCCGGCGGAAATTCCTGATGTGGAACAGATGATCGGTCTGTTCATCAATACGATTCCGGTTCGCATCCGCTGCGATGAGGACAGCACTTTTGCTGATACGATGCAAATGGTTCAACAAAACGCGCTGGCTTCCCAATCGTACGATACCTATCCTTTATACGAAATTCAGGCCCAAACGGAACAAAAGCAAAACTTAATTGATCATATCATGATCTTTGAAAATTATCCGATAGGGCAGCAAGTTGAAGAGGGCCATGATGCTGCGGATTTAAATATCGTGAATTTCCATATAGAAGAACACACCCATTACGATTTTAATGTAGTTGTCATCCCTGGCGAACAACTCACTGTTCATTTTAGTTTTAACCGAAATGAATATGAACAATCAGAGGCAGAGCGGATTCGCGGACATTTTGAACAGCTTATGCAGCAAGTATTGCAGCTGCCGTCTGTCAAAGTAGAAGAAATGGAACTTCTGACGCAGCAAGAAAAAGAACAGCTGCACAGCCGTTTTCAGTCTAACGAAATGCATTACCCACGTGAACAAACGATTCATCAGCTGTTCGAGGAACAAGCACTCCGGACGCCGGACCATGAGGCGGTTATATTCGAGGAGCAGCGTATGACATACCTTGAGTTAAATGAACGGGCCAATCAACTAGCACGCACTTTACGAGCTGAAGGCCTACAGGCCGACCAGCTTGTTGCGATCATGGCTGAGCGTTCTCTAGAAATGATGGTCGGGATTTATGCAATCCTGAAAGCGGGAGGCGCTTATGTGCCAATCGACCCGGATTACCCGGAGGAACGCATCCGCTACATCCTTGAAGATTCAGGAGCGACCCTGCTGCTGTCACAGCGTCACGTGAAAGAACGGGTTGCTTTTGCAGGAACGGTCATCGATCTCGATGATACTTCCGTTTACGATGATGACGTTTCTAACTTGGATCCGCTGTCCGGTGCGGGCGATAGGGCATATGTAATCTACACGTCCGGATCGACCGGCAAGCCCAAGGGGGTTATGGTTGAACATCGTCCGGTTATAAACCGGCTGATGTGGATGCAAAAGGCTTATCCGATCGGCAGCGGCGATACGATTTTACAAAAGACAGCGATCACCTTCGACGTCTCGGTATGGGAGCTGTTCTGGTGGGCTTTGACCGGTGCGAAGGTGTGCCTGCTTCCGCTCGGCGGAGAGAAAGACCCTGAAGTGATTTGGAACACAATAGAAGAGCAAAGTATCACGACAATGCATTTCGTCCCGGCGATGCTGCACGCCTTCCTGAAGTTTGCGGAAACACAGACGGCGAGCGGACAGACAAGCAAGCTGCGTACGTTGCGGCAAGTGTTTGCAAGCGGCGAGGCATTAATGCCGGCACATACGGCAAGATTTCATCGCCTTATTACGCCTGTGAACGGCGCCCAACTGATCAACCTGTACGGCCCGACGGAAGCAACAGTCGATGTGTCGTACTTCAACTGCGAAGCGAACCAAGCGTATGCATCGGTACCGATCGGCAAGCCGATCTCGAATATACAGCTGTATATGATGGCACCGGGATCAATGCGTCTACAGCCAGTCGGAGTACCGGGAGAGCTTTGTATCGCAGGCGACGGACTGGCGAGGGGGTACCTGAACCGTCCTGAGCTGACTGCGGAGAAGTTCGCGGATCATCCGTTCGAACCCGGCAAACGGATGTACCGGACGGGCGATCTGGCGAGATGGCTGCCGGACGGTAACATCGAATATTTGGGCCGGATCGATCATCAAGTGAAAATTCGAGGATACAGGATCGAACTCGGCGAGGTGGAAGCTCAGCTCTTAAAGATAGAGGCGGTACAGGAAGCAGTAGTCACCGCTCTTGAAGACGGAGACGGAGAAAAGCAGCTATGCGCATACTTTTCAGCGAACACCGAGCTGATGGTGAGCGAGCTGCGAATAGCGCTGTCGCAGGAACTGCCGGGGTATATGATCCCGTCGTACTTTATCCAACTGGAGCGTTTGCCGTTAACGGCAAACGGAAAAATCGACCGCAAAGCATTGCCAGCACCAGAAGGAGGCGTGCAAACAGGGATCGAATACGTTGCTCCCCGTACAGCGGCGGAAGCGCAGCTGGCGCATATCTGGCAAGAGGTGCTTGGACTTCCGCGTATCGGCGTGAAAGACAATTTCTTCGACATCGGCGGTCACTCGCTGCGGGCAACGACGCTGACGGCGAAGCTGCACAAAGAGATGGGGGTCAGCCTGCCGCTGCGGGAAGTGTTCCGATCGCCAACAATTGAAGAAATGGCAGAAACGATTACCGGAATGAAACACACAGCATATACATCTATCCCGACCGTTGAAGCAAAAGAATACTATGCCGTCTCCTCGGCGCAGAAACGGCTGTACATTTTGAATCAGCTGAAAGGCGGAGAGCTGAGCTACAACATGCCGAGTGTCATGAGAGCCGATGGAGCTCTGGATCGGGAACTTGTCGAGAAAGCGATCCGCAAGCTGATTCAGCGCCATGAAACGCTGCGTACCGGCTTTGAACTGATAGATGGAGAACCGGTGCAGCGGATCTATGACGACGTCCAATTTGCAGTGGAATTCACTCAAGCGAAAGAAGAACAGGCGGAAGCCCTCGTTCATGGGTTTGTGCGGGCATTTGACTTGGAGAAAGCGCCGCTGCTGCGGGTAGGACTGATCGAGCTTGCAAAAGACCGCCATTTGCTGCTGTTTGACATGCATCATATCATTTCCGATGGCGTATCTATCAAGAATTTGATTGAAGAGTTCGTTTCATTATATGAAGGAAAAGAATTGCCGCCATTGCGGGTTCAGTATAAAGATTATGCGGCGTGGCAGCTGTCGGATATGCAAAGCGAACGGGTGAAGAAACAGGAAGCGTACTGGCTGGATGTGTTCAGCGGAGAGGTTCCGGTGCTGGATATGCCAACCGACTACGGAAGACCGGCTGCGCGGAGCTTTGAAGGAGGACAAATCGAGTTTGTCATCGGACCGGAGTTGACGGAACAGCTGAAAGGCTTGGCACTGAAGAGCGAAAGCACGCTGTACATGGTCCTGCTGGCTGCTTATACGACCATGCTTGCCAAATACAGCGGGCAAGAAGACATCGTAGTAGGCAGCCCGATTGCCGGAAGAACCCATTCGGATTTGGAAAGCTTAATCGGCATGTTCGTGGGCACACTGGCGATACGAACGAATCCGGTCGGGGAAAAAACATTCCGGGAATACGTGCAGGAAGTCAAAGAGCATACATTAAAAGCGTATGAAAACCAAGAGTATCCATTCGACGAACTGGTGGACAAGCTGAATGTGTCCCGGGATTTCAGCCGCCATCCGCTGTTTGACACGATGTTCATATGGCAAAACACAGAACAGGGAGAATTGAGCCTCGATGATGTGCGTTTTACCCCTTATCCGGACAACCATGCGATGGCGAAGTTCGACCTGACGTTCCAAGCCGCAGAGAATGAAGACGGAATTACAGGTATGATCAGTTACGCGGCAGCGCTGTACAAGCAGGAAACTGCGGAACGCATGGCAAAGCACTTTATCCAATTGATCGAGGCGATTGCGAATAATCCGCAGGCGCCGCTTTCATCGCTGGAGATGATCACCGCGAAGGAGAAAGAGCAGATTGTGGAGAGATGGGGCCAACCGGCGATAGACTGCCCAAGGGACAAAACAATTCACCAATTGTTCGAGGAGCAGGCGGAGCGCACGCCGGAACATACGGCCGCAGTTTACGAGAAAAGCCGATTCACATACCGTGAGCTGAATGAGCGGGCCAACCGCCTGGCGCGGATTTTAAGAAGCGAAGGCGTGCAGCCTGACCAGCCTGTGGGTATTCTGGCAGAACGTTCTCTGGAAATGATCGTGGGGATTATGGCGATCCTGAAAGCCGGGGGCGCGTATGTGCCGATGGATCCGGACAGCCCGCAGGAACGCCTCTGCTATATTCTGGAGGATTCAGGAGCAAAGGTTCTGCTGGCACAGCCCCATTTACAAGATCGTGTATCCTTTGCCGGAGAGATTTTACTGCTGAATGACGAACGAATGAACAGCGGGGATGGCTCGAATCTGGTGACGGCAGCCGGACCGGATCACTTGGCGTATGTGATTTACACATCAGGCACAACCGGCAAGCCAAAAGGCACGCTGATTGAGCATCGCCAGGTCCTTCATTTGATGGAGGGGCTCCGCGGACAAGTGTACGGTGCTTATGATTCGGGATTGCGTGTGTCTTTGTTGGCACCGTACTATTTCGATGCATCGGTCAAGCAAATTTTCGCGGCACTGTTAGGGGGACATGCACTGTATATCGTCCCTAAAGCATCAGTATCAGACGGTTATGCCTTGTCAAACTATTATCGCACCCACCGTATTGACGTAACAGACGGAACACCGTCACATTTGCAATTGCTTATCGCTGCAGACAGCCTTCATGGGGTAACGATCCGGCACATGCTTATTGGAGGAGAGGCGCTCCCGCAGGCGACGGTGGCGCAATTGCTTGAATTGTTCGCTTCGAACGGGTCATCAATGCCGCTCATAACCAATGTATACGGTCCGACGGAAACCTGCGTGGATGCATCAGTCTTTCACATCGTACCGGAGACATTGGCATCCGCTGACGACGGCGGTTACGTGCCGATCGGCAAGCCGCTGGGCAACAACCGTGTGTATATTGTTGATTCCCATGATCGGATGCTGCCTATAGGTGTAAA
Source organism: Bacillus sp. EB106-06-01-XG163 (assembly GCF_058791615.1). Classification (NCBI taxonomy): domain Bacteria; kingdom Bacillati; phylum Bacillota; class Bacilli; order Caryophanales; family Bacillaceae; genus Bacillus; species Bacillus sp. EB106-06-01-XG163. The sequence continues at coordinate 49,757 of NZ_JBYTDS010000001.1, forward strand.
AGGTGAGCTGTGCATCGCCGGAGACGGAGTAGGACGTGGGTATCTGAACTTGCCTGAATTAACGGGCGAAAAGTTTGTGGCCGATCCGTTTGTAATCGGAGAGCGGATGTATAAAACAGGCGACCTTGCCCGTTACCTGCCGGATGGAAACATTGAATATGCCGGAAGAAAGGATCACCAGGTCAAAATTCGCGGTTACCGGATCGAACTTGGCGAGGTGGAAGCCGCTCTTCTCAACATCGAGCATGTACAAGAAGCGGTGATCGTGGCCAGAGAAAATGCAGAGGGGCAAAGCGATTTGAATGCCTATTTTACAGGGGAGAAGTCACTGCCGATCAATCAGCTTAAAGAAAAACTCTCCGATCAAATACCAGGCTACATGGTTCCTTCATACTTGATGCAACTGGAGCAAATGCCGTTAACCTCCAATGGAAAAGTGAATCGCAGCGCGTTACCGCTGCCTGAAGCAGGCTTGCAGACCGGGATTGACTATGTTGCTCCAAGGACAAGACCGGAAGAGCAGCTGGTTCACATCTGGAAAGAAGTATTGAAGGTAGAACAAGTCGGCGTCAAAGATAACTTTTTCGATCTAGGCGGGCATTCGTTACGGGGGATGACGCTCGTTACCAAGATCCATAAGCAATTCGACAAAAGCATTTCATTGAGAGAAGTGTTTCAATACCCGACGATTGAAGAAATGGCGAGGGTCATTGCAGGCGCGGAAACCAGCGGACCGGATGAAATCCCTATTGCAGAAGCCAAAGATGTTTATCCTGTTTCTTCTGTGCAAAAGATGGTTTACCTGTCTACACAAATTGAAGGCGGAGAACTAAGTTACAACATGCCGGGGATTTTGACATTGGAAGGCAGGATCGACATGAATCGTTTACAATCTGCGTTCCAAAGTCTGATCCAGCGCCATGAATCGCTACAAACCGGATTTGAAATGATCCGCGGAGAGCTGGTGCAGGTGATCAAGCCGCAGGCGGATTTCTCTATAGAAAGGTACAAAGCAGCTGATGAAGAGGTCGAGGAGCTGTTCCGCAATTTCGTGCGGCCTTTCAATCTCAGTCAGGCTCCATTGCTTCGGGCCGGACTCATCGAATTAGAACAGGACAGACATGTTTTCATGTTTGACATGCATCATATCGTTTCAGACGGCGCTTCTATGAATATTTTTGTTGAAGAACTGATTCAATTGTATGACGGCAAAGAATTAACCCCGCTCCGGATTCAATACAAAGATTACACTGTATGGCAGCAGCAGGCGGAGCAGAGGGAACGCATCAAGAGGCAGGAGAACTATTGGCTGAACGTATTTCATGAGGAACTCCCGCCATTTGAGCTGCCGAAAGATTTTGCCAGACCGCGAATTCGAAGCTTTGAAGGAAAGCGATACAATTTCGCTCTCGATGAGACCGTGGTCCAGGGTATAAAACAGATGGAAGAATTGACCGGATCGACCGCTTACATGATCTTGCTGTCAGCCTATAACATACTGCTGGCCAAATACAGCGGTCAGGAAGATATCGTCGTCGGTACGCCTATTGCGGGAAGAATGCATGGAGATTTACAGCATATTATCGGGATGTTTGTGAATACGCTGGCCATCCGTACGGCCCCGGCTCGAGAAAAGACTTTTATGGACTATGTAACGGAAACAAAAGAAACGATGCTGAAAGCTTATGAAAATCAAGAGTATCCTTTTGAAGAATTAGTTGAGAAACTGGGAGTGAAACGGGACTTAAGCCGTAATCCGTTATTCGATACGATGTTTGTTCTGCAAAATACGGAACAAACGGATATCGAATTGGACTCTCTCGCGGTCAGACCATATGAACAAACAAATACGGCGGCCAAATTTGATTTGCAGCTGACCTTCGTGATGAATCCGCACGAGATTCAAGGAAGCTTTGAGTATTGCACGAAGCTGTTTAAACAGAAAACCATCGCTACGCTGAGCAAGGATTACGCCATGATTCTGTCGGCGATCATAAAAGACCCATCGATTCCTTTAAAAGAAATTCAATTAAGTGAGAAAGTAAACAAAAGTGAACACTTTGCAAGCGAAATCGAATTGAATTTCTAAAAACGGCCGGTACCGGCTGTCCCCGGCATGATGTTTTTACGGGGACAGCGGTCAGCCGGCTAAAACTTACTGGAGGGATATTAATGTCAGAATTTAAGCAACAGGAGTTGTTCTGGAGCAGCATGTTCGATGCGGAAGATCGTCCCAGTGCAATCCCTTCGTTTCAAATGTCGGACTCAGCAATAGAGCACGAGGCGCCGAGTGCACCCAACCGTATTCACAGTTCATTGAGCTCCGATGTAACCCTGCGCATCATGAAGATGACGAATAAATCGCCAATGGCCGTTTATATGGTTCTCCTGGTCGGAATCGAGTGTCTTTTGTACAAATATACGGGGGAAGAGGGCGTTATTGTAGGTGTACCGACCTTTGAAGACGAAACCGATGAAGACCTTCGTTTAGATCAAGTCATGTTAATCAAACAAAACATAAATGCGGACGGCACATTTAAATCCATTTTTAATGAATTCAAGCATACGCTGAACGGAGCCATCTTACATCAGCACGTTCCTTTCGATAAAATGGCCGGTCCATTAAATCTGAACTACGATTCAAATCATTTGCCAATGATCCACACGATTGTATCACTAGATCAGCTTCACCCCATTCGTTTTATAGAAACGGCTGCTTCTGATACGTTATTTCAGTTTTCCATAGAACATGATTCGATTCATTTAAAGTTAACTTATAATGAACAAGCTTATGATCGCCAGTATATGATGCAAGTGATCGAACATGTAAACCGGATTTTTTCGATTTTGTTATTCCAACCCGACCTTATGATCCGCCAGCTTAATATTCTGTCAGACTCAGAGACAAATCAACTCATCGCCTATAATCAAACAGCTGCAGAGTATCCAAGAGAAAAAATGATTCATCAATTTTTGGAGGAACAAGCGGAACGTACCCCTGATCAAACGGCTGTTGTCTACGAGGATAGCCGTCTGACGTACCGGGAATTGAATGAAAGGGCGAATCAACTCGCTCGGACACTGCAATCTGAGGGCGTGCAGCCGGATCAGCCGGTCGGGATTATGGCCGAACGCTCCCTGGATATGATTGTAGGGATCTTCGGGATCTTGAAAGCCGGCGGAGCGTATGTACCGATTGACCCGGGCTATCCGGAGGAACGGGTTCGATACATATTGGAGGATTCGGATACGAAGTTGTTACTCGTGCAGAATCAATCGCGAGAGAGAGTATCTTTTACGGGAAAAGTGCTGGATATGAAAGATCCGCAAAACTTTTGTGAAGACGGGTCGAATGTAGAGCCGGCTGCTGGTCCGGATCATCTGGCCTATGTTATTTATACATCGGGTTCAACGGGTAAGCCGAAAGGGGTTATGGTTGAGCACCGGTCGGTCATCAATCGGCTGGTGTGGATGCAGGAAAAATACCCTCTCGATGAGCGGGATGCGATTCTGCAAAAAACTGCGATCACCTTTGATGTATCAGTGTGGGAACTGTTCTGGTGGACGATATCAGGTTCCAGATTGGTTCTGTTGCCAAACGGAGGAGAAAAGAATCCCGAGCTGATTTTAGATACAATTGCACAAAAAGGTGTCAGCACAATGCATTTTGTACCGGCGATGCTGCATGCCTTCCTGGAATCCATGGATCAGAAGCCAAGCGGGATGTTGAAACAAAAATTAGCGTCATTAAGACATGTGTTTGCAAGCGGTGAGGCTTTGAAGCCTGTACATGTCTCAGGCTTCAAACGCATCATAACGTCGGTGAGCCAGGCTCAAATCATCAACTTGTACGGACCGACTGAGGCAACAATTGATGTATCATACTTTGATTGCCAGACGGAAGAAATGTATGCATCGATTCCGATAGGCAAACCGATTTCCAACATTCAATTGTATATATTACATGCTGATTTGGAACATATGCAGCCGATCGGTGTGGCGGGAGAACTGTGCATAGCGGGCGATGGGCTTGCAAGGGGCTACTTGAATCGTCCCGAACTGACGGCCGAGAAGTTTGTAAACCATCCGATTGCATCAGGAGAACGGATATACCGGACGGGAGACTTGGCAAGATGGCTGCCTGACGGCAATATCGAGTATTTGGGCCGGATTGATCACCAGGTGAAAATCCGCGGTTACCGCATTGAAATCGGCGAAGTCGAAGGCGCTTTTTTTCAGCTGCCGGCGATCAAAGAAGCCATCGTTATCGCCCGGGAAATCGAGGGGGAAACATCCTTGTGCGCCTATTATACCGCACAACATGCTTTAACTGCAGGCGAGCTCCGTGAAGAGCTGTCCCGCCAGCTTCCATCCTATATGATACCTGCGTATTTCGTTCAGCTGGAAGAGATGCCGCTTACTTTCAACGGGAAAATAGACCGTAAATCCCTTCCTTCTCCAAGAGAGAATCTTACAGGCATGAACTATGAAGCTCCTCGAACAGAACTGGAAAAAATACTGGCCGCGGTGTGGGAGTCGGTCTTAGGCTTAGAACGGGTCGGAATCTCAGATCATTTTTTCGAATTGGGGGGCGATTCCATTAAGTCGATTCAAGTGACCTCAAGATTATACCAAGCCGGGTATAAGTTTGAAATCAAACACTTGTTTAAATACCCAACGATCTCCGAGCTTGTTCCATACGTAGAGCCGGTAACCCGAATCGCAGAACAAGGGGAAATTAAAGGCCGGGCGCTGCTGACACCGATTCAGCATTGGTTTTTTGACCAGAAATACCCGGAATTACACCATTACAATCAAGCGGTTATGCTTTATTGGAAAGAGGGACTGGATGAATCAAAGCTTCGGGACGTCATGAAGAAGATCACAGAGCATCACGATGCTTTGCGCATGGTCTATGTTCCGACAGAAGATGGATATGAAGCCCGAAATCGCGGGATCGATGAAGGTGATCTGTTCAGCCTTGAAGTGATCTCATTACGCGAAGAAAAAAATGTGTCCCAGACGATAGAAACCATTTCCAATGAGATGCAGCAATCCATTCATTTAGCTGAAGGACCGCTCATGAAACTGGGATTGTTCCGGTGTCAAGAGGGAGATCATTTGCTGATTACGGTTCATCATCTGGTCATCGACGGCGTATCGTGGAGGATTTTACTTGAGGATATAGCGGCAGCTTATGAGCAGCTTCAAAACGGCGAAGCGATCCGGCTTCCGAAGAAAACGGACTCTTACCTGTTATGGGCTGAACAGTTGAATCGTTATGCAGAAAGTCAGGAATTCGAAGCGGAAAATCAATACTGGTTCAGACAGAAACAGAATCCGCAGCATACATTGCCAAAGGACAATGAACAGGAGACCGGTCTGGCCAAAGACAAGGAAACGGTCATCGTTCAATGGACCGTTGAGGAAACCGAACGTTTATTAAAAAACGCTCATCGGGCTTATTCGACCGATATGAACGATTTATTACTGACCGGTCTGGGAACTGCAATTCACCGTTGGACCGGATATGAAGACATTCTCATTGATCTTGAAGGACACGGCAGAGAGTCTATCATTCCGGATCTCGATATTTCGCGTACGGTGGGATGGTTCACAAGCCTATATCCGGTTTCGCTTCAAATCAAGGCTGATCAGGATATCCCGCAGCGGATTAAAACAGTGAAGGAAAATTTGCGTCAGATCCCCCAAAAAGGAATAGGTTACGGCCTGATCAAATATTTGTCCGATCACCCGAAGGCACATGAATGGACCGGACATCCGGAAATACGTTTCAATTATTTGGGTCAATTTGATCAAGATGTCCGGAACGGCAAGATGGAGGTATCCCCTTACTCAAGCGGGAAAACAGCCAGTGACAATCGTCCCTTGACCTATACACTTGATATCAACGGCATGATTTCAGACGGCCGATTGTCGCTGGCCATCAGCTATTGCGGTAAACAATATCAAAGAGAAACAATGGAAGCCTGTGCCGATCTCTTAAAAAGCAGCCTGCAGCAAGTCATCGCACATTGTGATGCTCAAGATCAAATTCACCTGACGCCAAGCGATATTTCGTTAAAAGGTATAACGATCGGTGAACTGGATCAATTTGTACAGCAAACGAGTCATCTCGGTGACATTGAAAATATATACCCATTAACCCCGATGCAGAAAGGAATGTTGTTCCACAGCTTGATCGATTCGGCTTCCGAAGCTTACTTTGAACAAGCCGCTTTTGATCTGAAAGGTTTCTTGGATATCGATGCATTCAGGATGAGTTTGGCGCATCTGGCCGAAAAATATGACATTCTTCGGACTCTTTTTTATACAGAATGGAAAGATCAGCCTTTGCAGATTGTATTCCGGCAAAAGCCGATTGAAATGGCCGTTGAAGATATTCGCAGCATGAACAGTCATCAGCGCAGCGAGTTTATTGCCGATTTTGCAAGAAGAGATAAGGCGCGGGGATTCAATCTCACCCGGGATGCTTTAATGCGCATATCAATCCTGCGGACAGAGGAAGACCAAGCGCGATTGATATGGAGCTTTCATCATATTTTAATGGATGGCTGGTGTTTGCCTCTTGTTACGAAAGAAGTGTTTGAAACCTATTATGCGATACTCGAGCAAAGGCAGCCGAAGCGGGGAGCCGTCACTCCATACAGCCGATATATCGAATGGCTGGATCAACAAGATCACAAGCAGGCGTCAGCCTATTGGCGTAACTATTTAGAAGGTTATGAAGGGCAGACTGTTTTGTTACAAGAACAATCTTCCGGCCAGGCGAAAGGATACGAAAAAGGTGAGCATGAGTTTCGTTTAGGAAAGCGGCTCACAGATGAAATCAAACGGGCCGCAAGCCGTCAGCAAGTCACCGTCAATACATGGATACAAACCGCATGGGGCTTATTGCTGCAAAGATACAACGGGAGTCAGGATGTCGTCTTCGGCACGGTCGTATCCGGCAGACCAGCAGAAATTCCGGGAATTGAAACCATGGTCGGTTTATTTATCAATACCATTCCCGTACGTATTCATACGCAGCCTGAAATGACAGCTGCACAAGTATTGAAAATGAACCAGGAGCGGGCACTGGCTTCTCAAAAATATGATACATTCCCGTTGTATGACATTCAGGCTCAAACTGAGCAAAAGCAGCAGTTGATCAATCATATTATGGTATTTGAAAATTACCCGGTTGAAAAACAAATAGAACATATGAAGCAGGATGACAACGCATTAGACATTCTCGATTTTCATATGGAAGAACATACTCATTACGATTTTACTTTTATAGTGATGCCGGATGGAGAAATTGACATTCGTTTTGTATACAATCGCGATGTTTATGACCAAGCAAGTGTCGAACGGATGCAGACGCATTTCATACAAATCATGAAGCAAATGGCGGACGATCAGGAAATTCGCGTTCAAGACCTTGATATCGTAACAGCGGATGAGCGATCGCTCCTGATAGATAAGTTCAACGATACGGCGGCGGAGTATCCAAAGGGAAAGACGATTCATCAATTGTTTGAAGAACAAGCGGAGCGAACGCCGGAGCAAGCGGCGATTGTTTTTGAAGATAAGAAGCTGACGTATCGGTTATTAAATGAACGCGCCAATCAGCTGGCCCGAACCTTGGTTGCCAAAGGACTTCAGGCCGAGGAGCTTGTCGGCATTATGGCAGAACGTTCACCGGAGATGGTGATAGGCATCCTTGCTATTTTGAAAGCCGGGGGCGTTTACGTACCGATCGATCCGGATTATCCGAAAGAACGCATCCATTATATGCTTGAGGATTCTAACGTCTCTATCTTATTATTGCAACATCATCTTCTGGAAGGTACCGATTATCAAAGTCATACTATCTTCCTTGACGATCCGTCATCATACGGCGCCGAAGCATCTAATCTCAATCTGAACGTGATGCCAAATCAATTAGCCTACATTATTTATACATCAGGAACAACGGGGAATCCGAAAGGCACGCTCATTGAACATAAAAACGTGGTTCGTCTGTTATTTAATAATAAAAATGTTTTTGATTTTAATGCATCGGACACATGGACTTTGTTTCATTCCTTCTGCTTTGACTTTTCAGTATGGGAAATGTACGGAGCGCTGCTGTATGGGGGCAAATTAGTGATTGTTCCGAAACAAATAGCAAAAAACCCGGAAAGGTATTTGCAATTGTTAAAATCGGAAGCTGTGACCATTTTAAATCAAACGCCAAGTTATTTCTATCAACTGATGCAGGAAGAGAGAGCAGATCCCGAATCCAATTTAAACATCCGAAAAATCATATTTGGCGGAGAGGCGTTAAATCCATCCTTCTTGAAAGACTGGAAGCTTAAATATCCTTTAACACAATTAATCAATATGTACGGCATCACCGAAACTACCGTTCATGTCACATATAAAGAAATCACGGAACGGGAAATCGACGAGGGCAGAAGCAACATCGGACAACCTATTCCTACTCTGCAAGCGTATATTTTGGACGAATATCAGCGCATTCAGGTAATGGGCATACCGGGCGAACTCTATGTGGCAGGAGAGGGACTGGCCAGAGGATATTTGAACCGCCCGGAATTAACGGCTGAGAAATTTGTTGAACACCCGTTTGCCGCAGGCGAAAAAATGTACAAAACGGGAGATGTCGCCCGGTGGCTGCCTGACGGCAATATCGAGTATTTGGGAAGAATTGATCATCAGGTGAAAATCCGAGGCTACCGGATTGAAATTGGCGAGGTCGAAGCGGCTTTATTGCAATCGGAATCTGTCAAAGAAGCGGTCGTCATCGCAATTGAAGAAGAGGGCTCAAAGCAGCTGTGCGCCTACTTGTCAGGAGACGATTCATTAAATACGGCGCAGCTGAAGAGCCATTTGCTGAATAAACTGCCCGCTTATATGATACCGGCTTACTTTGTCCAAATGGAGAAGATGCCGATAACCGCAAATGGAAAAATCGATCGAAAAGCTTTGCCGGCTCCTGAGGGAAATAGGCTCACCGGAACCGAATACGAAGCGCCCGGAACGTTAATTGAAAAGCAGCTGGCCGAGATATGGAAGAACATTTTAGCTCTCAGCGACCCGGGAATTAAAGATAACTTCTTTGACGTTGGCGGCCATTCGCTCAAAGTATTGCAAGTAATTCATCAAATCAACGACCGTATGGGAATCAAAATGCATTATCAAGCCGTATACGATTTTCCTACCATCGAAACAATGGCACGCGCCATTCAAGCGGCAGTTTTCGAGTCCAAGACGGATAACGTATTCGTCAAGATGAATCAGAACGGTTTAATCCCTGTGTTCTGTTTCCCGCCTTTAATCGGATACGGGCTGGTCTATAATGAAATGGCGAAAAGACTTGACGGCCGCTGCACCGTCTATGCCGCTGATTTCCTAGAAGAGCCGTCTTACGAGCAAGAGATCGTTGACCGATATGCAGAAAGCATGATAGGCATTCAGGAACAAGGGCCCTTTGTTTTACTTGGTTACTCCTCGGGGTCGAATTTGGCTTTTGAGGTTACCAAAGCCTTAGAGAAGCGCGGACGCATCGTATCGGACATTATGATGCTTGATTCTAAAAGAGCCGTTTCGGTGAATTATTTTTCGGAAGAGGAAACCGAAGAGATCATTCATCGGAATCTGGATATCATTCCGGATTATTATAGAGAATTATTAACCATTCCTTCGATTAAGGATAAAATCAGAAGCTATCTCACATATCACAATAAACTGATCAATTCCGGCGCGGTGAACGCCAACATTCATCATTTTCTATGCGGCGAGTTGACCGATAGAGGATGGAAGCAATCAACCGCACAGCATTACCTTGAGTACAAATTAAAAGGAGACCATGTGACGATCTTTGACCCTCACAATATTGAAGAAAATACGGATACAATTCGATCTATTATCAAAAGGATTGAAGAACGGCATCATCACGGACTTGTTCTTGAAGAACAACTGTCAATGGGATCGTTTGCGGGGGACACGAAGTTTGACAAAATGTAAGTGATTCAGGGCAAAATGCCGCTGACTGCAACCGGCGGCATTTTTCATAAAAGAGGGTCAGATATTTGCAACGTTTTCACTCTAAAAATCATTCATTTTACGCATTCTTCATGACCTGTTGTTATCATATTTTTTAAAAACCTAATATGCGGAAACAGGAGGATGTTAAGCAGATGAAAAAGTGCAGCGTATGTTTATTGATTCTTGCTTTATTATTGAGCTGTTTACCTGGGGAATATGCGAATGCGGTAAGCACTCCAATTGCAAAACATGTTGGGAATTCAAATCCGCTTATCGACCATCATCTGGGCGCAGATCCGTTTGCGCTGACCTATAACGGAAGAGTCTACATCTATATGTCAAGCGATGACTATGAATATAATAGCGACGGCACGATTAAGGATAATTCATTTGCCAATTTGAATAAAATATCCGTCATATCTTCAGCGGATATGGTGAACTGGACAGATCACGGAACGATTCCCGCAGCGGGTGCCAATGGGGCGAATGGCGGCCGGGGGATTGCCAAATGGGCAGGAGCATCATGGGCCCCGTCAGCCGCGGTGAAAAAGATCAATGGTAAGGATAAATTTTTCCTTTATTTCGCAAACGGCGGCGGAGGTATCGGGGTTCTCACCGCAGACAGCCCGACCGGCCCATGGACAGATCCGATCGGAAAAGCGCTGGTAACGCCAAATACGCCAGGAATGTCCGGTGTTGTATGGCTTTTTGATCCTGCAGTATTCGTAGATGATGACGGTACCGGTTACCTATATGCCGGCGGAGGCGTTCCGGGCGGTTCAAATCCCGCACAGGGGCAATGGGCCAATCCTAAAACAGCAAGAGTCATGAAATTAGGTCCTGATATGACCAGTGTTGCCGGAAGTGCGTCTACGATTGATGCGCCTTTTATGTTTGAAGATTCGGGAATGCATAAGTATAACGGAAAATATTACTATTCCTATTGTATCAATTTCGGGGGCGCGCACCCGGCCGATAAACCTCCAGGTGAGATCGGTTATATGACCAGCTCAAGTCCTATGGATTCTTTTTCGTATAGAGGGCACTTTCTGAAAAATCCGGGAGCATTTTTCGGAGGCGGCGGGAACAATCACCATGCTGTTTTCAATTTTAAAAACGAGTGGTATGTGGTGTATCATACTCAAACTGTCAGCTCCGCTCTTTACGGGGCCGGCAAAGGATACCGTTCTCCCCATATTAATAAGCTTGTGCACAATCCAGATGGCTCCCTGCAAGAGGTAGCGGCAAATTTTGCAGGTGTCAAACAGCTATCCAATTTGAATCCATATCACCGGGTAGAAGCGGAAACGTTTGCCTGGAACGGACGGATTTTGACAGAGGCATCCTCAGCACCCGGCGGCCCGGTCAATAATCAACATGTCACAAACATTCATAACGGAGACTGGATTGCTGTTGGAAATGCAGATTTCGGGTCAGGCGGTGCCAGGACGTTTAAAGCAAATGTAGCGTCCGCTCTTGGCGGGAAAATAGAAGTGCGGCTAGATACTGCAAACGGTAAGCTTGTCGGAACCTTGAATGTCCCTTCCACAGGCGGAACGCAATCTTGGAGAGAAATAGAAACTGCGGTAAGCGGCGCATCCGGTGTTCACAACGTATTCTTTGTATTTACCGGAACTGGTACAGGAAACTTGTTTAATTTCGATTACTGGCAGTTTACACAAAGATAAGCAAAGGGAGACAAAGGTACGTTTTCTAAGTCCATAAACGACATATGAAGGAGAGGAAAAAATGATATCGAGCGTAAAAAAAACAATTTGTGTATTATTGGTATGTTTCACAATGCTGTCCGTCATGCTCTTAGGACCGGGAGTTACTGAAGTTTCAGCAGCAAGTGATGCAACAGTTAATATATCTGCAGAAAGACAAGTGATTCGCGGTTTTGGAGGAATGAACCACCCGGCTTGGATTGGAGACTTGACTGCGGCTCAACGGGAGACCGCTTTTGGCAATGGACAGAATCAGTTAGGTTTTTCGGTCTTAAGAATTCATGTAGATGAAAATAGAAATAATTGGTACAAGGAAGTGGAGACTGCAAAGAGTGCGATCAAACATGGAGCAATCGTTTTTGCTTCCCCTTGGAATCCGCCAAACGATATGGTTGAGACTTTCAATCATAATGGTGACACAGCAGCTAAGCGGCTGAGATACGATAAGTACGCCGCATACGCGCAGCATCTTAACGATTTCGTTAATTTCATGAAGAGTAATGGTGTGGATCTGTATGCGATTTCTATGCAAAACGAGCCTGATTACGCTCACGAATGGACATGGTGGACGCCCCAAGAAATCCTGCGTTTCATGAGAGAGAATGCCGGTTCCATTAATGCCCGCGTGATTGCGCCGGAATCATTTCAATACCTGAAAAATATATCGGACCCCATTTTAAACGATCCGCAGGCGCTTAGGAATATGGATATCCTCGGAACCCACCTGTACGGCACTCAGGTCAGTCAGTTTCCTTATCCTCTTTTCAAACAAAAAGGAGGAGGGAAAGAGCTATGGATGACGGAGGTATACTATCCGAATAGTGACAACAATTCAGCGGATCGCTGGCCTGAGGCTTTAGGTGTTTCAGAGCATATTCATCATTCAATGGTAGAGGGAGATTTTCAAGCTTATGTGTGGTGGTACATCCGCAGATCATACGGCCCTATGAAAGAAGATGGGATGATCAGCAAACGCGGATACAATATGGCTCATTTCTCAAAATTTGTGCGCCCAGGCTATGTAAGGATTGATGCAACGAAAAATCCTGAACCGAATGTTTACGTGTCAGCCTATAAAGGAGACAATAAAGTCGTGATTGTTGCCATTAATAAAAATAACACAGGGGTCAACCAAAACTTCGTGTTGCAGAATGGAACTGCTTCGCAAGTATCCAGATGGATCACGAGCAGCAACAGCAATCTTCAACCTGGAACGGATCTCAAAGTAACGGACAATCATTTTTGGGCCCATCTTCCGGCTCAAAGCGTGACAACATTTGTTGTAAAGCGTTAAAGGCGTCAGCATCGCAATAAGCCAATTTTCTTACTCAAAAAAGAAAATTGGCTTATTTTCTGTGGGAGAGAAGTGTTGATTTTTAACGATACATGGACATTGGGTATAATAATGACAATGACTTCAAGGAGTGATCATTATATGTCACGGCTTCACAGCAAAGTATTAATCATAGACGACGAAAAAGAAATTTTGGAACTGATTAAAACCGTATTAATAAGAGAAGGCATTGATCGCGTGATCACCGCTTCGACTGCCCGTGACGGATTGGCTCAATTTCATCAAGAAAATCCCGATCTGGTGATATTGGATATCATGCTGCCAGACGGTGAAGGCTATGATATCTGCAAGCAAATAAGAGACATTTCACACGTTCCTATTATCTTTTTGTCTGCAAAGGGGGAGGAAACGGATAAAATTGTAGGACTTGCCATCGGCGGGGACGACTACATTACAAAACCCTTCAGCCCTAAGGAAGTTGCATACCGGGTCAAAGCACAGCTGAGACGGGTCTCTTACTTACAGCCTTCTCAAACCGGAACCGTAATAAAAAAAGGGCCATTTGAATTAAACCAACAACAAGCCGAGCTCACCAAAAATGGAGCGGCTATTGAGTTAACACCTAAAGAACTTATGCTTATGACCTATTTTCTGCAGCATCCCAATCGGGTGATCAGTAAAGAAACACTCTATCAAGCTGTATGGGGAGAAGATTTCTTCGGTTCTGACAACACAGTGATGGTTCATATACGCAGGCTCCGTGAGAAAATAGAAAACACCCCATCAAAACCAGACTTTCTCGTCACTGTGAAAGGGTTAGGCTACAAATTTGTTGTAAAGGATGCGTAAGGATGAATTGGCGATTAACAGGCAGATATATGGTCTCTGTCATTATCGTGACCATCATTACAGTCTTCATTAATTTATTTATTTTTATGTTTTGGCTCGTTTTCCAGGCGAACAGCCAACATGACGAAGAAAATACACCGGAAACTTTCACAAGATCATTCCGACAATATGTCACGTTATCGAACAATGGTATCACAGTAAACAAAGAGGGCCAAAAAGCTTTAAAAGAACAGAATGCATGGATTCAAATATTAGATGAAAACGGACAGGATGTTTATCATGATAGAGAACCTAAAGGACTGAAGAAAAAATATACGCCTATTGAAATTGTAAATTTACATAAATATAAGGATGAACGATTATTATCAACCATTTACGCCGGCGGGAAAAAAGTAAACGGCAAGGAGTACAGTTACTTTATAGGGTTTAAAAATCCCTCTCTCGGAAAATATGTCCTCTCATATGATACCAAGGAATTTGTGACGAAGTTCAATGCAGGAACCATCATATTATTATCAATAGATGCATTGATCGCGTTACTCATTGGCTATCTATTCAGCCGGCAGCTCACAAAACCGCTCGGCCGTGTCATTCAAGGAATTCAGCGGTTAGCTAATGGAGATTATACGATCAACATGAAATCCAAAGGCATTTATAAAGATGTCTTCTATAATGTCAATCATTTATCGGAACAACTATCTTCAAGCAAAAAAGAAAAAGATAAATTAGAGCAAATGCGTGAAGAGTGGATCAGTCATATTTCTCATGACATTAAAACACCATTAGCATCTATTCAAGGCTATGCAGAAATCATCCAAGATCCAAATTACCATCTCACAGCCGAACAGATCAGAGAGTACGCCCAGATCATTGAGAGTAAATCCCTCTATATGAAAGATGTGATGGAAGATTTAAATTTAACGACAAGGCTGAAAAACAACGATGTGATGTTACATACAGAGCGGGTAAACCTTGTATCGCTGCTGCGGGAAACGTTAATTGATATGTTAAACGATTCTAGATATGCGGATAAGTCCATTGAGCTTCAAACGAACGTGGAAAAGCTGATGCTGAACCTTGATGCGATATTGATTCGGAGAGCGGTCACGAATCTCATTTTAAATGCCCTCGTTCACAATGATCCTGATGTGAAGATCGTTGTACAGCTTGAACAAAAAGAACGAACTCATGTGACAATTAAGGACAACGGCAAAGGGATAGAAGAAGAGGAGCTGGAAAAAGTGTTTGATCGCTATTACAGGGGCACAAATACAGGAACGACGCATGCAGGCTCTGGTCTTGGAATGGCCATAGCAAAGGATATTATCCAAAAGCACGGAGGGGACATCACCATTCACAGCACCGTGGAAGAAGGGACAACGATAGATATACAATTATGATAATGGCTATACAAAAAAACGGTTCTGTTGATTAATAACAGAACCGTTTTTTCCTATTGTTCCGAAAACACTTTGATTCCTTTGACAATGTTCCAAATGAAAAAATAGATCGCCACAAGGAATGTAACAGCATACGTCGCAAGCAGGAAAGGCCCGGCGTGTCTGATGTCATTCATACCAAGTAAACCTGAAGCGATGATGCCAATTCCAAAAATCAAATAAGGAATCAGATGCGTCCACAAAGATTTTTTCGCATGATATTTCACATCGTCCTGGCCTAAGAAATAGACGATAATCGGAAACAGAAACGGCGCAAAAAATATACTGAAGTAACATAATGAAGACAACATTTTATTTTCTCTCAAACCTTTTCACCTCTATGATTTATTGAAGGGGGAATTCTTCTGGCTGAATCCCTCACTGAAGTACAATCTTATTGTACAACTCCAACCTTAACCCGTATTAATCCGAACCTTACATCAACCTTAAATTAACAAGGACTCGTCTTCTTACAGCAATCATAAGATTCAATGCCATATTGAGACTCATCACATTCAGCGTGTCTACGTTGGAAATACATTTAATTTTTCGATTCGATTGAAAAATGACGTGTAAAGTCCCGATTCAGCCCGGTTTTCTTTGTTCTATATGTGTCAGGTGTGTCTTATTCAATAGAGATAGAGCAAATTGACAGGCTTTTACACCTCCCAAAAACAAGAAATTAGGTTGATAGACAATCATGAGAAAGATTTTTACAATGAGTTCGAGCTCATAAGAAAGAGCCAAAATGATGCGAAGGAGGAAAAGATCAGATATGAAACGGTCAATTTCTATTTTTATTACGTGTTTATTGATTGCGGTATTGACAATGGGCGGCTTGCTGCCTTCGCCGGCATCAGCAGCAGGGACAAAAACGCCAGTAGCCAAGAATGGTCAGCTTAGCATAAAAGGTACACAGCTCGTAAACCGAGACGGCAAAGCGGTACAACTGAAAGGGATCAGTTCACATGGATTGCAATGGTATGGCGATTTCGTCAATAAAGACAGCTTAAAATGGCTGAGAGACGATTGGGGCATAACCGTTTTCCGCGCGGCGATGTATACGGCAGATGGCGGTTATATTGACAACCCGTCCGTGAAAAATAAAGTAAAAGAAGCGGTTGAAGCGGCAAAAGAACTTGGGATATATGTCATCATTGACTGGCATATTTTAAATGACGGCAACCCAAACCAAAATAAAGAGAAGGCAAAAGAATTTTTCAAGGAGATGTCAAGTCTTTACGGAAACACGCCAAACGTCATTTATGAAATTGCAAACGAACCAAACGGTGACGTGAACTGGAAGCGTGATATTAAACCGTATGCGGAAGAAGTGATTTCCGTTATCCGCAAAAATGATCCAGACAACATCATCATTGTCGGCACCGGTACATGGAGCCAAGATGTGAATGATGCAGCCGATGATCAGCTAAAAGATGCAAACGTCATGTACGCGCTTCATTTTTATGCCGGCACACATGGCCAATCTTTACGGGATAAAGCAAACTATGCACTCAGTAAAGGAGCGCCTATTTTCGTGACGGAATGGGGAACAAGCGACGCGTCTGGAAATGGCGGTGTATTCCTTGACCAGTCGCGGGAATGGCTGAATTATCTCGACAGTAAGAACATCAGCTGGGTGAACTGGAATCTTTCTGATAAGCAGGAATCATCTTCGGCTTTAAAGCCGGGAGCATCTAAAACAGGCGGCTGGCCGCTTACAGATTTAACTGCTTCAGGAACATTCGTAAGAGAAAACATTCGCGGCACTAAAGATTCGACGAAGGACGTCCCTGAAACGCCAGCACAAGATAACCCCACACAGGAAAAAGGCGTTTCTGTACAATACAAAGCAGGGGATGGGCGTGTGAACAGCAATCAAATCCGCCCGCAGCTTCACATAAAAAATAACGGCAATGCGACGGTTGATTTAAAAGATGTCACTGCCCGTTACTGGTATAACGTGAAAAACAAAGGCCAAAACTTTGACTGTGACTACGCGCAGATGGGATGCGGCAATCTGACCCACAAGTTTGTGACGCTGCATAAACCTAAGCAAGGTGCAGATACCTATCTGGAACTGGGGTTTAAAACAGGAACGCTGTCACCGGGAGCAAGCACAGGGAATATTCAGCTTCGTCTTCACAATGATGACTGGAGCAATTATGCACAAAGCGGCGATTATTCCTTTTTCCAATCAAATACGTTTAAAACAACGAAAAAAATCACATTATATCATCAAGGAAAACTGATTTGGGGAACAGAACCCAATTAGTTAAGCTTTAGGCGGACATCAGCAACGATGTCCGCTTTTATCATCTTAAACAGCAATACAAGGAGGTTTACGTGGCGGATGAAACTCTGAAACAGTATATGGGCCTGTACAAATGTTGTTAGCAATCTCAAGAAAGCCAAGGAGTAGATATGATTCACTGAACATATGATGTAATTGTTTCACAGTTTTGAAAAGCGTTTATAGCGCAATGTGTGTATTTCACATCCGCCACTTTTATTACGTAAGGGGGAACAAGAGAATGAAAAAGTATGACGCATTTCCAGAGCCAATTGGCGGCTATACTGTCGGCCGAACCCAGATGGATTTTGAGTACACGGCATCAGATCATACAAAAAGAGAACTGACGGCGTTTGTGTACTATCCGTCCGACAGCAGCGAAGGGAAGACTACATCAGCGTACATGTTTCCTGAAGTCTGCGAAATGCTTGATGAGCAGCCGCTTCTCACTGCGTTGAAGGATGCTTACTCTATAGATATCAAGACCCAATGTTACGACGACCTTGCTCTCTCCGGGAAGGAAAAACGCTATCCGGTGTTATTCTATGTTTGCGGCGGGGGCGGTTCTCCAGAATGGGGTACAGTGATCTGTACAGACTTGGCAAGCATGGGATATGTTGTAGTAAGCATCGGCCATCAGAATAGCACGATGTATAAGCGTAAAGATGGGCGCCTGTTTAATGTATCAAAGGATTTTTCGGATGTCATTATGGCGTTTTCTGAAGATCCGGAGATGCTGGCTTTGGCTGGTAAGATGGAGATACGGCCCGACGATGAAACTGCCATTGAGATGTGCCAAAACGTGCTTACACTGCCGATACTTGACAAGTTAACAGAGTATAGTGAATTACAGGCAGAAGATGTAAGGTATGTAGCCGATTATCTTGTCAAATTGGATTCTGGAGAGCTGAATTCCATCTTTAAGGGCAGATTGTTGCTTGATATCGGCATGGGCATAGTCGGACATTCTTATGGAGGGCCTACGACGGCGATTGTTTGCCGGGACGACGAACGGTTCATCTGCGGGATTGGCTTGGATAGCGGAGCGTTCGGCCTTCAGGGCAGCGACCTTAAGAAACCCTTTTTGCTGCTGTTTTCTGAACCGAACTATAACATGAATGCGATCATTGGCGCTAACAATAGCATGGATACCTATTATTTCTCTGTTGATCGTGCTGCGCATTTAGATTACTGCGACATCGTGTTTACCAGTGTGAATGAGGAACTTAGAGGCGAACGGGATGCCATGGAGATGCGAAATCTTGTTACAGACTATACGAAGAACTTTTTTGATCATTACATACTGCAGAAGGCTACAAGTGTGGAAAGTCTGGCATACGATGGCGTGGACTTGATCAAGAAGACCAGCAACAAGTGACATAACCGATTAAAATACTCAAACTGAAAAACCTTTATGACCAATTTAATTTATTAAGGACGTAGAGGTTTTTTAATATTACCTTACAAAAAGGGGATGTTCTTAGAATATGGATCCACTTTTATATTCTCTACATAATTTCTAGTTTACATAATATATATTCTAGGAAGTTAAACGAAGAAATGAATTATCCGTCTCATAAATTAAGTATACTTTAGTTATTGAGACGGAAGAGAAATTTATAACGAACTAACCGTACATTGTGTTATTGCAGTCATTTCGTTACACGTATAAAAATGTTTGCAGCGTTAGGTTTGATTCAGCTTTGGCCTTTACCCGGAATGAGATCATTTTTAGGGACAGAAATAAAAAAACCATGTCTGGTAATACTTTGCCGCATCTTCCCTGCTTTTTTCCGACGAGTTTTTGCATCGGCTCCCCACATATGAGCAAGTATGACAGCCGCCAGCCAGAGCACTGCCGCGAAATAAAATCCGGCTCTGAGCCCAGCCAATCATTAAAAAATCCCGCAACCAAGGTCCTCCGAAAATACCGAGTGCATAAAGCGCCTGATATGCCCCATCGATGTTGCTCTCATGCCCGCCGGAACAGACTCAATCGACATTCCAAGCAGCACAGGAAAGATAATGCCGAGTGAAAACCTATTAAAAAACGTTTCCATCACCAGCGGAGCCAGTGCGTGCGGAATCATAGCGGTCGTTTTCATTTCGCGAATCATGAAAGACAGGCAAAGACCGAGGCCGCTCCCAATCCAAAGTGCCGCGTGCCACCCCATTCACTGACAACATAACCGCTCATGCTCATCCCTGACAGCTGAGCTAACACGTGAATAAATGAGATCCAGTGCATGACTCCTTTCGTATCATCCGCCGCAAAATAGGTCGCAAATAAAATGGTGAATATAACCCATGTAGATGAGAAAAAGCCGCCTGATGAACAGGCAGCGCTGCAGCTAGTTATTTGCTTCGGTTACCTGCGGAAGCATGAGTGATCCGATAATGCACAGTTAAAAATTTCAGTCCGAACAGCCACATATGATGAACGGCCTTCAGGCTTGTTTCGCTCTGGGCTGAAATAAGAAATGTCTCTGCCAGCGGAAGATGACACGTCCCCCATTTCGTCTGCAGATAAATCCCTTCATCACCCGCTCCGCTTTTTCGCCGTCTGCTTGTCAAAACAAGATTCTGCTTACGCGCATAAGGCTTTAAAATGCCCGTCATTTGGCCGTACGGCAGCGGAAGAGAGATATTCATGTATCCTTCCCCTTTTGCCCTGTACGCTGAATACAGCGCAGTAAAAACGGTTTCCTGCTTTTCATTTGTTCTGATCCACGCACGGACATTTTTTCTGCCGTCTTTATCAGAGTCAACTCCTATAATATCACTGTGCATGATATACCAATCCGGATTCATGGACAGGTGAATCTGCCCCGCTCTTCTGCTGAACGGCTCGTACACGCGCGCGAACGGACGAAACCATCTGCTCCACGTCACTTTTGCCATGATGTCATAATCAATTGTCTCTTCATAAAAGGAAATAACGGCCGGCGCCAGTTTTTCAGTTGAAAAGTCTTCAGAATGCAGTTCTCTCAGCTGATCCAGAAGGCCGGTATAATGGATGTCATTTGCTGCATGAATATCAGTCAAAAATTCTTTGCCTATCGTTCTCTTCCCGTAAATACGGCTGAACGTTCTTTCACTGCCCTCATCAAACGGTCTCGGATTTTCCAACCTCCACCCCGTCAAAGCCGGCAGGATAACGCCGAATGCATTGACGGCCCCGTGAATCCAAATCATCTGGCTGATCGTGAGCGTTGCCTCCTCGCGGTAGACACCATACGAATATATCAAAGAAAAAGCAATTGTGATCATTAACACAGCCGAAGAACTCCTGATCAAGATCCTGCCTGTTTTCGTAACAAACGGCGCCGTAAAGACGAGATAAGCATTTGCATACAGACCCGCCAGATACAGAGCGACAGCAATCACATCAAGTGTCTTTGAAAATGTAATCCCCAGGGCAATAAGGATCGGCGAAATCAAAATAATGACCGTGCTCCATCTGTAAAGAACCTGTTTCTCCCGTATGATCCTGCCGAGCAATCCGTTAAAGATCGGAATGAGGAAAGCGGAATAGTGAAAGTGCACCGCCGTCAGCAGAACGATAAGCGGGCCGAAATTCATGACGGGAATCTCAAGGACATATGCGAAGAACCAGAATCCGCCCCCGGCCAAATAAATGAAACCCGCCATAACAGACATCTCTTCTGTTCTGTGAATATTTGTTTTCATCAGCCGCCGGACAGCATACAGTGCCAGCCCAACCGTATAAATGAGCCACACAACGGCAAAAAAACTGAAGTCTGTGACAAGCGCAAGCACCGCACATAAAGCGGCAACAGGATAACTCCGTAATAACACATTCTCTAAGGTCTTTGACGGTCGAAAAGCAAAATCGAATACAGCGGGAACGAAAAAAAGTACGGAAAATAAAACAAACATCTCAGCAGCTGATATATACGGAGCTTCAGCCGCCGCAAATCCCAAAAAGCAAATCACGCTTACCATGAGATGACGCTTCAGCATGTTTCTCCCTCTGTTTCCCGGAAAGTCCCCCGGTAAGAGAAAAGCGTGCCGAGTATCCGGTTTTTCACATGAACCTTTATGCTGAAGCAATTCATTTCCTCATCATAAGCCTCATAAACGGTTGAACTGCCGCACAGCCATGCCGGAAGCGGGATTTTCTTTCCGACTATCAGGAGCCACTGCCTTCCGGATGTAATAACAAGCCCTCCGTCTGAAGACGCTTCTAAATGCAGTTCAGACAGTAGGATGCGGGGTTTGCCGAAGTAATCAAGAATTCTGTTTTCCCGCTCATCATACTCCATGACCGCATCAAAAAAACGCGGTTTGCTTTTAAAGAAAAAGGTACGATTCCATTCCACGCCATTTTGCCTGTTTTTGTTTTCGATAGTGAAAGGGATATCGTTTCCCCTCTCTGAGAAAAAACATCTGAAAAAAACACCTGTCTTTAAAAGCATTCTGACAAGAAAAGAACCTCCCTTTATTTCTGACATAACGCCTTCTCCGCAAAACGTGCGTGATCCGTCAAATCTGTACCGTTTCTGCAGCATCGGGTGCAGTGATTGATAATGAGTAATCGCTTTTTCATACATTGAATCCGTCATTTCACTTCTCTCTTTCGTTTTGTATGCCAGGCGCTCGGCAGCTTGAGCTTAAGAATCATTGCGGCTATCGTAAGCACTCCTAATGAGATCACGAATCCGCCGCCCGAATATAGCAGTGCCGTTACACAAAAGAAGACTGACTGCCCGGTGTGAATCAGCCACTTTCTCCGCATGGGAAGCAGCCATAATACCCCTAACCCTGTCTCCAGCGCTCCCCTCACGATCTCTGCATCGGCACAGCCATCATGAAAGCCTTGAAAAAACCAATACAGACTGAATACGAGACACATAAAGACATAGACAAACCCGAAACGGACTGATATCTTCGGATGTCTGTTTTGTTCTATCCAAAGCCGCAACGCATCAAAGCTCCATGCGGTAGCCCAGCTTAGCAGAGGACGAAATAAAAACCGGTCTATCCAACTTCCCGGCAGACCGCGGGCCGTTTCATATTGATATTGAGTCAAAAATGCGGTTTGTCCGTTATCCCGCTCTATATACTTCCAGTAGCCCCTGCCTTCTTTTATAAGTGACAGCGGATGATCAGAGGCAAAAGCGAGCGAAGACACTCTTTCTGACGAGCGAGACCTTATGTCACCTATTGATTCGCCCGTGCCGGATACCTTCAGCCCAAAACCGATTCGTGTTTCATATAGAAATCTCTGCGGTTCATCTGGCAGCCTATGAAGATATGTAATGTCAGAAAAACGCAGATCCCATTCTTTATGAAGATGCGGGTTTTGCGTATATTCCCAAAGCGTTTCTATATCAGATGCAATATTGATTTCGACATATATCGGCTTCTGTTTCATGCCCCCTCCTCTTCCCTTCTTTTGTAAACAATTCCTATATTATCATAGGAACAGATCAAGCGGCAGAACGAAAAGGCCATCCCGTTATCGGCAGGACAGCCTCAGTGGCTTTGATGACTTATGAATAAGGTATCGTGTCTTTTTTATCTTCAGAAGCGGTTTGAATGATAATCGGGCGCACAAAACGGATTACCGCAGCCGAGGCCAAAACGGCTAATCCGCCTGCAAGCAAAAACGCCCCGGAGAATGATCCGCTTTTGTCCGCGATAAAGCCGGTTAAAGCAGGCCCGATAATACCGGCCGTGTTTGCAAGAAAATGCATAAAGCCGCCGACTGATCCGACATTCCTTTGATCAACCACATCATGAATCACCGCCCAATAGATAGAGCCCGTTATATATAAAAAGAAGACTGATAAAGCAACGAGAATAACGGCACTTAC
Organism: Bacillus sp. EB106-06-01-XG163; assembly: GCF_058791615.1. Classification (NCBI taxonomy): domain Bacteria; kingdom Bacillati; phylum Bacillota; class Bacilli; order Caryophanales; family Bacillaceae; genus Bacillus; species Bacillus sp. EB106-06-01-XG163. The sequence goes on from NZ_JBYTDS010000001.1 coordinate 73,252, forward strand.
GGTAGTGGTAACAAGTCCGGCAAATCCGATCAGTACAGCGGAAGCGAACAAACAAGTGACAAGAATGACTTTCCGTGAGAACAAAACCCCTTTTCCGGCGGTTTTTTTGAATACATAATCAGAAATCATTCCGCCTGCCGCCAAACCGATAAATCCAAGAATCCAGGGAATAACAGTCACCACGCTCATAAATTCAACACTTAAACCGCGTTCTTTCACCAGATAGCTCGGAAACCATGTTAAGAAGAAAAATAAGATGTAATTGTAGGCGAAAAAGGCAAAAGCTGTGAAGAGAACCGTTTTTTGTTTCAAATAAAAGGTCATCGGGATATGCTGCTCATGCGGTTGAATCTCCGCTTTCATTGCCGGGGCGTCTTCCGTCGGCGCCGGCCGTTCTTTGACAAATTTAAACCAGATGACCGCCCAGACTAAACCGATGATCATGATCAGGACAAAGGAAACTTTCCAGCTGAACGCCACAGCAATCATCCCGACAATCGGGCCGGAAATCGCCCCGCCGAGCGGCGTTCCGCTGTTTGTCAGGCCGATGACCGTGGCGCGCTGAGACGGAGGAAACCAATTGTTGACCATTTTGCTTATGGCAGCCGACAGCGGCCCCTCTCCCATACCGAATAAAACACGGATAATCAAAAGACTTACAAATCCGAAAGCAAGCGCAACCGCTCCGCTGAAAAGAGACCAAACGATCATCGCCGTACACAATGTCAATTTAGCCCCGTACCGGTCAGATGCAACACCGCCGAGAAAGTTAAACACAGCGTATCCGACAGAAAAACTGCTGAAAATCAGCCCCATTTGGGTTGCCGACAATGTGAGATCCTGCTGTATGAACGGCGCTGCAATAGACAGCGCTGAGCGGTCTAAATAGTTAATCACCCCGGCTGAAAATAAAAGAAGAAGAATAGGGAATCTATCTTTTGAGAACATAAAAAAATCCCCCTCTCATTTCGCGATATTCAGACATTTCGCAATATTCAGACATTTAAATTGCCGGAGTAAACCGGTTTATGCAATGAAACCGGTTATCCGGATTGCCTTGCGAGCAACGCCGGTTTATAGCGGTAAATCCGTTTTTCACCGCCATCTTTTTCTTGTATCTGGCGAAGAAGAAGGCTTCCCGCTTTTCGCGCCATTTCTGCCGCAGGCTGGACGATCGTCGTAATCGGAGGAGTAAAAAAACCCGCAAAAGGAACTTCATCAATTCCGATGACGGCTGCCTTATCCGGAATTGTCATATCATGCTCCTTCATATACTTCAGCACCTCAACAAGAACGATATCGTTTGCCGCCAATATCGCTTTCGGAGGCTCCTCAAGTGAGAACAACTCTGACAAAACATTGGAAATATCAGCCGCATCGGCTGTTTTGATATATTCGTCCCGCACCATCATTCCGTGGCGGTCAAGCGCCTTCTTATACCCTTCAATCCTTTCTACCCTCGGACTGATTTCCCGAATAATGGACGTCGTAATAATCGCAATTCTCTTAATGCCGCTCTCAATAAACCGGTCAACGGCAAGACCGGCTGCATGATGGTTATCAAGCATCACTGTCGGAATCCCGAGTTCTTCAATGGTTCTGTCCATAAACACGACCGGAAACGTATCGCGTTTCATCTTTTCATATAAAGAGAGATTTTCGCCCGTCGGAAAAATAATAATTCCGTCCACCTGCTTAGCCCGCAGCATTTCAATATATTTCTTTTCTTTTTCCGGTTCATCATCCGCATTGCAGACAATAATATGAAATCCTTGTTCATGAAAATAGTCTTCAACCGCCCTGATGACCTGAGTGGAAAAAGTGTGAAGAATATTAGCCACCACCACACCTACCGTAAATGTTGATTTCTGTTTTAAGCTGCGGGCGACGAAATTCGGCTGATAGTTCAGCTCTTGAATGGCCGCTTCTATTTTTTGTTTCGTTTTCTCGCTCATATAGTCATAGCGCTGATTTAAAAATTGAGATACGGTGCTTTTAGATACGTTTGCATATTTCGCCACATCAGAAATTGTAATGGTTTTCATAGACTCATCCCCGTCTGTCTTCATTTTTCACTAGTATAAGTCAGAAGTAAATGGTTTACAATCTGACAGGGACATGGATTCTGTCACACTCCGGAATAAGCCATAAAACCTCCGTCGACGGGAACGGTGACCCCGGTGACGAAGCCTGAGCATGAATCATCCGAAAACCACAGGAGCGTTCCCAGAAGGTCTTCCGGTTTCCCGAAACGTTTCATCGGTGTATGTGCCATAATCTTATTGGATCGGTCTGTCAGACTTCCATCTTCCTGTAATAACAACCCACGGTTTTGCGCTGTCAAAAAGAAACCCGGAGCGATGGCATTCACCCGCAGCCCTTTTTTTGCGAAATGAACAGCCATCCACATCGTAAAATTCTGAATCGCCGCCTTGGCCGCGCTGTAGGCGGGCACCTTTGTCATCGGTGTATACGCACTCATAGAAGAAATATTAATAATCGCGGGACATTCCGCCTTCAAAAGGTCTTTTCCAAACACTTGCGATGCCAGAAATGCACCGGTAAAGTTGGTTGAAAATACGCTGGAAAACCCCGTTTCGTCCATATCAAAAAATGATGTGCCCTGCTCATCCTCTTCATACGTCTCACTGGCAGTGATCGCATCAGGGTGGTTTCCCCCGGCTCCGTTAATTAAAAGATTGACAGAACCGAACCGGCTGATAATCTCGTCTTTTGCCTTTTCGAGCGAATCACGGGCTGAAACATCAGCCGGTACAGAAACCGCGGTTCCTCCAGCATCAGCAATCTCGTCCGCCGCACGCTCTGCTTTATCAGCATTCCGGCTGACGATCGCAATTTTCATCCCCTGCCGTGAAAGCTCCTTTGCCATTGCTGAACAGAGAACACCGCTCCCGCCTGTTATGACAGCGGTTCTTCCTGATAAACGTTCATGAATCGGTCTCATCCCTTCACCTCTTTCTCATGAGACGAGAACGCATCCCACAGTCCGTTCAAGTACATAATTCCTAAGGCACGATCATATAAACCATAACCCGGCCGGCATTGTTCGCCCCAGATATGACGGCCGTGATCAGGCCGTACATATCCTTTATAGCCTTGGCCGTGCAATTCTTTTACCACACCGGTAATATCAATGGACCCATCACTGGTAAGATGCGAAGTTTCCGTAAAATCACCGTTATCGCTGATTTTCACATTTCGTATATGGGCAAACGGCGCAGCTCCCGCATAGTGTTTGGCGATGTTCACCATATCATTGGCGGGATCCGCTCCCATCGAACCCGTGCATAACGTAATACAATTGGCGGGTGAATCTGAAATCTCTCGCAGCTTTTCATAACTTTTCTCACCGGTGATAATACGGGGCAGGCCAAAAATTGACCAGGGCGGATCATCCGGATGAATGGCCATTTGAATGCCGTGTTCCTCCGCTACAGGAAGGATTCCATGTAAAAAGAACTCAAGATTGGCCCAAAGCTGTTTTTCATCAACCGTTTGATAGGCCTCAAACAGTTCCTTGATCCGGGCCATTTTCTCCGGCTCCCACCCGGGAAGCGTCAAATCAGAAGATTCTTCAACCGTGCGGATCAGTTCCTCCGGAGGGAGACTTTCCACTTTCGCTTTTTCAAAAAACAAAGCGGTTGACCCATCCTCCAGCGCGCGGAACATATCGGTACGCGTCCAGTCAAATATCGGCATGAAATTGTAACAGATGACTTTCACGCCGAATTCGGACAGATTGCGAATGGTCTGTTTATAGTGCTCAATATATTGTCCGCGTTCTTCATGACCGAGTTTAATGGCTTCATGAACATTCACGCTTTCCACGACCTCTGCATGAAACCCATAGGATTGAATGTATCTGACTTCCGCTTCAATGTCCTCCTTTTCCCATACATCGCCCGCGGGCTTCTGGTGAAGAGCCCAGACGATGCCTTTGACCCCGGGAATTTGTCTGACATGTTCAAGAGTCACCGTATCATTACCTTGGCCGTACCAGCGAAACGTGATATTCATGTTATACCCCCGTATATTCGTTTTTTCGGCAGACGTATTCTTTGCTGAGGGATACGGCAGCTTCATAGCCGCCCTTTTGATATGCTTTTGTCAAGTCGCCTCCCACACCGACCGCGACCGCTCCGGCAGAGAGCCAGTCATTCATGCTGTTTAATGAGATACCCCCGGTCGGCATAATGCGGACATTCGGCAGAGGACCGTTGACCGACTTGATAAATGAAGGGTCAAACGAATTAGCGGGGAACAGCTTTACCACATCACATCCGGCTTCAAGGGCCAAAGCCATATCAGACACACTCATGCATCCCGGAAGATACGGTACGCTGTACTGGTTGCATAGAGATGCTATCTCTTTTACAAAATGAGAGCTGACGATAAATGAGGCGCCTGATAAAATGGCGTGTCTCGCCGTTTCTGTATCCATTACAGAACCGGCTCCAAGAAGAATATCTTGATGCCGGAGTTCCTTAAAGACATCTTCCACTTCAGGAGTTGTGTATGTAAGCTCAATGGCGCTGATACCTCCTGAAATGGCCGCTTTTGAAACTTCAAGCGCCTCTTGGCTGTTTTGTCCCCTTATGACAGCCACCACTTGTGCATGCAGAAGTTTTTCGTAAATGGCGTACTTAGGCAGCATTCTCGCTCCTCCTTTAATCAAACGTAATGATTGCTTTTCCCACCTTGTCCGGGTGCTGTTCGATCAACTGAAATGCTTGATGGACGTCATCTGCTGAAAATGTATGTGTAATAAGACCGCCGTGCGTTAACAGGCCTTTATTCAGTAAGTCTGTAATGTACGGAAACTGATTCGTCTGCAATCTTGAACCGGTTATCGTGACTTCCTTTTTTGTGATCGGAAGCTGAGAAATGCCGGCAGTCCTCTCATCAAAACCAAGCACAACCACATGACCGGCCGGAGACACCGCGTCAATGGACGTTTCAAACGTTGAGGGGAGACAGACGGCATCAATGACGACATTGGCGCCTTCATTTTCTGTCCATTCGTTCACCCGCAAAACGGGATCTTCTTTTTGCGCGTTGACGGTAACGTCCGCACCGTTTTTTTCAGCGAATGCCAAGCGTTCATCATTCAAGTCGGTTATCATGACGGAAGCGCCTTTGAACTTTGCCATTTTTAATATGCAGATTCCGATCGGTCCCGCTCCCTGAATCAAAACGGTATCTTCCTTCTCGACACGGCCTCTCCAAACGGCCTGGGCGCCGATCGTATATGGTTCTGCCATGACCGCTTCCTCCCAGGGCAGATCGGGGGAAACGGCATGCAGCTGCTTTTCCGGAACCACGATATATTCCCGCATCCCGCCATCTTCATGAACGCCGAACACCGAAAGCGCTTTGCAGACGTTCGGACGTCCTTTCCGGCAGGCATAGCATGTTCCGCAATAAGATATCGGTTCAACCACTACGCGGTCACCCGGCTTGAAACGCCGGACATGAGAACCGGTATTTGCGACTTCCCCTGTAACTTCATGTCCGATTACTCTCGGCAGGGACGCTAACGGATTTGTCCCATGATAAATATGCAAATCTGATCCGCAAATTCCGACCCGCTTCACCTTGACAAGAACATCATCCGCGTGGACAACAGACGGTTTCTCACATTCCGTCACCACCAGATCAAATGCTTTCCGTACTAGAACCGCTTTCATTTTCTCACCCGCTTTTTAAGTTGTGCTTGCTACCGTTCAATCACAGTCTCTTTGTTTACAAATGACAGAACCTCTTCTAGATAGGGAAGCCCTTCATTGTCACCGGAAACTGTGGTGACGAGCGCACCGACCGCATTGGCAAACTCCAGACGTTTTTCCGGTTCAAAACCATGCAGATAACTGTACAGGTAGCCGGCATTAAAGCCGTCACCCGCTCCTACCGTGTCAACAGGCGCAACCGGGAAAGCCTCTTTATGAACCCACTTATGATCATGATACAGCATAGAACCTGCTTCACCGTCTTTTATGACGAGCTGGCTGATTGAATAGGTTTCTGCAAACCGGGCTAATGCTTCATTTTCCCCTATACCTGTCAGCTGTTTCATTTCGTCCCGGCCCGCCAGAAGAATATCAGTATGCGGAAAGATTTGATGAAATGCCGCACGCGCCTCCTCAATCGTCCACAGCTTCAGCCTGATATTCGGATCAAAAGATACGGGAATCCCTCTTGCTTTGGCGATGGAAAGCACCCTTTCAGCAATTTCAAGATTTTTCTTATCAAGTGCGAGGAACACACCGGTAAGATGAACGATGTGAATGCCGGCAAACATATTCTCTGTTATATCTTCCGGTGCAAGAGTCAGAATTGGTGAATTGAAACGATAATAAAACGTCTTGCCTGAACCGTCATTTCTGATCTCTTTGACATTTAAAGATGTAGGAAAGCCTTCAACATAGGAGACGTCAGTCACATCAATTCCTTCTCCTTTGGCAAACTGATAAATCACTCTGCCGAACTCATCCTTCCCCAGTCTGCTGACCCACTTTGAGTGCAGATTCAATCTGGCGCATGCAATCGCAAAATTCAGTTCAGCTCCTCCTGCTTTTCGTTCAAAATGGGTAACAAAACGCAAAGGTCCTGTGCTTGCGGGATTTAAGGTGATCATCGCATCACCGATCGTAAAAATGCCATAATCAGAAGCCACATCAATACTCCTTTCTTTGAAGACTAAATCGGTTTGGTAAACCGGTTTAGTAAAACTTTATATGAAAACCCTTACACACGCAAGATAAAAATACAATAAATTCAAAAAAATCTGTTTTCAGTAAAAATAACCCGGTTTTTCACATAAAATAAAAAAACCCCTCACAACAAAATGTAAGAGGTTTTTTGAAAATTGTATGCATGTTTCCTCAGTTAGCAGTCTTACGTTCGGGGCTTGTACCTTCTTCTTCCGCCCATGTTTCAATATGCTTGAGCTCCGGGGTATTCTCGGCTTTGAATACGGGATCAAGACCTTTTTTGCGCTGAGCGGCATAATCCTTATAGATCTTGTAGGCTACATTACTCAGCAGTAAAATTGCCACTAAGTTAATGAGAGCCAAGAGTCCCATAAACAAGTTTGCCATGTCCCAGACGATCTGGAAGTCAGCCAAACATCCGTATACCACCATCACTACAACGAATACGCGGTAAATATTAAGCCATGTTTTGCTTGTTTTAATAAATTCAATATTCGTTTCACCATAGTAATAGTTGCCGACCACAGAGCTGAATGCGAATAAAAACATCGCAATCGCAATAAATGTCGGGGCCCAGCCGCCGAGGTGGTGCTGCAGTGCGGCTTGTGTCACTTGGATGCCGTCGCCTTTAGGCGTAAAGCTGTACAATAAAATGATAAAGGCAGTCGATGTACAAACAATAAATGTATCAAAAAACACGCCGAGCGTCTGAATTAATCCCTGCTTAGCCGGATGCGACACATGTGCAGCCGCTGCGGCATTCGGCGCGCTTCCCATACCCGCTTCGTTTGAAAACAGGCCGCGCTGCGCACCGATAATAATGATGCTTCCTAAGCTTCCGCCGACGATCTGTTCAAGACCGAACGCATTTTTCACAATCGTAACAAACAGCTCAGGTACCGCTGTAATATTTACAATCACGACATACAGCGCGATCAGAATATACATACCCGCCATGACCGGAACGATTAATTGCGAAACGGAAACAACACGTTTCAGACCGCCGAATATAATGAAAGCCGTTAATACAGCTAAAATGATTGCGATAACTGTTTTATTCACATGGAATGCTTCGTCAAACGCCACAGAAATCGTATTTGACTGCACGGCGTTAAAGATAAGTCCGAAAGAAACGGTAATCAATACCGCGAATAAAATACCGAGCCAGCGGGCGCCCAGTCCCTTTGCCATGTAATATGCCGGACCGCCGCGGAATTCGTCACCGGAACGCACTTTATACAGCTGCGCCAAGGTGCTTTCCACAAAGCTGGAAGCCATACCGACAATCGCTACGATCCACATCCAAAATACTGCGCCGGGACCGCCTGTTGCAATCGCCAGCGCGACGCCGGTCAAGTTTCCGGTTCCGACACGAGAAGCGGCTGAGATAAAGAATGCCTGCATTGAAGACACTCCTTTATTCCCTTGCGGCTTCTCCCCGACGATTCTGAACATTTCAATAAAGTATTGGAATTGAATAAAGCGAAAACGGAACGTAAAGTACAATCCGATCCCGACTAAAATATAAACAAGATACTTCCAAATAAAATCATTTGGAACATTTATGATTTCACTGATGAAAGCCTCCATGTTTAACCTCCCTTTTACATATCTTTTACTGTCATTTTTGCTGCATATGTTAGATCTTTTAACACAACGAGTATTATTATATCACAACAACAGTGGTTGAGAAGTTTTTTTAAGAAAATGTTTCGGTTTCTACATCACGTCTTTTGCTGTCATGCCCCGTTTTTTATCTTACAGCCCGAAAGATGTTGTCACGTCATAAGGAATGCGTGCATATCATAACAAATAGGTCTTTAAGAAAAAAGAGATGAAAAGATGGATGGAATGGTATATACTTAACCAGGATAATAATTTTTTAAATTTAATAAATATGTTTACTTTACATTTAAATTAGGGTATTATAATAAAAATATTCAGACTTATGAAGGGGGGAGAACATTTGAAAAAAATCTTGTTTTTAAAAGCTTCTATTTTATTTTTAGCGATTGCAAGCTTTCATTTGCTCTCCATTCCCCATGCGTTTGATACTGCTCATCATTTTAAAGCGGTAGCCGACCAGCAGGAAATGCACGAAATGAAGGCCGGCCAAAATGCTGATGATGAGAAAAAATCGCTGACGGGCTCATATATCTTGACGGCGCTTTTTGCCGCTTCTGTCTCACTGATCGTGATATCAGACAGGAGACGCCCCGCTTCACGGAGAAGACAGCGAAAGAAAAGCTTTTTAATCGCTAAATTTTATCAGTCCTCGTATTTCGATGAGCTTCATGTTCAACATCGCCTATCTATGTAACATAAAATGAGGAGGTTGTTAAACATGTTGTTTATCTTACGAATGGTGATTTTAGGGTTATTTTCATTCACTGCATTGAATTTATTTGTATGGCAGGGAATCGAAGTCATTCACGCTATCACTGACTTATTCGGCAGCCATGAAAGCTAAATAGTAAAACCTCCGCTCAATGAGCGGAGGTTTTTTTATTTTATTTTTACTCTTAAACATCAGACGCGGGGATACGCCATACATCTGTTACCGGCCCTGTCTCATCTTCATCGGTAAAGAAGGAACCGTTGCTGTATCGGTCATTCGCCCGCAAGGACTTCACGGCGATTTCGATTCTCTCGCCTTTTTCTGTTTCCGCAGCGATCATGTCGGCTAAAGCGCACGCGAATACGCCGACTGCACGATGCGGGTTCTTTTTAAGCTCACGCAGCATGATGACACCGCGCTTCGCCCTGGATGTTTTTTCGAATTCAGATAGGTTCATCCGCTTGATTGCTCCCCGCTGTGTGACAAGGACAAGCGAATCTGTCTCATGCAGGATTTGTCCTGATACGACGGTATCACCGTCTTTTACATTTATGCCCTTTACGCCGGCCGCACGGGCACCGACTACATTTACTTCATCTTCACCGAACCATAAACCGTACCCGAGGCGGGTGGCGATAAACAGCTGGCTGCCGCCGTCTGTGACATGAACATCAATCAGCTCGTCGTCCCCTTTAAGGTTAAGGGCAACAAGCGCTTTCGAGTAACGCTGCGCTTTGTAATGCGTCATTTCAGTTCTCTTCACCATGCCGTTTTTCGTCATAAACAATAAATATGAAGATGGATCAAATTCTTTTACCGGTATAGCTTTCACGATGGTTTCATCACGGTCAATCGTGATGATGTTCGTTACGTGCTGCCCCATGTCTTTCCACCTGATATCGGGAAGCTGGTGAACCGGACAATAAACATAGCTTCCCTTATTGGTAAAGAGCAGGAGAACATCCGTTGTATTCATTTCAAATTGGTGAATCAGCCTGTCAGTATCCTTCATACCGAAATCCTGGCCGTTAGAAGCGGCAAATGACCGCTGACTTGTTCGTTTTACATAGCCGTCTTTTGTGACTGTCACATATACGTCCTCAGAGGCTACCATGACTTCAAGATTGATTTTAATTTCCTCAATCTTTTCTTCAATGACAGACCGTCTGCTGTCAGCATAGGTCTTTTTCAATTTTTTCAGGTTGCTTGTAATGACTTTTAACAGCTTTTTATCATGACTTAAAATGGCTTCGAGCTCCTGAATTTTCTTGCTGAGCTCTTCCGCTTCCTCTTTTAGCGCCGTAATATCCGTGTTTGTCAGACGATACAGCTGCAAGGATACGATCGCTTCGGCCTGCGGCTCCGTAAATGTGAATTTAGACATTACGTTTTGTTTCGCATCTTTCTTGTCGCTGCTTGCCCGGATGACGGCTATGACCTCATCTAACACAGACAGTGCCTTCATCAGTCCTTCAACGATGTGGTGCCGCTCTTTTGCTTTTTGCAATTCAAAGACGGAGCGGTTTGTCACCACTTCCTTCTGGTGGGAAATATACGCATCCAGGATGGCCGTAAGACTCATCAGCATCGGCCGGCGGTTATGTATGGCGACCATATTAAAGTTATATGTTGTCTGCAGATCAGTGTTTTTATATAAGAAATTCAAAATGCCTTTTGCATCGGCTTCTTTCTTTAACTCAACGACCACCCGAAGCCCCGTGCGGTCAGTTTCATCCCGGACTTCAGAAATGCCTTCGACTTTTTTGTCTATGCGGTATTCGTCCATTTTCTTTACGAGATTGGCTTTGTTTACTTCAAACGGAATTTCTGTAATGACGATCTGCTCCCGTCCGCCTCTTACGGATTCCACTTCAGCCTTGCCGCGGATAATAATTTTGCCTTTCCCGGTTTCATAAGCCTTCCGAATGCCGTCGACTCCTTGAATAATGCCTCCTGTCGGAAAGTCAGGCCCTTTAATCACCTGCATCAAGTCATCGACGGTGCAATCCGGAGATTCAATCCGTTTAATGACGGCATCAATGACCTCACCCAGATGATGAGGGGGAATATCAGTCGCATAGCCCGCTGAAATTCCGGTTGATCCGTTGACAAGCAAGTTAGGGAACATGGCGGGCAAAACAACCGGTTCTTTACTAGTGTCATCAAAGTTCGGAACGAATTCAACCGTATTTTTATCGATGTCACGCAAAAGCTCTGACGCGATAGAAGACAATCTCGCTTCCGTATAACGCATGGCAGCCGGCGGATCACCGTCAATGCTTCCATTGTTGCCGTGCATCTCAATCAGCACATTCCGCACTTTCCAATCCTGGCTCATCCGCACCATCGCTTCATAAACAGAGCTGTCACCGTGCGGATGATAATTACCGATAACGTTTCCGACCGTTTTCGCCGCTTTACGGAAATTTTTATCGAATGTATTTCCGTCCGCGTGCATGGCGTATAAAATTCTCCGCTGCACCGGCTTTAAACCGTCACGAGCGTCGGGCAGCGCCCTGTCTTGAATAATGTATTTACTGTAGCGTCCGAAACGGTCGCCGATTACTTCTTCTAACGGTAAATCATGAAATAATTCTGGCTGTGCCACTATTAAACCTCCTCAGCGACCGACAAGTTTTCATTTTCTAAAATATTGCTTTCCTCATCTAATCCGAAGGCAACATTTTTTTCAATCCATTTTCTTCTCGGTTCTACTTTGTCTCCCATTAATGTCGTTACACGGCGTTCTACCCGTGCCGCATCGTCGATCTTGACTCTGACGAGCGTTCGCGATTCGGGATTCATCGTCGTTTCCCAGAGCTGGTCTGCGTTCATTTCTCCCAACCCTTTATAGCGCTGGATGGTATACCCTTTGCCGACTTTCTTTAAAACGCCGTCCATTTCTTCGTCGGACCAAGCATATTCAATAATCTCTTTCTTACCGCTTCCTTTGCTCACTTTGTAAAGAGGCGGAAGGGCGATGAAGACTTTTCCGTGCTCGATTAAAGGTTTCATATAGCGGTAGAAAAACGTTAACAGCAAGACTTGAATGTGCGCGCCGTCGGTATCCGCGTCCGTCATGATGATGATCTTGTCATAATTGATGTCGTCTATCTCAAAATCTGCGCCGACACCGCCTCCGATCGCATGAATAATCGTATTGATTTCTTCATTTTTGAAGATGTCTGCAAGCTTTGCTTTCTCTGTGTTGATGACCTTTCCGCGAAGGGGCAGCACGGCTTGGAATTTCCGGTCTCTTCCCTGTTTTGCAGAACCTCCCGCAGAGTCTCCCTCCACCAGATACAATTCATTCTTCGCCGGATTTCTGGAACCGGCCGGTGTGAGTTTTCCGCTCAGCGTCGCTTCTGATTTTTTGCGCTTTTTGCCGCTTCTCGCTTCTTCTCTCGCTTTACGGGCCGCTTCACGGGCCTGGCTTGCTTTAATCGCTTTTTTGACAAGCAGGGTTGCTGTATCGCGGTTTTCTTCCAGGAAATAAGCAAGATTCTCGGAAATGACGGCATCCGCGGCGGATCTCGCCTCACTTGTGCCAAGCTTCCCTTTCGTCTGGCCTTCAAATTGCAGCAGTTCCTCCGGGATACGCACGGAAATGATTGCGGACAAACCTTCCCTGATATCGGCGCCTTCAAGGTTCTTGTCTTTCTCTTTTAAAAGGGCGACCTTTCGCGCGTACTCGTTAAACGCTCTTGTCATTGCCGTTTTGGCTCCTGATTCGTGGGTGCCGCCGTCCTTTGTTCTGACGTTATTAACGAATGACAGCATATTTTCTGAATACCCGTCATTAAACTGAAACGCGAAATCGACTTCAATGTCATGATGCTCGCCTTCAAAGGAAACCACTTCGCATAAAGCGTCTTTTTCCTCGTTTAGATAAGCGACAAATGCTTCAATTCCGTTCTCATAATAAAATACTTCTTTTACTCCGTTCCGTTCATCAATTAATTCTATTTTCAAACCTTTTAACAAGAAAGCCGATTCGCGCAGACGTTCTGACAGTGTGTCAAAATTATAAACCGTTGCGCTGAACATTGACGGATCAGGTTTAAAATGGGTAAGCGTTCCCGTTTTTTTGGTCGTTCCGATTTTTTCAAGTGAAGTCACGGGCTTGCCGCCGTTTTCAAACCGCTGTTTATACACATATCCATCACGCTCAATAGTAACCGTCAGCCACTCCGATAATGCGTTTACGACAGATGCGCCGACACCATGCAGACCGCCGCTTGTTTTATAGCCGCCCTGTCCGAATTTCCCCCCGGCATGCAGCACGGTGAAAATAACTTCCGGCGTCGGCTTTCCGAGCTTATGCATCCCGGTCGGCATTCCGCGTCCTCTGTCCTGTACGGAGATGCTGTTGTCCTTATGTATCGTTACGATAATATGATCTCCGTAGCCGGCAAGAACTTCATCGACGGAATTGTCGACGATCTCATATACCAGATGGTGCAGGCCGCGTGTGTCCGTCGAACCGATGTACATTCCCGGTCGTTTTCTGACGGCTTCCAGGCCTTCAAGCACCTGTATGGCATCTTCGTTGTAATCAAATTGCTGTTTTCTAGCCAAACGTACAAACCCCTTTCAAAAAACCTGCTCTTAATCATTTTCTTTTTTAAATGTTTTCATGTCTTTGTTTTTCAGTATGCGCAAGCTTCGGTCCAATTCTCCTCGGACTCACAATTATAACCAATATGCTTGATTTCGCAACATATTTAAGCGAATGGCTCGTTTTTTAGGCCGCAAGACATACATTCGAACGGCTTTTCATCTTTCTGGTGCCCTTTTCAGCGAATAAGAACATGAGTTCGCTTTCTATTATATAGCTTTATGCCGGCCATCGCAAACAGACTGTAAACCCCTGTATAAAGGGGTTTCTAAAAAAGCTGTTCATGCTTTATTGTATCTGTTTCATCATCATACGCAAAGAGTATTCTTTCAATAAAAAAGCAAAAACCCCTGATTTGCCAAGGATTTTTGCTTTTTTTGTTCCTATTTTATAACAGCGCGGGCGACTTTTATACATAAATCCATAACAGCCGTCCGTCCTTTGTCTGTAATCATGCGATACGCTTCTTCATTTGCAAGGCCCTGCTGCGCCCAAAAAACGGGAGCGTCCGTCTGTAAAAATTCTTCAGCGACGCCGGGAAGCTGCTCAGAGCGTCTGAACACATTCACGATATCAATCGGTCCCTCCACGTCTTTTAATGAAGCGACGGCTTTAACGCCAAGCGCCTCATCAATCGTTGGATTGACGGGAATAATTTCATACCCTTCATCCTGCATCGCTTTGGAAACCATGTAAGAAGTCCGGTCGGGACGGTCTGACAGCCCGACGACTGCGATCCGTTTGCTCCGATCCAGAATTTCTTTAATCTCTGATTTTGAAGGATTTTGCATCTTTACCATCTCCTTTTGATATATTGTACATGACCGCTTCGCCGGAATCAAAAAAAGCGCTTTGTCAGCTTAATTCTCAAAAAACTTGTCATCAGACGGTAACAACTCGTGTTAAAATAGAGTGAAGGGACATTGAAAAGGAGAAATGTAGATGTTGATTGCTTTATTGATTATTTTGGCCTATGTAATAGGCAGCATCCCGTCAGGTTTAATCGTAGGCAAACTTGCGAAAGGGATCGATATTAGAGAACACGGAAGCGGCAATTTGGGCGCTACAAATGCTTTTCGCACGCTTGGCGTTAAAGCGGGATCTGTTGTCATCGCAGCCGATATTTTAAAAGGCACCTTGGCCGCGGCGCTCCCATATTTACTGCACGTCCCCATTCATCCTCTTCTCGCAGGGGTGGCAGCAGTAATCGGCCATGTATTCCCCGTGTTCGCAAAGTTTAAGGGAGGCAAAGCCGTAGCCACATCAGGGGGCGTCCTGCTGTTTTATGCTCCGCTGTTATTCGTTACGATGGTTGCAGTATTTTTCGTATTTTTATTCCTTACGAAATTTGTTTCTCTGTCTTCAATGTTAACAGGGATTTATACGATTATTTACTGTCTGTTTGTAAAAGACCCTTATTTATTAGTCGTAGTGACGCTCTTGACCGCGTTTGTTATCTACAGACACAGGGCAAACATCAAACGGATTATAAACAAAACAGAACCGAAGATCAAATGGTTTTGATGAAACTTCAATTTTGACATCAAAATGCCATATGCGTTTATAATAGAGATAATTTCTTTATATGAGAAACAAAAAGGGAGTGTTCCGGATGAACATGAAAGTAACGAAAGGCGCGCTGGATTGGTACAAAGAAGAGCTCGATCTGGAAACAGGCGACCATGTCCGTTTCTTTGTCCGTTACGGGGGATGCAGCAACGTTCAGAAAGGCTTTTCTCTCGGCATTTTAAAAGACCGGCCGATGAACATCGGCACCAGCACGGAAGTTGAAGGCATTACCTTTTTTATTGAAGAAAGCGACTTATGGTACTTTGATAATCACGATTTGTCAGTCACATATTCAGATCAGGCAGAAGAGCCGGTATTTGATTACGTGTAAGAAAAAAAGAACGCAGCGGATGCGTTCTTTTTTTACAGCCTGAACCTTTTGAGATGATCAGTCAGATGTTCTTTTTCTAATATGCTTCTTTGCGTATCACCGAGCAGGTCAAAGTGGGGAAATTCATTTTTATGGTGAATCCACTCCGGCTTCAGCCCATACTCAGCTCCCCATCTGATCAGTTTATTGAGATCGCTTGAACCGGCCTTCGTCACGGTCTTAGCCTCCGGAAAGCGGTCGTCCAGCCAGTAATGCGTTAAAAAAGCGATTTTCCCTTCCGATACATCCCGCTTCCATCTTTCCAGTTCCTTACGCGTAATTCCAAATGCCATAACTGCAGCCGCTCCTTATTTTTTTGCCTTTTCGTAAGCGGCATGCCAATCAGGAAAAGCCTTGCGAAACTGAATCGGTTTGAAACTCTCTTTATCAACGCATATATGAGAGGATGTCGCTTTGATGGCAAGTTCTTGATCCGGATTATAGATGTGGTAGCCGTAAACGGTTTTAAATCCGTTATATTCTTCAATCCAAGTATGTACGACAGCCGTTTCTCCGTAGCGGAGCGGCTTTTTATAAGAAATGCTGATATCCAATACAGGGGACAGCACTCCTCTGTCTTCCATATCCTTGTAAAGGAATCCGAGTTCCTTAATCAGCGCCGTTCTGCCGACCTCCATCCAGACTAAGTAATTGGCATGATAGACGATGCCCATTTGATCTGTTTCCGCATAACGCACTTCTATTTCTTTTTTTGACACATGCAACGTTCTCTGCTCCCTTATTATCAGATTAGCCCCATTTTATCACAACGAGCCGGAAAGAGAAAAAAACCAGGTTTCCCTGGTTTTTATTATGATTGATAGCCGTTTTCTCTTGCAGCCGATTCATCCTGGATTTCACTGCGGAACGATTCAATGCTTTCATTGCGTCTGGCATTCTTCTCTTGAATGCGCTGTTTTTCCTCATCTGTCGCAAATTCCATTGATTCTTTGGCTTCTTCTATATTTTCAATTGTATTCTGCACCATATCCTGCAGCTTTTCAACGTTATCGGAACGGTCATCCGGATTCGGTTTTTGATAATTGTTTGTCATAATGTCTGCTCTCCTTTGATGATGTTATTCGCCTTTCGTCTGCATGACAATCGGATGTCCGTTTGACTTGTCATGAAACTTTTCCCCTTTGTTGCGTTTATATTTAACGGGTTTTGTCCCTAAGTGGCTCGGAGCGTATTGCGGCTGGCCGTCTTTCTTGTTTATGCCCATGTTCATCCCTCCTTAAGAGTATATTTTGCAAAAGGAGGTGCAAACATGACTGCAAATTAAAGGTTATTTTTGTTTGAACCGCTGCTCCAGCTTTTCTTCAAGCTGATTCAAATATTCCGTATTGGTCATCAGCTCACGTTTATTTTCCATAACCAATTCATGAAAAGAACGTTTTCGCATTTTTTTCAATCTTCTCACCTCCGTGTTTTCATTCATTTTTTCCAATTTTTCAAAACCTAAGCCCTCCACAAATAAAAAAACTGAACCTCTATTTGAGATCCAGTTTTTCTTTCATTTCTTTTTTTGTCATCGTGCCTACGCGAATATGCTGAATGGTTCCTTCTTCGTCTAATATGTATGTTGTCGGATAAGAAAGCACGTTGAAATCTCCGTTAATTCCGCTTTTGTCAATCAGAATAGGAAAGGTCAGCTGATAATGATCAGCAAATGATTTCACAGCCTGTATATTTTTTTCAGAGGACGTAAAATTAACGGCTGCTACCGCAATATCAGGATATTCTTTCTGCAGCTCCTGCATATCGGGCATTTCCATTCGGCACGGCTTGCACCACGTCGCCCAGAAATTGAGGAGCACTTTTTTTCCTTTATAATCAGAAAGGGAGATGCTTTTTCCTGACAATGTATCAAGTGTAAAGTCAGGGGCTTTCATCCCTTCTTCTGTCCCTTCTTTCGGACTTTTTTGTACAGAATAAATGTTCCAGCCCGCATACACTAACAACCCGATAAGTAACATTCCGCCCAGCCATTTCGCAAGCATCTCAAGGCCTCCCGCATAAAAAGAGAGAAAGCAGACTGCTTTCTCTCCTTTGTTCATTCTGCTACTGTTTCATTTTATCGCGAAGCACCATTTGTAAAATGCCGCCGTGGCGATAGTAATCAATTTCCACTTCACTGTCAAAACGGACAACAACTTCAAATGTTTTTACCGTACCGTCTTCACTGATTGCTCTGACAGTCAGCAAGTCGCGCGGACGTACAGATTCATCAACATCCACCTCGATGACTTCCTTACCGGTTAAGCCGAGTGTATCCGCGTTTTCACCCTGTTTGAACTGAAGCGGCAGCACACCCATGAAGACGAGGTTGCTTCTGTGAATTCTTTCAAAGCTTTCGGCAATGACTGTTCTGATGCCGAGCAGGTTTGTTCCTTTTGCAGCCCAGTCACGTGAAGAGCCCATTCCGTAATCTTTTCCGGCCAGGACGACAAGACCCGTTTTATCTTCTTTATACCGCATGCAGGCATCATAAATAGATGTCACTTTCCCGGTAGGCCAATGTGTTGTGTATCCGCCTTCTGTACCCGGTGCGATTTGGTTTTTAATGCGGATATTGGCGAATGTTCCTCTCATCATGACTTCATGGTTTCCGCGGCGTGAGCCGTAAGAGTTAAAGTCACGAGGAGAAACGCCTTTTTCCTGCAGGTATTTGCCCGCCGGTGTGTCTTTTCCGATCGCTCCGGCCGGAGAAATGTGGTCAGTCGTCACAGAATCGCCGAATTTGCCGACAACGCGAAGTCCTCTTAAAGGCTCAACTTTTCCCGGCTCTACAGACATTTCCTCAAAGAACGGCGGGTTTTGAATGTAAGTGGAATCCTGATCCCACTTGTACAGCGCTTCATCCGTCGTTTCGATTTCGTTCCAGCGCTGGTTGTCGTCAAATACCGTTTCATACTCTTTGCGGAATAATTCCGGCGTAACAGTCTGTTTGACGAGAGAATTGATTTCATCCATGGACGGCCAGATGT
Source organism: Bacillus sp. EB106-06-01-XG163 (assembly GCF_058791615.1). Lineage (NCBI taxonomy): Bacteria > Bacillati > Bacillota > Bacilli > Caryophanales > Bacillaceae > Bacillus > Bacillus sp. EB106-06-01-XG163. The sequence goes on from NZ_JBYTDS010000001.1 coordinate 91,868, forward strand.
CATCGAAATAAACATTTTGTCCGTCATTTCCGACACCGATCGGATCCGTTTTCAGGTTGATATTCACAGTGCCTGCTAATGCGTATGCGACAACAAGCGGAGGTGACGCAAGGTAGTTTCCTTTGACAAGCGGATGGATCCGGCCTTCAAAGTTTCTGTTACCTGACAAGACAGAAGTGATCAAGAGATCATTTTTAGCAACCGCTTCTTCAATCTCTGGAGAAAGCGGGCCGGAGTTCCCGATACATGTCGTACAGCCATACCCTACGAGGTTAAAGCCGAGCTCCTTCATGTAAGGAAGCAGGCCTGAGTTGACTAAGTATCCAGTAACAACCTTAGACCCCGGTGCAAGTGATGTTTTAACATAATTCGGCACTTTCAAGCCTAATTCTACCGCTTTTTTGGCTACCAATCCGGCACCGATTAATACATAAGGGTTTGATGTATTCGTACAGCTTGTAATAGCGGCGATTGCAATCGCCCCTGTTTTCATAACCGCATCTTCGCCGCTGTTAAGTTTAAATGAAATTTCTTTGTTCTCTTCAGCAGCATCCGCTCCGAATCCTTGGTTGCCGGCCGGGCTGACAAGATGTTTTTTAAACGTTTCCTGCATAACGGAAAGCGGGATTAAATCCTGCGGACGTTTCGGTCCTGATAGGTTCGCTTCAATTTTTGACAGATCAATTTCCACAACGTCTGTAAAAATCGGCTCTTCCGCGTCAGGCGTATAGAATAAACCGTTGTTGCGGCAGTATGCTTCCACAATATCGATCTGCTCTTCTTCACGGCCGGTCAGACGCAGGTAAGAAAGTGCTTCCTCGTCAACCGGGAAGAATCCGCAAGTCGCTCCGTATTCCGGCGCCATATTGGCAATAGTCGCCCGATCCGCAAGCGGAAGCTCAGCAACACCAGGACCGAAGAATTCAACAAATTTATTGACTACGCCTTTTTCGCGCAGCACTTGAGTGACTTTCAGCGCCAAGTCAGTCGCCGTCGTTCCGTTAGGCAATTTTCCGACAAGTTTCGCGCCGATGACCTCAGGAACAGGGAAATATGAAGGCTGGCCGAGCATTCCCGCTTCCGCCTCAATACCGCCGACACCCCAGCCGAGGACGCCGATTCCGTTAATCATTGTTGTATGGGAATCTGTTCCCACCAATGTATCAGGATATGTCACAAGTTCTCCGTCTTCCTCTTTCGTATGAACGACACTTGCCAAAAACTCAAGGTTTACCTGGTGAACGATACCTGTTGCAGGCGGAACGGCCTGATAATTGTTAAACGCTTTCTTTGCCCAGCTTAAAAATTTATAACGTTCTGCATTTCTTTCGAATTCTAAGTCCATATTAATGGCTAACGCGTCTTCCGTACCGGCTTTGTCGACTTGTACGGAGTGGTCAATGACCAGGTCAACCGGAATTTCAGGATTGATTTTATCAGGGTCTCCGCCGACAGAAGCCATGGCTTTTCTTAAAGATGCCAGGTCAACTACGGCCGGAACGCCGGTAAAGTCCTGTAGAATAACCCGTGAAGGTTTAAACGGCACATCGATATCTTTTAATTCAGCAGTACCCCATCTTGCTAAATTTTCAACATGTTCTTTTGTAATGACGCGTCCGTCTACCTGACGCAAAACGGATTCCAAAAGAACCTTAATAGAATAAGGAAGTTTTGAAACATTGCCGACCCCTGCGTCTTCCAATGCTTTTAATGAATAGTAGTTGTATGTTTTCCCATTTGAAGAAAATGTTTTTCTTGCTTGGAAAACGTCTTGTGTTGCGACTTTTTGCTGATTTGTCATTTCCCAAAATCCCCCTTCAATGATCAAGATCGTTCTTTAGATGAATGTTCACATTCCATCACAATTTTCTCACAATTTCATCTTAGTATAAAATCATACATAAGTAAATATCAATGTTTTTATTAAATACAATAAGATCGTCTTATCAGCATGATTTTCGGTAAATTTTGTCCGATTTTCCGCCTCATACAACGGGCTGTAAAGAGCCATATTAATGTTGAGGTGATGATCATGGTAAAACGGAAAGCCAATCATGTCATTAACGGCATGAATGATGCGAAAAGCCAAGGCAAAGGCGCGGGTTATATAGAAAATGACCAGCTCGTCCTGACGGAAGAAGAACGGCAGAACAATAAAAAAAGAAAAACAAACCAATAGCCGGAACACCTTAAAAAGGAGGCTTTAACATGACAAATAAAAATACGAGTAAAGATATGCATAAAAATGCTCCGAAGGGCCATAACCCCGGCCAGCCGGAACCGCTGAGCGGAAGCAAAAAAGTGAAAAACCGCAACCATACAAGACAAAAACATAATACAAGCCACGATATGTAAAACAGACCCCGTGTCTGTTTTTTTGTGCCATTCACCCATTCAAAGCTTCTGCATACGTTATAGCAAGGCTTTTTAATATGGAGGAATGCTTCCATGAATCACTCAAAAAACGCTGAAGAATTTGATGATACGGAAGAATGGCTGCGGCAGTTTTACGAGGACCCGTATGCTTGGTATGACGAGACGCTGCCGATCGATCTATATGAAACAAGCCGTCAATATATCATTGAAGCCGACCTGACGGCGCTGAAGCAGGTGCAAGCGATAACCGTCACTCTTTCGGGGAATGAGTTTATGCTCTCTGTTAAAACGCTTGAACGGACGTTAAACAAACAAATGATGCTTCCTTTTTATCTGAATGACAAACATATTTTCACTGATTTCACCAACCATATTCTGACCGTCTCCATGAACAAGGAGCCAAATGAGACTCCTGCCTCTTTTTCCTTTCAATTTCCTCTATAACATAAAAAAGCCGCTTTCATCCCTCAATGGAAGCGGCTTTTTTGTCCGGTCATATCAGTCATATACCCTCAAAGTGAAACTCCCATGGCCAAATAGCAGAATCACTATACGATAGAATATGTTCTACCAACCGGAATGACTGGACATCTATCATTTTTTCTATTCTTTTTTTCATGTGTTCTTCTATTCTGTCTTCGTTTACAATATGGTTAAAGTAAGGAGGAGATAGAACAATGCTGGAAGGCTGGTTTATGTGGTTTATTTTATTTTGGGTCATCGTGATGATCGGATTGCTGTCTATCGGCGGGTTTTTTATGTTTCGAAAATTTTTAAAACGCTTACCGAAAGAAGACGGCCGGTCAGAACTGGATTGGCAGGACTATTATATTGAAAAAAGCAGGCACTTATGGAATGAGGGTGACAAGGCGTTTTTGGATGAATTGGTCGCCCCCGTGCCGGAGCTCTTTCGGGATGTAGCCAAAGCGAAAATCGCCGGAAAAATCGGTGAACTTTCCTTAGCGGAGGAAGCTGAACAAATAAACCGTGATTTAATCATCAGGGGTTACATACTGGCCACTCCTAAGCGTGATCATCAATTTTTAAAAAAGCATCTCCGTGAAAAACAGATTGATCTTACTCCTTATCAAGCTCTGCTCAAATAAAAAACCTTTCCGGCGGACGGAAAGGTTTTAATTCATCTGAATATCAGCGGTCTTCAGTTCATTCGAAAGTTTGCGGTAAGACAAAAACATCGCGATGCGCCACGGGACAATCATTCCGAAAGCCAGAATCCAAAACATTCCGCTTAAAGCTCCGTAATCAATCGTCGTGCTCAAAATGGATTTCATAGCGATTCTGATAACCAAGAGACCAATCAGGATAAACACAAACGCTTTTGACCGTTTTAAATAGATTTCATTATTTTTAATCTCAAATTTAGATGTTTTAATCAGAAAAATAGAGAAGATCACGCCCAGCGTAATGGCCTCCAAAAATTCTTCGCCCGTCACTCTGAAAATCGGAAAAAGGAACATAAGCGCTCCCGTACTCATGAAAATCGGCGGGAGAATTATTTTTTTAGGTGAAGCGGGCTTGTCGGAGGATTTAATCCTGACGATCATCACGGAAATTGCCATGGCCGCTGCAATAACGGATGAAATTATAATCATCATCTTTATCATTCCTTTGCTTGCACGGAGTTTGATACTATATACTATACTCCAAAAACATAAAAAAAACCAATTTGAAAAGAGAACACGTTTACGTTCCCGTTACCCGGCCTACGGCCTCCAGCACTTTAGATGCTTCAAACGGTTTAACGATAAAGTCTTTAGCGCCTAATTCAATCGCTTCCAGAACGATCCGCTGCTGCCGCATGGCGGTGCACATGATGATCCGGGCTTTCGGGTCAAAAGCTAAAATATCCTGCAGCGCCTGTATACCGTTTTTGACCGGCATGGTAATATCCATTGTCACCAGGTCGGGACGGATTTTTTGATATACTGCCAGGGCTTCCTCACCGTCAGCCGCTTCCCCGGCAACTGTGTAATTCGCCGATTCCAGAATCTCTCTGATTTTCACCCTCATGAACTTGGCGTCATCTACAACTAAAACTCGTGTCATATTCCCCTCCACATATTTAACATTAACTAGTCTTATTGTACCAAAAACAAAAGGGTATATAATAGTTCAAAAGTTATTAATCCGTTACAGACCCGTAAATCCTCCGAAAAGATTTGACAGAACGATCAGAATGTAGCTCATCCAGTTAAAAAACAGCATAACTCCGATCAGAATCATAAGAATGCCGCCGATTTTCATGATAAGCAGCTGATGCTTGCGAATCCAATTCATTCTGGTAATAAAAAATGAAAGAACAAGAAAAGGAATCGCAAATCCGAGAACATATAAAAACATATACGGCACTGCTGAAGAAGGATTTGTATTGGCCAGCGAAAACACGGCTCCTAAAATAGGCCCGCTGCACGGCGACCAGCCGGCTGCAAACGCAAGACCGATCAGAACCGAACCGATAAACCCCTCCGGACGGCGCTTAAAGTGAATGCGCCGCTCTTTCATCATGAATTTCGGCTGAAACACACCGGCAGTAATCAGCCCGAAAAGGATCAGCATGATAGCGCCAAACTGGCGGATCGCTTCATGATATTGGGTAAAAAAACTGCCGATAAACGAAGTTCCATATCCCAATGCGATAAAAATCACGGAGAAACCAAGCAAAAAACAAAGTGTATGCACGAGGCCGCGCTTTTGCAGCATCACCTTTTCTGTTTTCACCTCGTCCATACTGACACCAGTTATGTAAGATAAAAAGGCGGGGTACAACGGCAGACAGCATGGAGAAATGAAAGACAGAAATCCGGCCCCAAACGTCAGAAAGTAATTAAAACTCACGATGACACACTCCCTTCGAGTTATGACAAAATCATTTCATTTTTTTAACACTTTCCCGAGAAGGATTACTTTTTATAGAAAAAGCTTATATAATTTAATTTGACATCGAGATATTATACTCCTTCTTATTTGAAAAACAGTATAAATGTGGATATAATAATAGCGACTCAGGTGAAAGATTTATGTATGAAAGGATATATCCCTGTGATTAGAGAGCATCTATTAAATGAAATTGAAAAAAAACGGGCAGAGCTGCTTAAAATCGTCATGACAAACGGAATGACATCAAACATTACGATAGAACTCAGCCAGGAGCTTGACCACCTTCTCATACAATATCAAAAAGAACTGCACACCGGCAGTTGGGGTGAAACATGACGCCAAAATAAAAAACCCTCTCCGGGTTTTTTATTTTTATAACCATGTATATCTATATCATAATCTGTACGTATTATTTCGCTTGATTATTCATGGCTTTCATCATTTGATTAATTTTCTTTTGAGAAGGTTTCATTCCCATTTGCATCATCATCATGCGTAACATTTGTTCATTAATAGGCGGATTCTTTTTCAAATAGCTCATCATATATTTACGAGCAATAAAAAACCCGAGTGCAACACCTATGAGCAATGCGACAACGCCCACTAGGATGCCAACCCATAAAGTCATTTTATTTCCTCCTTCATGTTGTCTAGTTTAAAGTGTACTAAACCAAAGGCTATTATACAACATTTACATCTCTTTTTCCTCGTTTTTAGACAAAATTTCTTTCTCTGACCGGATTTAACCACCCGTAGCGCCGTGTCTTGAAATCCATTGCAAGAAAACAGGGGCTGATTTTACGCAGAATCTCAAAGAAAATCGTTTCCGCCTCATAATCTCCCGAAGCCGCAATCTCAATTAAACTGTCTTTCATCATGAAGGTGGCGCGGCCCTTTTCTCCGGGCAGTGTAAGCCGGTAAATGGAATCCAAACGGCTGTAACTCATTCGGTTTAAATGCAGCTGGAGACGCTGATGCATATGTATCACCGGAATCGGTTCCGTTATATATTGAACTTGCTTTTCTGTCATTTGATATTCCTGGGGTGTCAGATCTGTCCAATGATAGTCTCGAAACAACTCAAACATAGCCGTTTCCCGCCCGAAGTAGTGGTTCGCAAACTCATCCTTTATCAGGTGTGTATAGTAATGACGTTCCATTTCCTCATCCCCTTTTACAGCGCTTCGTTATTGCTTTCTATTATACAAAAGGAGAAAAGAAAGAATTGTCTATTACTGTTACGCCGCCCCTTCTATTTTTGTCGCATAAACAGGAAAAAGAGGATGATTTGACTCATCCTCTTTTGTCTCGTTATTTGTTTAAAAGTTTTTTCACGCGGTCAACCACGTTTTCTGCAGTAAACCCGTATTCTTTCATAATTGTTTCTCCCGGAGCTGAAGCACCGAAACGGTCAATTGCGAGAACGTCTCCTTCAAGACCGGTAAATTTGCCCCATCCGAAGCTTGAACCCATTTCGATCGCAAGACGTTTCGTCACATTCGGAGGAAGCACGCTGTTTTTGTACTCGGCCGATTGTTTTTCAAAGCGGTCCCAGCTCGGCATGCTGACTACAGATACGTGAATGTTTTCTTCAGCCAGTTTCGCTTGAGCTTCGATCGCAAGTCCGACTTCAGAACCTGTCGCTAAAAGAAGAGCGGCCGGTGATTCCGTTTGGGCTTTGGAAACGATATAAGCCCCTTTTTCCACGCCCGCATACGCTTCTTCAGCCTGCTGATCAATCGTCGGCAGGTTTTGGCGTGTCAATACAAGAGCTGTCGGATGATCTTGGCTTTGAACGGCAACCTTCCATGCAGCTGCGGTTTCATTTCCGTCAGCAGGTCTGATCACAGAAAGGTTAGGAAGTGCGCGTAAAGAAGCAAGCTGCTCAATCGGTTCGTGGGTCGGCCCGTCCTCTCCTACGGCAATACTGTCATGCGTGAATACATAAGTGACGGGAAGACCCATCAATGACGCCAGACGAATGGCAGGTCTTAAATAATCAGAGAACACAAAGAATGTGCCGCCGAATACGCGGAGGCCGCCGTGAAGCGCCATTCCGTTTAATGCAGCGCCCATCGCAAATTCACGGACACCGAACCAGAAGTTTTTCCCGGCGTAGTCTTTGGCCGTGAAGTCTCCTCCATTTTTGATTGTCGTTTTATTTGAACCCGCAAGGTCAGCAGATCCCCCGACAAAGAAAGGAATTTTCTTGGCGATCCCGTTCAGCACCTCACCTGAAGATGCGCGGGAAGCAAGGCTGCTGCCTTTTTCATAAACGGGAACTTCCTGATCCCAGTCTTTAGGAAGCTCGCCTTTCATGCCGAGTGACAGCTGTTCAGCAAGCTCAGGATATTTTTCTTTATAAGCCGCGAACAGTTCATTCCATTCCTGTTCTTTTTTCGAGCCGGCTTCTTTTACCGCTTTATTGAAATGCCCGTATACTTCTTCCGGAACATAAAAATCTTCTTCAAACGTCCAAGCATACGCTTCTTTTGTCAGCTTGCTCTCTTCTAGTCCTAACGGAGCGCCGTGAACGCCGGATGTGCCCGCACGGTTTGGAGAGCCGAAACCGATCGTGGTTTTCACTTCAATCAAAGTCGGTTTTTTATCATTCTGGCGCGCTTTTTCAATTGCAGCCGTCAATTCAGCGATGTTGTTTCCGTCCTCAACATAAAGAACTTCCCAGTTCATTGCTTCAAAACGCTGCTTTACATTTTCAGAGAAAGAACGGTCTAAATCGCCGTCTAAGGAAATGTCATTAGAATCGTATAATACGATCAGGCGGCCTAATTCAAGATGGCCTGCAAGAGAAGCGGCTTCGGAAGAAATGCCTTCCATTAAATCACCGTCTCCGCAAATACTGTATGTATAATGATCAACTACGTTGAAAGAATCACGGTTATATGTCTCAGCCAGATGGCGTTCTGCAATTGCCATTCCCACTGCCATTGCAATACCCTGTCCAAGCGGCCCGGTCGTAGCGTCTACTCCGGCTGTGTGCCCGAACTCCGGATGTCCCGGTGTTTTGCTTCCCCATTGACGGAACTGTTTCAAGTCTTCAATGCTGAGGTCATATCCGCTTAAATGCAGCATGCTGTATAAAAGCATTGAACCGTGGCCTGCTGATAAAACAAAGCGGTCGCGGTTAAACCAGCCCGGATTCTGCGGGTTTACATTCATAAATTTCGTCCACAGCGTATATGCCATCGGAGCGGCTCCCATCGGCATGCCCGGATGTCCGGAATTCGCTTTTTCAATTGCGTCTATAGATAGTGTACGAATGGTGGCAACTGATTTCTTTTCAATTGTATCCATTATAATCCCCTTCCTTATTGTTGTACCTTTTCATCATAAAGCGATGCTGACTTTTTCTCAACTCTTTCAGCTTAAATTTGAGATAAACTTGTTGAAAATTGTCGTAAATCACATCCTGATATTAGTATATACGAAAAAAGAATACGTATTGCCGTATTCTTTCTGTTTAATGAAGATTATTTTTCTGTTGTTCTCTTTTTAATTTTTCAGGGGTGACATCGTTGCCTTCCGGATCAATCACTTTTACGCTCTTTAACGTATTTTTCATTGAGGAGCGGAATCCTTTCAAATACTCCTGGCGAAGCTTTTGCTGTTCAGCTTTTTCCTCATCCGTTATCGTGTTTGATTTAGCTTTTTGAGCCAATTCGTTAATTCTTGCGATTTTTTCTTTAGAAATCATAATAAGCTCCTTTGGTGCGTGTTGATTATATACTACTAAAACGCAGTCTTTTTTACAACTGATGCGCGTCAGCTGCCTTCTGTGTCTGCGGTATATTCCTGAAACCGCCGGTGAACCGTGGCTTTGGACACATCGTAGCCGAATCCCCTTAAGGTCGCTGCGATTTCTGCAAAGGTAAGCTTGTTGGCTCTCAGCCTGATAATTTCCGAAACCGGAACCTCTTTTTTTTCTTTTCCGCTGTTTTCATGTCTGTTTTTCAGATTCCGTTCAGGTTTGTAGCCGTTTTTCACGGCTCTTTTCATTCCCCGCCGGATTTTCATATTGTGAATTTTCCTTTGATATTCCTCAACAATACTGACGATTTCGAGTACCATCGAATCAGCTTCGGAAAGCGCCAGTTCACCTTTATGAGCCGTCGTATATATTTTTACGTTCTCCCTGTAAATGCAATGCAAAAGCGCAATCTTGGCGTTTCCTCTTCCTAATCTCGTTTCGTCCTGCACCAATATCGCGTCAATATGTGATTTTTTAATTTCATCAAGCATTTCAAATACTCCGTCGCGGTCCATTTCGTAACCGCTGGCTTTCTCAGAAATGACTTTCACGACTTCCATGCCGTTTGCAGCAGCGATCTCACTGAGCTCCTCTTCCTGTCTTTTTAATGACGTTTGCTGCTGTTCTTTGTTTGTGCTTACGCGGGCATAAATGAGTGCCTTCATTTCTCTCTTTCCTCTCTAATTGACAATGGCCAGCTGATATACGGCCGGATGCTTTTTCTTAACCGGAAGAATAAGTTCGTCTCCGGGCTTTATATCAGCAGTTTGGAGATGATTATTCTCCGTCACCCACTCAATGAAATCTTCTTTATTAATGTGTTTCTTTTCTGCTACATGATCCGCAAGTGACCAGAGTGTATCGCCGTCCTGAACCTTTATTTTAACATATTGGCTGAGGGACTGATCATTTCCCGCACATGAGACAAGTAAAATAGCGGCACTTAAAATCGCAGTAAACAGTCCGACAAATATAATAGATTCTTTCGCCATGTAAACAACCTCCGATAAGAATGTTTGTTCGCTTTTTATACCTTTCAGTATATACGAACAAACGTTTCTGTCAATCGTTTTTTTCGAACCTATGTTTGTACTGTCAGGAAAATCATGCTATAATCTACTTAAAATCGACGTTTTGAGGTGCGAAATATGACGAAGCTATCAAAAAGGCAGCTTGATATCCTGCGTTTTATTAAAGAAGAGGTAAAAACGAAAGGATATCCGCCTTCTGTAAGAGAGATAGGAGAAGCAGTAGGACTGGCTTCCAGTTCAACCGTGCACGGCCATTTGGCGCGGCTGGAGACAAAAGGCCTGATCAGACGGGACCCTACTAAACCGAGGGCGATTGAGGTATTGGATGAAGAAGAAGTCCACATTCCGAAAAGCCAGGTCGTAAACGTTCCGGTCATCGGGAAAGTGACGGCGGGTATTCCGATTACGGCTGTTGAAAATATTGACGAGTATTTTCCGCTTCCTGACCGGATGGTTCCTCCGGGCGAACATGTCTTTATGTTAGAAATCATGGGAGAAAGTATGATCGACGCCGGCATTTTTGACAAAGATTACGTCATTGTCAAACAGCAGAACACGGCCAATAACGGAGAAATCGTCGTAGCTATGACCGAAGATGATGAAGCGACGGTCAAGCGCTTCTATAAAGAAGACAATTATGTGCGGCTGCAGCCGGAAAATCCGACGATGGAGCCGATTATCCTGCAAAACGTAAGCATTTTGGGGAAAGTTATCGGCGTATTCAGGGCCGTACATTAATTCTATTAAACTTCATTTATTGTAAAAACCCCTCTGTAAGGGGTTTTTTTGCATAAAAAAAAGCAGATTCGCCCTGGCTTAAGAAACGAATCTGCTAAGGAGGAAAAACTTACATTCTTATTATCCGACATCACACTTTTGAAGTCAACTAATAATGTTTCCCTCGAGAAACTTTTCATTCATTTTTCAACTTTGTATATTTGTGCGTGATGAATTTACTTTTGTTTATGTTTTCTTTGGGCGGGTGCATTAAAATTTATATATGAATATTTAGTACATAGTACAATAAGTTATATTTAAATATAAAAAAACCCGCTGCCTTTAGCGAGTATCTATTTTCAATCAAAATGATAATACTCTACACCGTAAAACCCTTTAATATAGACGGGGCCACAGACGTTTGAAGAACTTTCAACCAGAATTCTGTATTTGTGATACGGATCAATTGATTTTTTATCCTGGGCACTGAGGTTTAACCAGCTGCCGCTGTAGTTTTTAGAACTTAATGTATAAAAATTCCCGTTCAGCGCCATCCGCTGGAGTTTCATGCTTAAACCGCATGAAGAGTTGTTCATTATGGTGAACTTATATCCTAAAAAGTAATCGTCGGCAGCTACAGCCCCCGGATTTTCAATATGAAACTCTTTTGCATTTCCCTCCAAAGTGAAGCTTGTTTTTGATCCGAATTCAGTGGTAGCCGCTTTAGCTGAGTGTATGCCGCTAAAACATAATAAAAAAACAGCAATACATATCCAGTATTTTTTCATTTGCATCCCCCTTTTTACATATTTTAACTTGTGAATCCTGTGATGTCTATTCACATTTTATTAAAACGTATGCTTTATAACCACTATATACCAGTTTAAAAATTTGCGGATTGCTTACAATGAAGACTAAACGAAATAACGAAGGTGGTTCAAATGAAACACGTAATTGCTTTCGCTTCTAAAACGGCGCTCACACTTGCTTTACTGTACATTGTTCTGGATCTTATGTACCAAGTAACCTTTTTAAACGTTCTGTTTATTACAGTGATCTTAAGTTTAATCACTTATTTTGCGGGTGATTGCATGATTCTGCCGAGAACAAGCAATTTCACAGCCGTTGCAGCTGATTTCGGGATTTCATTCATTATATTATGGATATTCCTTATGAACATTGGCGGATTTAATGTCTCTCCTGCCGCGGCATCGGTTATCTCTGCACTTTGCATTTCTGTTTTTGAGGCATTTTTTCACCGGTATTTGCAGCAATATGTACTTCCCGAAGATTATCAGGACACAACAGAGACGGATAGCACGCTATGGAGCTATCAAACCGAGGCGTCTGAAGAATTAGTGCCGGAAAAAGACCCTCAGGAAAAAACATAAAAAGGAGGCAATCGCCTCCTTCTCATTTTATTTTTGCTTCTGATCGTCCAGCGGCAGCTGCAGCAGTGAGTCTGTGCCTGTCGCTTTCGGCGTTTTTCCGTCCCATTTTTCAATCCATTTATATTTGATCATCTCATCGGACATTGATTTCTTTATGATTTCGTTATAATCAGCGATCCCTTCCGCTTCAATTTTTTTCTTTTTCGCTTCGGCTTCGGCTATTTTAATTTCAGTTTGTGTCCGTTCAAGTTCCTGTGAAGACTTCACCCTTGCATCGATAGCTTCCTGTGTGGCTTTATCCGGCTTCGGTACGCCAAGCGTCAGATCATCAATTAAAAATCCAAGACTCTTCATATCATCAGCAAATCTCTTTTGAACATCGGCAGCGGCCTCTGCAGATTTTTGCCCGTATGTGTCAATAACCGAGTATTTGCTGATTGATTTTCGCGCCGCATCCCACAGCCTTGTTTTTAAATATGTATTTTCAATCGTTTCAACGTCTACCGCTCCGAATTTGTTAAACAGATCGACTACTTTATCAGGCTGCACGACATAGTTGTAAGCGATATCCATTTCTATATTTTTACCGTCTGAGGTTGCCACTTTTATATTTTCATTATTCACTGTCTGCATACGCACCGGATATTCCGTTACTTTATTAAATAATCCGACTAAGTGCCAGCCTTGGTCCAATGTGTCGGATTTTACCCCGCCATTCGGTGAGTATACAACCCCGACATAACCGTTCGGTATTTTTTCAATGAATAGTGACGCTGTAACGCCCGCAATTAAAAGGGCTGCACCTATAATCACACCGCCGATAATTTTTTTTGTGTTTCCGCGCTTATTTTCGCTCATGCTGATCTTCTTCCTCCCATGACTTTTTGAATTTTTTGGCTCCGCTTCCCACTTGTTTAAAGATTGGACTAAGCATCAGCCATAAACCGAATCCGATGATGACAAGAAGAATGATAGACCCGATCATCACTTTCATTTGCCCACCTCTTTTCTTTCATCCTGTCAATTATGTATACGATCTTAAGAACTTAAAGTTTCATAAATTTCAAAAGAAAAAGCCCCGCCGACAAAATAGGCGTGCTTATTAATATTTGTCACTGATAAAATCAGAAATCGTTTTTGTGAATTGGTAAAAGGTCCCGTTTTGTGTGGATGCTCTGCTTTTCAGCGTAAAAGTGTCAAATAGTGATTTTCTGAAGCCGGTGCTCATTTCGATTTGAATACTCAATCCGGATGAAGATTGATTGGCAAGGTTGTTCGGACTGACGCCTGCATATTTATCATTTATGCCAAGAAGAACGGCAGGATACCCGTGCCGTTTCAGCACATCGGTCAAAAGTTCGGCCCGTTCTCTGTCTGTACCGCCGATTTTTATCTTTTTATCGTCACTGCCGTAACCGTGCAATGAAATGACATGAGAGTGCTCTTTCACCATTTGCACGGCCTTAGGTTCATCGAAATGCGAACTTGTCAAATGCAGAGCCGCATTACCGGCTGATTTTAACCCTTCAAATAAATATAAACTCCGGTTTTCGGCAATTTCTCTGGCTAACTCACTGGTCCCCGGCTCTATGCCTCCGCCGTGTATAGCTAATATGAGGACAGAAGGGTCATGCTCTCGCGTTGAAATGGAAAAATCGGAAGGATCTTCATTCAGCTTTAATTCCTCGAAACTGCCGTAAATATCTGAAGCGGCATCAGCCCGAAAGAACGGCAGAAGCAAAAACGGTAAAATTAAAACTAAAATTCCTTTTTTGGTTATTGATGGCATTTGTATGTTTATGTTACAATACAAATGCTTCAGCCTTTGAAGCGAACGGCAGAACAGGGTGACTTTGGACGGTTTCTTCTGCTCTGCCTCTTTGCCAGCTGCTTTACGGTCTATTCTTCTAACCCTTTTTGCCATAACATCATCCTTTCTTTTGTTTACACTTTTGTCACAATATTATATACGTTGGACAAAACCTCCGTTCATCTTGAAGAATAAAAACATCAAAACAACTTCTATCCTTTAACCTAAAAAAGTCTTTCTGTTCAAAGAGACGGAAGGCTTAAATGATAAAAATGAAACCCTTCTCCAGTTTTGGAGGAGAGTGAGGACTGCAGGGAAATCATTTTATCAATATGCTGAGCTGGGCTGGCGTCCGGCTCAAATATTTGCTCCGGCATAGACGGTTACGGAGCGGCCGGTTATTTCGAAGTCAAATTCGAACGTGACGTATGATTTCCCAATTCAAGAATCCCCGAAACAAATTGAATGTAACTGCTGTTTCCATAAAAAAAAGACTGCTGTTAAGCAGTCTTTTTTCGTTTTATTTCGTACCTGTTGATCCCAGTCCGCCGCGGTCATTGTTCCCGAGCTTGTCTACTTCGATCAGCTCCACTTCAGGCATTTTCTTCATGATTCTGAATTGGCAGATCCGCTCCCCCTTGGAAATGTCGGTATCCCGAAGCGCGAATGCAGGAAAAAACCAGAAGTCATTGTCGCCTTTATAAGATTCATCAATGACTCCCATTGAATTTGTCTGAATGATACCGAAATGCTTATATGTACTTGAACGCGGAACGACATGGGCCTCATATCCTTCCGGCAGTTCCATCGCAACTCCAAGCGGGATAAGTTTGAATTCACCTTTTTTGATTGTTATATCTTCAGCTGCCCGCAAATCAATCCAATCGCCCTGTTCAATTTTACTGATTCTCGTTTGCGTATCATCTGAATATTTAATTTTGATTTGTAAAGTCATTTTCGCTGCTCCTTTTGCTTCCCTATTTCAGTCGTATTGATGACCAATCCGTGCCCCATTATACCATTTAACTGATAAAAATGTTGATTTTGGTGTATATGCAGCCGAAGAGGAAGCACTGCGAAGCCAATGAGAATAAACCTAAAATGAGGGCCCCTCCTATCAGTTTTTCCTCCATTTTCACATGACAGCTTCAATTACAATAATACAAAGCTTTATATCCGTTCTTTCAACAGAGCTTTTTTAAAATTTCACCTTGGTTTCAAAAGGAATTTCGTTCTGAATAAAGAATTTGAAGAATAAGCGCTTAAAGGGCGCACGACTCTTTTCTGTCCCCTGCCTCAGGCGCTTATATCAAAAGAAAGAGGTGTCTTTAGAATGGTTCAATTTAAAAACTTTCCTGATCCGTCTTTAAACGCCCCATTGCAGTCTCGCCCTGCACAGCCCTCTGAATTGGAGCATCTCAAAGCAAGGATGCAGAATTTTATTAAGCATTCCGCAACGGATGATAATCTTGAGATCGCAGATGCCCGGGTGACGGCGGAAGGAATGGTCACCTCACTTTTAAAAGAACGGCTTGATACCGAATACGAAATGCTTATGAATAAAATCACCCGGGAAGTGAATGTGGAGGACTACGGAGCGGTCCCTGACGGCCGGGACAATACAGAAGCTTTTCGGAGAGCGATCGGGAACGGCCGGGTCAAAGTAAATGTTCCCGCAGGAGAATTTTTGGTTCAAGGGATAAAACTCCCCTCATGGACTACCATTTCCGGTGAGGGACAAGGGATTACCGTGCTTAAGCTTCATGAGGACACTCCCGCATACGAATGGGTCATTACTAACGATGATTACGAAAATGGAAACCGTAATATTTTTGTCCAGAACATGACTTTAGACTGGAATCCTGATCGTCAATGCGGCGTCAGGAACCCCGGAGGACAGTTTTCCAGCTGTTTAACGTTTGCTAATGTGCAATACGGCTGGATTAAGAATGTTGAAACGGTTAACGCGGGTCTCCATGGTATTGATATTACATCTCCGACTTACGATCATTTGCCTGAAACAGAATGGACGAAAGACGGCTGCCGATATATATGGATTGATAACTGTGTGGCATACGGCGCCGGAGACGACGGCATTACCACCCATTACAGCGAGTATATTTTCATTTCCAACTGCCATTCCGGAAACCCCCGCGGCACAGAGCATGCTGAGGGCAGCGCAAACTCGAACGGCATTGAAATTGACGACGGCTCTAAACATGTATGGCTTTTAAATAACTATACGAGCGGAAATATCCGCGGGATTGAGGTAAAGGCGCACAGCCTGTGGCCGGCTTCTCAAAATGTTCATATTATCGGTCATGTTTCGTATCGTGATGTACGTTCATTTGATATTCGTCATATCGGCCATCATCAGGCCTCAGACCCCGAAAGCACGACGGCTTATGATGTTACTTTAACCGATTGCACCGCGATTGAACCGGTATTCAATGCTCTCTATGACGGTGTGACCCCGAGGGCGCTGGTCATCTCTGCCTATAAAAACGTTAATGTAAACGGATTCACAGCTATTGGTGATCCCTCATACGACTATGGCGGGAATCCAGTAGTGGCTCTTCAATACCGCAGTCAAAATATCACGATCAACGGCATTAAAATACGCGGCTTTACACAAGCAGGTGTTGACATCAATATATCCGGCGGATCAAATAAAACCGATTATGTTAAAATTTTAAATTTTGATATATACAAGTCATCTCCTAAAGGCATCTCAATCGGCGGAGGCCAATATAACGTAAATATTATGAACGGTACGATGATCGGAGACGGCGGTTCCGTCGGAATTACGTCCCCTAACAGTCAGGCCGTCATTCTCGGGGTGCAAGCGGAAGGTTACAGCGCGGCCGCATCTATAAAAGGACAGACTTATGAGCAGATCCCCGTCAATTTAAAGGGAGGCGCACAGCTCGCGACCAGCTCCGGTTTTGCATTCAACCCGACAAGCGCCGTTATTGCGGGAACAGGCGATATTACGGCCAGAGGTGACAGAAATGCGATCATCAGCTCTTCCGGAGGTTCAAGTTCTGAAGGTTCAAGGGCATTTATCGCCGCTTCAAACAATGCCCATATTACGGGCAGCAAAGTCTCCAGAACGATTCTGTCATCAGAAAGCATTACATTGGAAGAACCATACACGGTTGCCGGAGGGCATCAGTCCATCAAATGGAAATTGGATTCAGCGGGCGGCCACGGTACGTTCGCCGGAGCTGTCACCTCTTCCCTGTCAGGGTACGGAGAATACTTTGAAAGTGTAACCGGCCAGACAATTCCCGCCGGGACAATCGTCACAGTGAAAGGCGAAAAAATTGAATCGGCTCACGTCGGAGATTACATGCTCGGCGTCATTTCAGAAACAGCCGCTTTTATCTCAGGAGCCGCAAGCTTCGGATGGCAAAGCCGCTTTTTGACAAACGAGTTCGGCGGTTTCATATACGAAAATGTGACTGACGAGGAAACAGGAGAAACGGTACGCGTGCCGAAACAAAACCCAGACTGCAGTCCGGCTCTTGAAGCTGACTATGAAGCACGAGCGGCCAGAGACGAATGGCACATTGTCGGACTCAACGGCCGGCATTACGTACGGGTCGACGGTACGGTCAGCCCGGGAGATTATATCACGGCCCATAACGGAATCGGGACTAAAGCCGCGGAAGGCTGGAAGGTATTGAAACTGACGGCCTTATACAGTTCTGAAAAAGGGTACGGCATTGCAATTGCGGTTATCAAATAGGGTCTCAATATCAGGATCATCTCCTCTCTTTTCTATCGGGCGGGTATGATCCTGTTTTTTATACCGAATGAGATGCCTCTTTTTCAGCATACCGTTTCATTTGTCCAAGCCATCCATGCTTTCTGTCATAGAATACTACCGTCAGATGAAAAAAGGAGGAATATGAGTATGGATATGGGTATGGATATGGACATGGATATGGACATGGATATGGACATGGATATGGACATGGATATGAACGGACATTATGATCACCACCCAAAGCAGCCTAAACAAAAAAAGAAGAAACAAGATAAAAAGCATCTTGATTATGATTACATCGTTGTTTATAAAAGAAAATGCAAAAAATGTAAAAAATGCTGCTAACTTGACATATCAACACTTTTTACACCCGGTAAACTCCGGGTGTTTTTCTTATTATGGCGTTTCTCCGGGCTATTTTCACCCAAAATCCGGTCATCCTATCACAATACATAAAAAGACTCTATTATTTTCTTCCCTTTTCGCCTAATTAAAAGTATTTCATTTACAGAAAACAACACAAATAGAATGACATGACTTTTGAGAAAATCTACTCTTTGCTTGGTCAATTTTTCTGCGATACCATGAATTTGCAACAATTTTTAAAAATTTCCTCAGGAGGTCATAGCCATGAAAATCGCCAGAACGATAGTCGGATCATGCTTAGCTTTATCTCTAACAATTCCTTTCACAGCCAGTGCCTCAGCAGCCAGTCAATCTGAACACGCAAACGCGCCTCACGTTTCACCCGTTGCAAATCCGTTAGAAAGTAAATTATCCAAAACAGCAGACCAAAACGTAAAAGCAGCAGGTGTTGATACCGGGCTAAACGTAAACGTAGATGTTCTCGGAATTTCAGATCGCATTGCTGAAGCGGTTAAGTCAGATCAAAACCGAACCGGCTGGGTAAAAAATGTCATGGAAACAACATTTTACGCATCAGGACAGAAGTACAACGTCATGGTGTTCAATTTAAATCAAGAATATGAAGACCGCTTTAACGGCGTTCAGTTTTACGGATCAGCCGTTTATGACGGTATTACTTACGGAATCTGGGTCTTCGAAGACGGGTCCTTCGATAACAAAGGAGACGGGGGCTGGATCAATTGGGCATTCAGAGGGTGGTTCGATCGTGATAATCAGCATATTGAATTCCACAGACCTTAATACGGAGAAAACTTGCGGCAGCGCCCGCAAGTTTTTTTAACTGGACTGCACATTTTTCACCGTTATAACGACTATACTTGAAGCGCGGGCTCCGATCGCAGCCCCGGTAAAGTCTTTCAAAGTGAGGGTATACTATGTCAAAGTCTTTAAAAATAGTGTTGTGGAGCATATTGGTGTTCATCATCTTGTTAGTGATTATCGGAATCGTTTCTTACAATCAAACTCCGTCTGCAGAAAGCACAGCAAAAAAATGCTTTATGGCTTCGAATCAATTTTAAGGTTCTGCAATAAGTCTTCACCGGCTTTTTATACCACAGAACACCTGACAAAACGACGAATTTTCAATTTATTCGTTAACGATCTCATTCAGTATAGAATATACACGTGTATCATGGGGCAGTCCGTTTTGATACATATATCTTCTCAAAATTCCTTCAGATTGAAACCCCGCCTTTATCAGTAATTGATGAGACGCTGCATTCTCAATGAAAACAACAGCGCCTATACGATGCAGCCCAAGCTTTTCAAACCCAAAAGAAAGAACATTCTCCAACGCTTCAAAAGCATAGCCATTCCTCCAATAATTCGGATGAATCTCATAACCGACCTCCGCCCGCTTATGCTTGGGCACCCAAGAGTTAAAACCAATAGTTCCGATTATTCCCTTCGCATCTTTTCTCTCGATTCCCCATCGCATTCCCTTTTTATCATGATATTGATCTTTAAACCAGCCAATCATTTTTTCAGCCTGTTCCATTGAATCAAAAGGTTCCAAACCATAATAGCGTGTTACATTTGCATTTGAAAAACAAGCAAATATTTGCTTTGCATCTTTCTTTTCAACTTCTCTAAGAATAAGTCTGTCCGTTTCTATTACAGGAAGCATTTACGGTCCCCCTTTAAAAGAAATGTGAGAAGAAAATATATGCAGACTAAAAAAACTTTTTTTCAAAAAGTAAACTAGCATCCCTATCAAACTTATCATTTCGGCATAATATGTATTAATCCTCTTTAGGAGGTGAGATTATATGGGATTCTCAGGTGGTTATGGTAGCTCCTTTGCGTTAATCGTGGTGCTATTCATTTTATTAATCATCGTTGGGGCTTCTTTCCTCGGCGGTTATTAAGAATCCTCTTACCTCCGCATCCATGTCAGCAGCACCTCCATGATCGTACGGCGCCATAAATGAAATGTTTATGGCGCTCTGCTGTTTTTCCCCTTTTCATTCACACATTAAAACTAAAAAGATCGGCCGATGTATCAACATGCAGCCGATCAATAATTCATAGATTATTGTGTAAGATTTACATCGATGACGTTATAGAAGGCATTGGAAGTATCCGCAACGTCCCATACCCCTAAAATGACATGATACCCGCTTCGATCAGTCGGCACAAAAATCTTATGAGTCAGATTCGTATCTGCCTTGGAACCGTCGTGGTTTACCGTTCCGATTAATTCGAATTCATCTCTTGACAAAGGTTTATTCGGATTCCAGTTTTTCTTGGTGATATAATAGTGCCACTTTGATGTCGCATGAGGGGCCGTGTAGTACCAAGTAAAGGTGTTAAAACCGCCGCGGATGTTTTGTTTTACCCAATAATCTGCAGTCTGCTTGTCTAAACCGAAGTCAATTTGTCCCGATCCCCCATTTGCAGACGCGATTCTTCCATCCGGCGGACCTGCAGCCGGAAATCCTTTCGGCCCTTCTACAGACTGAGGATTATCAATGACGGAGCCATATTTCTGCGCAGCGGCCGTCCAGCCCAATGTTTGTTTCTCTAATGCTCCCATGTACGCTCTGCTGACGGGCTCTTTTATATACCCGTGCGCAGATGCATCACTTGAATAAAAAGCGCCTCCAATACCAAGAGTAACAGTTAAAACTGCAGCTTTGACTAAACCCTTCATTACTGCATCATCCTCCCTCTTTTGTTAATAAAAACCTTTCGGTATATACACTTCACGATGGAGGATGAAATGACCTTCCTTTTCTTGATAGGAAAAAGCAATGAGGTTGGCGCTTTTCCCTTTGTTTTTTATAATCATAAAGAAAAAGCCGGGCCGATTCTGTTGTCGAATCCGCGATTGACCGGCCGCCCCTTTTGCTCAGAACTTCATTCGCTGGATTTGCCGGTTTCTTTTCGGATAACCGGTGCTACTTCCGCTGCTAATCGTTCGATGTTTTCCGCGGCTTTTTTAAACGGCATACCTCCTATATCGATTTGCGCGAGAAATCGCTGATGTCCGAATAACTCGTATTGATGCATGATTTTTTCAATGATCTGCTGTGAGCTTCCCACAAATAAAGCTGTTTCTTTTCCGGACGCCCGCTCAAAATCTTCCTTCGTTAAAGGCTCATCGATCCCGTGATATGAATGAACGTGAGACCAGTAATTTGAATGATACGGATAAAATTCTTGTATTGCCTGTTCATTCGTTTTTGAAATGAACATATGTCCGGTTACGGCAACCTTCACATTTTCCGGAGGATGACCGGCTTTAGAAGCCGCTTTCCGGTATTTGTCAACAAGCGGCTTAGATGACATCGGATCACCGCTCAGTACAGCTAATGCCAACCCCGCACCTGCACGCCCGGCCCGTTCTGCGCTTTCCGGAGTCCCCGAAACACCTAACCATAGCGGAATGCTTCCGCGAAAAGGCCGAGGAGAAATTTCTGCCTCGCGCAGCGGCGGCCGGTAACGTCCTTTCCAGGTAACCGATTCTTCCCCTGAATTTAATTTTAAAAAAAGGTCAATGTGTTCTTCAAACAGTTCTTTATAATGGCCTACGTCATAACCGAAAAGAGGAAACGAGTCTAAAAATGCGCCCCGTCCCGCAATGATTTCCGCCCGGCCGTCTGAAATCAGATCAAGCGTTGCAAAATCCTCAAATAAACGGACGGGATCTGCGGTGGATAATACAGTCGTGGCACTGGTCAGCTTAATATTTTCAGTGATCTGTGAAATCGCTGATAAGATGGCCGGCGGCGAAGATACCGCATAATCAAGACGATGATGCTCGCCTACACCGAATACATCAAGCCCTGCGTCGTCAGCCAGTTTCGCCAGCTTCATCAATTCATCTATCCGCTGCTTTGCGCTGACTGTTTTCCCTGTCAGAGGATCGGGATATAATTCTGCAAATGAATAAATTCCAATTTCCATACAATCACGGTGTTCAGCCCTCACATTTCTCTCCTCCTGCACTGTGTAAAAAAGCTTTTATGTTATTCTATTCAGCCGTTTTACAAATAGGAATTCGTTCAAAATAAATACAGAAGCTTAACATGCAGAAGGTCGGTATGAGAGAAAAAAAAGTTTCAGGCGTCCTTCAATTCTGCCCATTATACTCATGCAGCCGGACTAGGCAAGAACAAAGCCGGCACAAGCGGATTCGAATTCATGTGTTCATTTTCAGTCCAATTCAATCCAATCGTGATATTGATCATAAAGCTTTCGTATTCTTCCGGCATCAAGAGCAATGACTTCACACCCTCTGTCATCATACAGAAAGAAAATAATATCTTTTGTCATATTCACAAAGAAAACATCGGGATACCCAACGGAACAGCCCCCGAACCTTGGCTTCAGCGGAAAATCTTCGTGGACGGCTGCCTTAAGTAATTGGGGGATACGCAGATCTTTCCGTTTACATAATAAAGAAAACTGCTGCATTTCATATTCTTCTTCGACCGGGCATGGACAGGTCTTCACTTGAATCCGATATAAGTCATCCTTACACTTCAGAAACGGCTGATAAACCTTTAATTTTCTCGCATGATTACCTTGAGATTTGTGCTTATACACGTTGGCAACAAGAAACAAGTCATCGCTATGTTCAAACAGCTCATTGAAAAGTGCGGCGGTTTGATGATGAACCAGCTGAAAATACTCAAGATTCAAAGCACCGCTTTCATTAAATTGATACATATTGCCGCCGAGAGAAAAATGAATTCCCACGTCCCATTGATGATAAATGCCGGGCACTAATTTTAAAGTCGGAAACCTTTCCTTCAGATAATCATTTATTTTCATTCAAACATCTCACTTTCCTTTTCCCGCTCCAGAAGCAGAAGAAGCCGAAAACATTCCGCTTATTTCTTTTTCACCCTTGTAATATTATTCCGATTGGAATACAATGAAATAGAACACTGTGAACCCCATTGATCAGGGTGGATGCTGGTCACATTCATCCTGATCCTTTCTTTTACATAAGATCGCCCCAACTTTGAACCCCTCCGTTTCCAACCTTATTCATTGATGTTACATATATTTCAATGGGTTTATTTTCTTATCATAAGCATCAAGAGGTGTCAGCTTTGAACAACATCAGAAGATTAAGAGCATATTTTCAGTCTCACCGTAAAATAGGTCTGGCTGCAGACTTGCTTACGGCTGTATTGCTTATCTCATTATCCATTCTTTTTTACGGATGCCGGCAGGGAGCTGTTAATGGTTTCTTTATGTATGTCTTAGTAAGTAATTTTATCGGCTCCAATCCCTCTTTTATCGACTTCAGCACATCGAGGAAAAAACAGACAAAAATAAAGGCTCTGCGTCAAAAAGAGGGTTATACCGCCCTCTTTTTATTCTTTCAGTCATACCAATGCGTTCTTTTCAGATTGAATTTTTCTGAATAGGACTCATGATCGGTTTTCCATGCTGCTTCAACAGTGATTTCATGACCGATTACTTCATGTTCCGGCATATATTCAAACGTCTGAATATGGTCTTCTCCCGTTCCGCCGCCTTCTAATTTCTCTCCGGTGTATTCTGAAAGATGATAGTCTTTATCTTCACCATATTTCCGGCCGTCAACAAATAATGTTAATCTCTTAATCACCGTGTTCTTTTCATTCACTTTATTACCTCTGTAATACAAATTCAAGAAATAGTTAGGGCCGATAGAGGTCTTGCCTGATTTTTCGATTGACGCTTCCCACGTCTTGCTTTGGCTATAGCCGATATATTTAACTTTTTCTCCTGAAATTAAAGAAAACAGTGCAAATCCGGCTGCTATTATGAGAACAGTGATAATAACCAGCAATGTTTTAATGACTTTACGTTTTTTCATGACATCCCGCCTTTATCATTTAGAACGTATGAATATTAGAATTGTTACATTTAATTTGAAAGAATAATAAAAAGGGATTCTAATCCCAGGAATAAAAAAAATACTAAGAAGATCATATTCCCCTTAGCTTCACATCCCAGACTGCCATGCAATAATGATAAAAGTCGTCCAAAAAGTTGTGACGAAAATAAGCATAACGGTTACAATCATTAAAATGAGACAACTTATTGTTAGAATTGAGTCTTTGTTTTTGTTAAGAATCAGAGTACCCATTGATCCTGCAGCAAATAGATACGACAAAACCGCACCGACCCAATACCACAGCATAGAGTCATTGCTCCAGTAAGCCATTGACTGCATATAAATACTGAATATAAATCCTGACAATGCTAATAGAAACGAAACTAAATTTGATTTCACGTTAGAGTTCCTTTCTTCATAAGTTTTATTTTTAGGCACGGTCATACATCTGATAACACCTTTTATGCGTTATGCTTCGCTGCTTTGTCTGCATATTTTAATTCTTATTTCGTTTTTAAATATGTTTACGAAAACAGAAATCATATAAAGTTCACCTGAAACGCCGATTTAAAATTAAATAGATGTTTTATAAGCGTTAATTGCTTGATTTCTCAAAAGCATATTATCTTTCGCAACCATTTTTCCATTCTCGAGCGCATCTTTAAATTCATCAAAATGAATTGAACATTGCTGATTCGATTACTTCCCGCTCCTTCTGTCGCTAAACTGCAAAATGTCCATCACATTCATCCTCTCTCCAATTTTACAACGTTGCTATAATGAATTTCATGATTTTCCCAACCTTCAAGCTTAATCTTTTTGATCGTTACTAATCTAAGTACTTTTTTCAATTCCATAATCCATTGGTATGATCGGTAACCTAATGAAGTATTTAACTTAAATACAAAAAAACCTGCTTTCAGCAAGGTTTTTTCGACAAAGGGGAGATTATTTCCCCACAAATTCTATTAACTATGTTTTTGTTTTAACCATTCTTTCTTTAGCAATGCGTATTGGTAAGTGTTTTCATATTTAGGTGTTCCATCCTCGTGTGCAGTAAATGAAATAAATTCAAGAAAATAACCTTCTTTACGCATTCCTAATCTTTCACATAATTTTTGTGACCTGCAGTTATCATCTTCAACATATGCATAAAGAGATACTCAAAGAAAGCCTTCGCACTTTCACTTGCGTATCCCTTCCCTTCAAAACGGGCATTGAAATTCCAACAAACAGAATAGGTATCTGGCTCTTCTTTTAAATAAAATAGTTCTCCGACTAGATCATTACTGTCTTTTAAACAAACTGCAATATAAGAGTCATCTCGGCTTCTTTTTTGAACGTTTACGGCAGCTTCTTCTAACGTAGACATTCTGTCATCAAGAAAGCAATTCACTCTCGGATGTGCAGAATATTCCAACAGACCTTGCGCATCTCTCTCGGTAAAATTTCTTAAAATTAAGCGAAGGGTTTCAATTTTTTGCATTTGCAGTCTCCTGTTTCATTGTTATCGATCTTTGAAAAGAACTTCTTCAACAGATCTTATTCGTTTGTTGAAGAACTTATCTCAATCTATTTTTACTATAATGATGGACGTTATCATCTTTGTCAAAAACAATAATCATTCATTTGCCGCCCGCGATGTAAAGTACTGAACAATTTTCGTGAAAAACCCTCAGTATCGAATATAGAAACGAGGAATAGTAATTAAAACAAAGTTAAGCCATTAAAAGCTTATTGAGTATTTTTTCAAACTTATTCACGCTCATCATCTCATGAGTGAGAAATGTCCCATTATAAAACACGCTCAGCAAATATGATTGTCATCAATATTGTCCCTAGTCAACTCAATGTATTCCATTTTTCCTCACCCGCTTTCTGGATTCATCACATGAATTTCAATTTGAACAATGCAGACTGGGCATGGCGCTAGTCGGTCTTTTTTAGAACATCAGCTTTACTTCTGGGGAGTATTGTAATTTCTCAGAAATATAGAGTCCCAGAACCAATATATGAACGCAGCAACAATGCTCATTATGTAATAAATGGGCATTCTGAAAACTGTGAAATCAATTGACGGATTATCTATGTGCCAGAACAAGAACACAGCTAAAAAAGCGACTGCTGTATAAATGAAAAGATGAACCAAGCTAAACTTTTTAGGCTTCTTTCTTAGCCATAGTTGCACAGGAACAGCAAACAAAAAGTAAGTAATAAATGCGTAAAAAGCAATGATAACCACAGTAACCAATGCAAATGGCACAAAACCCGAGTATACAAACATATATAGCCCGAAGATCAAACCATACGACAAACTTGAAAAAACCAATGTGTAGGTATAGCTCTTTAATCTTGTTGAATTCAGCTTCAAGTCACCGCCCCGTTCATTTACTTCGCACTTACAATATCGTAGTTTTATTGTCTATTTGTCTGTTTTAATCACTATTTGACATTCAATTTTATAATCTGTTTCTCCTGTTTCAATCTTTGTATCATCGCGGTTAACTTTATATTTCCCTCCATACAAACTTGCTGATATCGGGTGCCTTATACCACTCTTTAAGTGATCGTAAATGTATTTCTTGCCTTCTTGAAAATTCTTTCGAGGAACATGTCCTACTTTGCAATCATTTACATAGACAGCTATAGCTTCCGGATCGTACTTGTTGTTCTCTTCTAACCGCAATTCACAATTTGAGAAAAGGGAATTATGATAAATAAATATCGGCTCATCAAAAGTTGATTCTAGAATCTCTTTATTTGTCATACCATCATATTTTTCATCGAAGAAAAAGCTATCTTCATCCTCAGTCTTGATGGCTTTCTTAATATCTTTTTGATAGTGTGATGTTCCTGCAACCTTAAAGTCTATATACTCGAAAAATGCAGACTTTTCTTCATATTTCCTTGAGAAGCCTGTCTCTTGAATCAAGATTGGGAAATTTTCTTTTTTCGATACCATCTCTGTTTCGTTATTAACGCCAACAGTGTTAATATTATTATTTTTATTCTCATTTTGTTCATTTTTAACTTTGTTCTTGAAAAAGTTGAGTATACCCAAATGTACCCCTCCATTTGAAATAAAAGATTGGTTTAATCAAAAAACTCATCATCAATAAAATCATTTTCTCTTGCAAGTTTATTCGAATCCTTTTTAAAAAACCTTTGCTTCAGTTTTTCTTTAACTGTTAATTTTTTGTTTTTGTCCTGACATATATGACATATATAATCTCCGTTGTTTGATAAATGAATAAGTAATTTATCGACACCTGACCTTTTACAAATACACATCCTGTGCTGACCATTACTAAACGAAATATGACCGCAAGCATTTACGCTTGCATATATTCCTGAATGTTTTTTATGCAGTCTGGTTTTATGTAGTGCGCAGCCAATCTCTGCATTTTAGTGCATATTCATGATCTTCGCCTTCTAAAGCATTAAATTCCTTATCAGTTAAATCTAAGGAGCACTTTCCTGTTCTAACTTTATAACAGTCATATTTACTTAGCCTAAAATAAAAAGAATGTTTCGTAGGATTTATTAACTGATCCAACCTAATCCCCTTCTCTTTAAAAGAATGATTTTATGCAACTCCTTAAAATTTGTATTTCGTTACTTTTATTGTAACTTTAGTTTACTATGATTACTTTTAATTATCAGTATACCCATAAAAAAGGTCAAGGAAATACCTTGACTGTGTATCGCTCACCAATCTGCATCCGGCTCATCGTGTTCGAATCCGTAAAAGCCTTTAATCCACACGTCTCCGCAGCCGGCTCCTTTTGTGATCAATAAGTAATGATTTCTGTTTGCATCACCATTCACCTTATCAGCCGCGCTCAAGTTCAAATGATTACCCGTGAAATTCTTTTCACTAAGGGTAAAATCATCTCCTGCCAGTGTAATTCTCTGCAGTTTAAGCTCAAATATCGGCAGAAAGATTACGACCACAAATTCAAAGCAAGAAACGACAGCCCCCATGCACATAGACCAAACATTACAAAGAACCTAAGCAAAGCTTCGAATTTTGTAAGTCTTCGTTCCCTTTTTGTTTTCCCTAATTTCCAATAAACGGCGTAGCTGGAAAACACCAAAATGAGTTGTCCGAGTCGTGACACAGATTCTAAAAATTCTATTCCATCCATTGATTTTCACCTCGTTTATTTAAACAGAGAGTCCTTCTTACAGCGTTTATCCAAAGCACTAATTTCTTCGGTTATAAAAACCGCTTGAGGAATTTGTTTGTAAAATGGTTTGCGTGCCGCTTGATAAAAACAGCCCATCCTTACTCCCCCATGTATCAATCAAGATGAATTTTATTATCTCAGATGGAAAGACCATTTCCAACAGTTATGTAAAAATAAGTAACTTCACTATGCTAATTGTATAAGAAAAGTTGTCTTATCCAGCAGAACCATGAGTGCTGAACTTCTACGTTAAAGCGTTAAAGACGGATTATAAAAGAGCCGCTTTTAGGCTCATTCGCGAAGCATCATTTTATTTTTATGATTGTATCCTCCTATCAAACCTATTAGGATAAAATTTGAGGGAAGGTCAGTTTTAATCCGCCGCCCTGCTCACCTTCGACCCTTCTTGCAGCTTCCCCACAAATATCCGATGAACAGCTTTTAACTCTTCCCTTTGCGAATCCCTGACCGAAATCTGACTCTCAAAACTTATCTGACCTTGCATCGTGGAGCGCCAATTCTCATGCATCAATTTAATTCAGGATATTCGCATTTTGCTTTTCGTTAGCTTAATAACGCTTTATAAGAAGCGGGAAATTCTTGATTTACGCGCTGCACTTCCCGTGCAAATTCACGTTCCTCTTCTGTCACTCTTCTGAGTCTGTCAGCTTTTTCTTGTGTATCTATGTCGGCACCGGGAGGAACGAACCGATTCGGTGCAATCCGTACACCATTTGTGATAACAGCATTGTATGAAACAAATGATCCTTTTCCTATAATTGCATTGTACACGATTGCCTTAAAACCGATGAACGTGTGATTTCCAAGATAACAAGGGCCATGAATGAGAGCGTCATGCCCGACACTTACATTGTTTCCGATATAAATGGAATATGCCTTATCTTTGACTGAAACAAATTGTTTTAACAAACCATGTAAAATGACTCCGTCTTGAAGATTTGTATGTGTGTTCCTTCATCTGCACGAATAGCAGCATGTGGCGCTACTTAACATTGTCCTTTATTCTCACGTCTCCTTTCACGCTGGAAAACGGACTTATGAACGAGGTTTTATCGATTTTAAGGTATCTTTGAACCGGATTACATGATGTAACAGGGTTAGGGCTGATAAAGGGCAAAAACTTAGTGAGCCGGTGATTGTCAAATTTATCTTCCGTCAGCTTTTTATCGCTCAAAAAAAGCCTCCTTTGAAAACGTATCTATTTATGTATATATATAAATTCTGTGCATTTGGAGATGACACATGATCCATAGAATCCCCCTGCATAGCTCCCTCAACTTTTGTAGAGACACTTGTCCGCAAAAAAATGTAAGGGTTTTCAAAAGGAGAGCAGTGTGCTAAATTGTAAGATAAGTAAAAATTTTCTGCTAATGTTCGAAAGGGGTGCATGATTTGAAAGCAGTAGTAGCAACAAAAGACAAAAGTATAGCGATCGTACAAAAAGAATTACGTCCTTTACGACATGGTGAAGCCAAAGTTAAGATGGAATACTGTGGTGTATGTCATACTGACTTGCATGTTAAAAATGCTGATTTCGGGGATGTTACTGGCGTCACTCTAGGTCATGAGGGAATAGGCATTGTAACTGAGATCGGTGAAGGTGTAACAAGTTTGAAAAAGGGCGACCGCGTCTCTATTGCCTGGATGTTTGAAAGCTGCGGCTGCTGTGAATATTGCCTAACTGGCCGTGAAACCTTGTGCCGCGATGTAAAAAATGCCGGCTATACAGTTGACGGCGCAATGGCTGAAGAAGCAATCGTAGCGGTTGATTATGCAATAAAGGTGCCGGAAAATTTAGATCCTGCAGCAGCAAGCAGCATTACTTGTGCAGGTGTAACAACTTATAAAGCCGTTAAAGTCAGTGAAATTAAGCCAGGTCAATGGATCGGTGTATTTGGAGTCGGCGGTTTAGGCAACTTGGCTGTTCAATATGCAAAAAATGTCTTTAACGCTAAAGTGATTGCGTTCGACATTAGCGACGAAAAATTGAATTTTGCTAAGAGCTTAGGCGCTGACGCGGTTGTAAACAGTTTAAACGAAGACCCCGTCGCTAAAGCAAAAGAAGTGACTAACGATTTAGGGCTTGATGCTGTGGTCATCACGGCTGTCTCTAAAACCCCTTTCAATCAAGCGATTGATGTTGTAAAAGCAGGAGCCCGCGTAGTCGCTGTCGGTTTACCGGTGGACAAAATGGATTTAGATATTCCCCGTCTCGTGTTAGATGGAATTCAGGTTGTAGGTTCATTAGTAGGTACCAGAGAAGACCTGAAGGAAGCTTTTCAATTTGCTGCAGACGGTAAAGTTGTACCTAAAGTGACAAAACGCCCGATTGAAGATGTGAATGATATTTTTGAAGAAATGGAGCAAGGTAAAGTGACCGGCCGCATGGTTATCGATTTTACTTCCTAATCATTAAGGCTGCCGGGAATGATACGGCAGCCTTTGATCTCGATTCTTGCTCGGCGCCCCACCCAGACTGAATGAGACTTTGTCATTTAGTTCAGAAAAGAAGCTCTACAGATCATTCGGCGGTTATGCATTTTGCAAGTACTCTCTGAACTAATCCTGATACCAATATAATGCAAGGTCATTCATTGCCGAAGCGTAGCCCTGCTGTCTTAACATAGTTGTTATGCTGCCCTGATGATAAGTTCCGTGATTGGCAACATGGAATAAAATTTCTGAGTAAGCAGTTTCTCTGTAACCTAACCAAGGGTTATTTAAGTTCATTTTTTGTTCTACATCTGTTTGGCTATTCATCCATTCTTCAAACTGTGAAGCCAGTTCTTCATAAGACGCCGCAAATTCATCTGCAGAATATAAATGAGCCCTTTCCGCATAAGCCATAGAACCTTCCAATGCTTCCTGCATGTCTATTCCTTTAAGTATTTGCAGCCACATAACATCCACCGCGCAGATGTGACTGAACGTTTGAGCAATTGTAGGATAAAACTGTGAACCTCTTCATAAAGGACATTACTTGGTAATTCCTTTATTCTTTCTACTAACGCTTTATTCGCCCAAACATGGTACTGATACATGTTTTTCGCATGGTTCATTTAACATCTCTCCTTTAAAGTTGATACTTGTGATTATAAAAAAAGATATATGACAGCACATTGTCATACATCTTTATAAATTTTCATTATTTTTTCGGCTTCATCCATTAAAATTGATTGCAGTTCCACCGGTTTTATAATTTTAGCGCCACTGCCAAAGCTCAAAAGAATTGATTTAAGCCATCCGGCATGCTGAGGCCGATACACAGAGATTGTAAACGTCATACTTCCATCTCTGTTCATGACTTTTGAAGCGTTCTGAAATTGATCTAATACTTTAGCTATGGAATTAGGATTAACCCAAATGACTACATCCGCAAATCCTCCCAGGTCGGATTCTGAATAAGATGGTTCATCTTTCACTTTGTGACTGCGCAAAAACTCTTCTTGAGTAAGCGTTATATTCATCATACGTGATACTCTAAATTCTCTATCATCTTGACGTTCTCTGCAGAAGCCATATACATACCAATTACGAAACTTATAATGAAGGTGGATAGGTTCTGCTTCACGTGATGTAAATTCATTTTTATTACTGACATAATCAAAGCGTACTGCCTTTTTTTCCTGTATAGCTTTTCGCAGCCGGATTAATGAATTCGGTTCTGTTCTAAGGCTTTCCAAGTTAACATACAAAGTCCTGCTGTTTTCGCTTGTATCCAGAGATTTTAATCTATCTATCGTGTGTTCAACTTCCTTATCTTCAAAACACTCGACAAACTGCTTAATACTGTAATTAAATTCAATACTTCATGAGAACCGATTAAACTTTTATCAAATTTGTATCCTCTCATTATCCCAAAACCGCCGTTAGCCCCTTGGTATGAAACGACTGGTATTCCAGCTGCACAAATCGCTTCGATTTCTCTATAAATTGTCCGCGTTGATACTTGAAATTCATCAGCTAAACTGGAAGCAGATAAAATTTCATTATGTAAGAGCTTGAATATGATTGATAACAAACGTTCTAATTTCAATTCTCAATTCCTTTCCTTATTAGGGTTGGAAGCTCTTTTTGCTCTGACACATTTATGCCGCTCACCTCCTGTCACTTCAAGATACCACGTCCACCTAACCGTCGAATTACCATATGCTTTATACTTTGCGACCCCGATAAACCCTTCTATTGCTTCATCTGATATTCAATAAAACGGCTGTTGAACCTTTGCTTATGTCTACAGCTTCATCTTCACAGGCCCAATTTAATCTACATAATAGTTCACTGAATCTCTCAACAATTTTAGATAAACATCTTCTTTTTATAGAGATGTTCGTTCAATCGACATCCTTGTGATATATATGGTAAAATTTATAGAAACAAAGGAGTGTTGTTACATATGAGTCTTATCATTTTAGCATCCATGCTTTTATGGGGTGCAGTGATCCACGAGCTAAACAAACCTTCAAAAAAGCAAAGTAAACGAAAAATGATCCCTTTGGTATCCCTCAGTTCTTTATCTACTTTAATCATCACAATTTCGCTTTTTTCTAATTTAATTGGTTGATATTTGTTATGAGGAAACCCGCCAGAGGTTCCTCATAACACTAAAAACCTACTCACTGCACTTTTTACAGCAGACCTTATCAGAGTGTTTGCTTAACACTTTATCCATTCTCCCCACAGGCATCTTCTTCTCACTCGGAAGTGTAAGATAAGCTGTTATCTCATCCCCTGATTTTAATGTTTTTCCGCAGATAGAGCATTTTAACTCAGTATTAAAGAAATTTTTTAATCCCATTCAGAAGCCTCCTTACTTACCTTTATAAAGTAATACGTTAATGCTTTATAAAAGTTTCAGGTTAAAGAAATATTCCTTGCCCGGGAATATACTTCGTTTCAGTTGATCCGCAGCCGTCCCGGTCATCGTTATACCTCACTCAATCAGGAAACTTCTTCCTTATATCCTCTACGACATTAAATGCGGGGAAAACGTTCATTCAGGAATTCAGCGTTAACCAAAAAGGAGAATACATCCTGAAATATGATAGCGGCACCGGTGATAGTGTCAATGGTTTCTTTAGATCTGTTGAGATCTAAATTCCGTTAGGAAAGTCGGCAGTTTTGCCGACTTTCTTTTACAAGCATTCTGCAGGAATAAACGTAAAGTTTCGAATAAACATACGACCTTTTTGAAACGGAAACTTTATTCTGCACCACAAACCCGCAAGCAGCCTCCTTGTATCGTACCTTCCGTCCCTTTGTGATTTGTTTTGATTTGTCGTATACTGCGCTTGCCCGGGAAATGATGAATATTTTCGTTAACTATAATTTCCCTGTACCTCTTCGTATGTGGTTCTGCATGATGAAGTAACTTCATGGCTCACCACTTTCATACACAGTTTTATTGCATGTTTAGCCATATCCCTCCTCTTTAAACAGCAAACCGTCCCATCCATTTCTCTCTTTCAGTTAACCTCCCATTATTTTATTGTTTTAGAAGCTCTTCATTTTAGACATAACATCCATTTTTTCTTATTTAGACTTAAATCTATGTCGAATTTTATCGTCCGGCATATTATGTACTATCCTAACAACAGGAGGTGGCAATAATATGGGGAACTACGGTGGAAATTATGGCGGAAACTCTTTCGTATTGATCGTTGTGCTGTTCATTTTGTTAATCATTGTAGGTGCTGCATTCCTTTTCTAGCACATTGACGATTTATATTCGTCTCCCAAACATTGCATCCCTTAGTTCGGACAGACGCCATAAGAAGTTTTATGGCGTTTTTACTTTTTAAAAAAACCAATCTGAGATAAACATTTTTTATTTTTACTCTGGTAAGCGGGAGAGTTTCCTCCCCTGCCTGCGCCAATATTGCCGCTATGAAGAATGAGGCGAACAATCCAAAAGGTGTTGTGATCCATTCTTTAAAAACGATTCCGAAAATCAACAATTCGCAAGCAGTTCCATATAAAATAGCTAAACCTGTGATTGCCCATTGGCTTATATTCTTATCGCCTAAACAACCTGATACATATCCAGTCCAACCACTCATCATGTTTGATGATGGGCCCGTTGTATCTTCTGCAGACTTTTCTCTTTCAAAGACACCAGACTTATCTTCATAACGCCATTAACCCAAAATGTCATTTTGTTTTGAATAAAGACTTGTTCATGAACATAGCCCCTAAATAGTTGTTACTAAGGCGTTTTTAATTCATCAGGATTACAGATGTTGTGAACTTAAAAAGGATATTACTCACCTTTATAAAATTGTCATTTGTTAGATTTAGTCACTGAATCTTTTTTGTTTGGTATCTTAGCGGCCTTCCACACTCATTTAAAAAGAGTCCGCCCACAAAATGCGGTGTTCACACATTAAGTCATTTTCACATAAAAAAAACCGGATTCCTCCTCTAAGAGGTTCCGGCTTTTCTTAGTAAAATGCGGGAAATATCTGGTGACGTGCTGCACACCCCCGCTATTATAATATTTCAATAGAGCCTTCTGTTCCATGAACGCGTATTCGCTGCCCATCTTTTATCAATTGGGTTGCATTTTCAACTCCGACAACTGCAGGTAAGCCGTATTCACGCGCGATAACTGCTCCGTGGGTCATCAGTCCGCCAACTTCAGTGACCAGGCCTTTTATGGATACAAACAATGGTGTCCAGCTGGGATCAGTATAGGAGGTAACTAATATATCCCCATCTTCCAAATCGGCATCTTCCATGTTTAAAATAACCCGTGCCCGCCCCTCTATGACTCCCGAGGAAACGGGCAGCCCTGCAATCGCTCCGGCCGGGAGATTTTCTCGTTTGTACTCGCCTGTAACGATTTCACCGTCAGATGTGATAACACGCGGCGGAGATAGTTTTTCATATACTTGGTACTCGCCTTTTCGTGTGCTGATGATTTGGTAATCCAATTTATGTGTGCGTACGACTTCCTGAAGTTCTTCAAAAGTGAGATAGTATATGTCCTCTTTTTCATGAATAACGCCCGCTTTTGCGAGTTGTTCGGCTTCTTTCAGTAAAGCCTGCTTATAAACGAAGTAGCGGCTGATCATGCCGTATTTTGGATATTCCCTGAACCCGCTGAAGTTCCGGATGATGCGGATCATTCGTTTGGTTTCTTTGGCTTTTTGTTCACCATCCGGTAATTGCTTCAATCGGTCTAATAACTCTTGTTCTTTCTTCAACGCCTCCTGCCGCCCTTGCTCAAATTTCCGCTGGCTGGCATTTGGCTCAAAGTTTTTGAGATTATTAAGAATCATAGGGACAAGTGCAATTGGTTTTTCGCTCCATCGAGTTCTTGTGATATCAATTTCTCCGGCACATCGCATTCCGTACTTGTTGAGATAAGCATAGATAGCGTCATGGGTTTCCTGCCCGCCTTCAAACGTCACCAGCCCATCCAAAAAGTGATCATCTTTTACATTCTCTAAATAGGCAATGACTTCTGGGTAAGGGCGGATCACATCGGCGACGTCCAATAGCGCAAGCCCCATTTCTGAAGTAATATTATGGGGTACAGATTGAGAAAGCGTATTTGCTGCGTTTTTTTCACCTAACCACTCGTTCATTTTTTCGTTAATCCATAATGAAGCATCCATTGCAGTTCGAATCAACACTGAACTTTTTGGGTTAAATAGAATCTTCTTTAATTCCTGGATATCTTCCAAAATAAAACGAAATAAATCATATCCTGATTTCGTCTGGATGTTTTGTTTTAACTCTTCTATCGATGCCTGACTGCTCTTAATCAAATCAGAAACAATTGCCGGATCGTTTTCAGCTTGATCCGGCATATCTGCATTGCCTTTGCCGGGAATCGGCGCCGTTTTATCCGGTATCGGCTTAATGAAATCATCTCGCTCTATTATGGTCATAAGTGCGTCTTTTAAGAGCGGATCGTGCTGCCCCATGCCTTTTAAGAAAACTTCTCTGACATTAGGAGATGCCAGTTGATGTGTGACATCAACGAATAGCCTTCCGCCGGCTTTACGCATGGGTGCAGCAGTCGTCAACAGAAAAAAAGACAATCCAAGGGGTTTTATGGGATCCGTCATCATTTGCTGATGACCAACAGAGATATAGACGTGATTTTCTTGATCGTTCGCTTCAGGAACGGGGTATAACGTTGTGATCGGACGACTTTGAACAATATAAAAAGTATCGCGGTCCAAACACCATTCGATATCTTGCGGCTGGCCGAAATGAGCTTCGATCTGTCTCCCGATACGTGCCAGCTGTAAAATTTGTTCATCAGTCAGTGTTTGAATCTTTTGCTGATCAAGAGCGATTTCCTGTGTTTCTGTTCCGCCTTCTTTTCGTCCATAGATAGCCAATTTTTTAGTTTCTGTTCTCTTATCGACGATTTGCCCGTCCTGTACTTTATAACAATCGGCAGAGACTAAGCCGGAGACCAGTGCTTCACCAAGTCCAAAACCGGCATCGATGGACAGCAGCTTTCGGTTTCCGGTCATCGGATCAGCGGTAAATAAAATTCCCGAAGCCTGAGGGAACACCATCCTTTGGATGATAACGGATAAATAAACTTGTCTGTGATCAAATCCATTTTGCATACGGTAAATGACCGCGCGATCCGTAAATAGGGACGCCCAACATTTACTGATATGCTGCAAGATCGTATCGAGGCCGGTAATATTTAAATAGGTGTCTTGTTGACCGGCAAAAGAGGCATGTGGTAAATCCTCAGCTGTCGCACTGGAACGTACGGCATAGGCATGTTCTTCGCCAAACCGGGAGAGATGGCAAGCAACTGCTTTGACTACATCTGAAGGAATTTCGGCTTCCATAATGGTTTGCCGGATTTTTTTGCTGACTTCGCCAATTTGATCCCGATTCTCCGCTTTCAGCATGGTCAGTTGAACCAACAGCGCTTGTAACGTTTCGTTTTGTTCAATGGCTTTTTGATATCCTGCGGTTGTGACACAAAATCCTTCCGGTACTTGTATTCCTTGAATTTTTGATAATTCCCCTAAATGTAACCCTTTTCCTCCAACGAGCAAAGGCTGTGTTTTTTCAATTTCGTGAATGCCGAGAACCAAAGAACTCATTCTATATCTCCCCTTCAAAAAAATTTGACAAGAGCTTTTCAGCATGATATAATCATAATATAAGATGGATATCTATGACTTTTCATAAAGAAAGCGCGCGTGTTCTGATTATATCACCGTGTCTGTTTTTGTGCAATATAAAAAGAACCTGGCCAATTTGGCGAGGTTCTTTCTTCATTTTTGTCTAAAGCTCTTTAAAGCTGTATTGAGATCTTTTGTGTGAACGTAAATGTTCTTATACAACTCGAATAGTGTTTTATATTTTTGAACATTTTGTTCTTTTGGATAAAATGCAGCTGCTTCATGAATGAACTGCTCTGCACATTCTTCAAGAGAGTCAAACCACCCGCTTCCGAAGGCAGCTAACATCGCAGCCCCCATGGCGGGACCTTGTTCATTCTCTAACTTAACCACCCTCGTATTGAAAATATCAGCCTGCATTTGAAGCCACGTTTCATTTTTAGCTCCCCCGCCAATAGAGACAACCGTATCAACTGATTTTCCCGCTTCGCGGAATAGCTCAATTGATTCATATAAAGAGAATGTGATGCCTTCCATTATCGCCCTCAAAAAGTGCTCTCTTTTATGGGCTCCGTCCATTCCGATCAAGCTTCCCCGAATAGATGAATCAGCATGCGGCGTTCTTTCACCGACTAAGTAAGGAGTGTACAGCAGTCCATTTGCTCCTATCGGAATAGCTTCCACCCCATCCAATAATTGTTCAAACGATTCGTTCGGCGCAAACGTTCTTTTGAACCAGTCTAAGCTGTATCCAGCAGCGAGCGTGACTCCCATCGTATAAAAAGAATCCTTCTTTCCATGATTAAAAAAGTGCACTTTCCCTTTAAAGTCCCTTTCTTTGTCTTCTTCACAGGAAAGTATGACTCCTGACGTCCCGATACTGCATAATGTTTTTCCGGAAGAAAGAATACCGGCTCCGACAGCACCGCAAGCATTGTCTGCTCCCCCGGCGTACACTTTTGTTTTTTCCAACAGCCCAGTCTCCGCCGCAACGCTCGGAAGCAGCGATCCTACACAGTCATGGGATTCAACAAGCGGAGGACAAATTTCCGCTGAAATACCATATTGATTGCAAATCTCATCGCTCCACTCTTTGCGGGTCATATGTAAAAGTAACGTTCCCGCCGCATCGGAGTATTCAGTGTGAATGGCGCCAGTCATGCGGAATCTCACATAGTCTTTCGGAAGCAAAAAAACAGCGGTTTTGTTAAAAAGTTCAGGCTCATGTTCCTTCACCCATAACATTTTAGGTAATGTAAACCCTTCAAGGACACGGTTTTTTGTGATATCAAGCAGATGATCGCC
This sequence comes from Bacillus sp. EB106-06-01-XG163, assembly GCF_058791615.1. Lineage (NCBI taxonomy): Bacteria > Bacillati > Bacillota > Bacilli > Caryophanales > Bacillaceae > Bacillus > Bacillus sp. EB106-06-01-XG163. The sequence continues at coordinate 130,520 of NZ_JBYTDS010000001.1, forward strand.
AAATGTCTCGGTCATCCTGCTACATTGAGGCGTCGTTCTGGTATCATTCCAAAGAATCGCATGACGCAACACCTGCCGATCTTGGTCAAGCAGTACTAACCCATGCATTTGTCCTGAATAGCTAATCCCGTCAATATCCCCGGGTTGAACGTTGGATATCGAAATCAATTCAGCCAATGCTGCAATTGTTTGCTGCACCCAGTCTTCAGGATTTTGCTCACTATATCCCGCCTTCTCTTGGATGAGCGGGTAACTTTTGGACGTTTCTGCACAAACCTTGCCGTTTTGATTGACTAAAATGGTTTTAACGGCACTCGTACCAAGATCTATTCCAATGACATACTTCATTTTTTCACTCCTTCCTCTCTAAATAGATCCCCATTGAATTGACCCGCCATAACAGTAACTTCATGACGGGCAATTCCGGGAACTTGGCTGCCTGCATCTTTTTACAGCGGGATCTGGAGCTTCTTTTTTCATTTGTTATACCTGTAAAATGTATTGATTTAATATCGCTTTTAACCGCTCCTGTCTCCCTGATTCGTTTTTAATTGGCTGATTGTTCAGCGCATATTGCTCAAGTGTTTTAAAATCAGCTCTTCCTTCTGCAATTTCAAGACCAATCCCTTCAGTAAAGCTGCGGTAACGGTGTTGAATCACATCTTCAAACACACGATCTTCGATTAATTTGTGGGCGGCTTTCAACCCTCTTGCAAATGTATCCATCCCTGCAACATGGGCATATAGTAAATCATCAGGCTCAAAAGAAGATCTCCTGACCTTTGCGTCAAAGTTTAATCCTCCGCTTCCAAGACCGCCATTTTGCAGAATTTCGTACATTGCTAATGTCGCAGAATATAAATCTGTCGGAAATTCATCTGTGTCCCAGCCTAAAAGCGGATCACCCTGATTCGCGTCAACAGAGCCAAGAAGGCCATGCACTCTCGCCATGCGTAATTCATGTTCGAATGTATGCCCGGCTAATGTGGCATGATTGGCTTCGAGATTTAATTTAAAATGATTGTCTAAGCCATATTGCTTTAAAAAGGCAATGGTTGTTGCTGCGTCCGTATCATATTGATGGGTGGTCGGCTCTTTTGGTTTTGGTTCAATCAAAAACTGCCCTGTATACCCGATTTCCTTCGCATAATCCACTGCCATATGCATAAATCTGGCCATATTATCAAGCTCAAATTTCAAATCGGTATTTAACAAAGTTTCGTACCCTTCACGTCCGCCCCAAAATACATAGTTCTCGGCGCCAAGCTCTTTTGCTGTTTCTAATCCTTTTTTTACTTGGGCTGCGGCATACGCAAATACATCTGCATTACAAGAAGTCGCCGCACCATGGACGAAACGGGGATTCGTAAACATGTTTGCAGTATTCCATAATAACTTAACGCCGCTGGTTCTCATGTAGTCTTTTATCATATCCACGATTAAATCCAGATTTTGATTTGTCTCTTTTAACGTACTTCCTTCCGGTGCGATATCCCGGTCATGAAAAGCAAAAAATGGCGCATCCAGTTTTTCAAACAGCTCAAACGCTGCATCTACCCTCGCTCTCGCCAGATCCATGCCTTTATAGTGATCCCACGGTCTTTGCATCGTAGCTGCGCCAAAAATGTCTGTGCCGTCAGCGGTAAATGTATGCCAATAGGCAATAGAAAATCGCAAATGCTCTTTCATCGTTTTTCCGCCAATTACTTCTTGAGAATTATAGTATTTAAATGCTAAAGGATTCGTGGATTCTTTCCCTTCGTAAATCACTTTGTTTGCGCTTTCAAAATAGTTGACCGAACCGGAATGAGAGTGAGCCATGTGTGATTTCCCCCTTAAAAATAAATTCTAAACATGATCATTCAAATACAGATGCTTTTATGTCATGTTGCACATTAGTTTGTTGCCCAAACAAACTAACTTATTTTCATCTTATATAACCTCATCAGTATTTTCAATATTTTTTTTAGTTTTTTACGAACACATTAGATATAATAAAGGTTGGATTCGCTATGTACTGCGTTTCGCACGATAACACAGAACGTTCAACTTAATTTAAAGATTATACAAATGGAGTGGATGAAGTGGATATCGCTGATCAAGCCTTTGTCAAAAAAGTTAACCAAAAGTTATTGCTAAACGAAATACTTAAAAATTCACCTATTTCAAGAGCAAAATTATCTGAAATGACCGGATTAAATAAATCAACTGTTTCGTCACAGGTAAACACATTAATGAAAGAAAACCTCGTATTTGAAATCGGTCAGGGACAATCAAGCGGCGGCAGAAGACCTGTTATGCTTGTTTTTAATAAAAAAGCAGGATACTCCGTAGGAATAGATGTTGGCGTGGATTATGTTAATGGCATTTTAACAGATCTTGAAGGGACGATCGTCCTTGATCAACACCACCATTTGGAATGCAATTCTCCAGAAATCACTAAAGATATTTTAATTGAGATGATTCATCACTTTATTGCAAATATGCCGCAATCTCCATACGGCCTTATTGGTATAGGGATATGCGCGCCCGGGCTGATTGACAAAAATCAAAAAATCGTTTTCGCTCCGAACGCCAACTGGAGAGATATTGACTTAAAATCTTTCATCCAAAAGAAGTTCAATGTGCCCGTTTTTATTGAAAATGAGGCAAATGCCGGCGCATATGGAGAAAAAGTATTTGGTGCTGCAAAAAATCACGATAACATTATTTATGCAAGTATCGGTACAGGAATAGGGATCGGCGTTATGATCAACAATCATTTATATAGAGGGGTTGGCGGATTCTCTGGAGAAATGGGACATATGACAATAGACTTTAAGGGTCCTAAATGCAGCTGCGGAAACCGAGGCTGCTGGGAATTGTATGCTTCAGAGAAGGCTTTATTAACATCTCTTCAGACGAAAGAGAAAAAAGTGTCCAGCCAAGATATCATAGACCTCGCCCATCTGAATGATGTTGGAACTTTACAGGCATTACAGAATTTTGGTTTCTATTTAGGAATAGGCCTGACCAATATTTTAAATACATTTAATCCGCAAGCCATCATTTTAAGAAACAGCATCATTGAATCGCATCCTATGGTTTTACATTCAATTAAAAGCGAAGTGTCATCGAGGGTTTATTCCCAACTAGACAATAGCTATGAATTATTACCATCTATCTTAGGAAAAAATGCCCCTGCTCTAGGAATGTCCTCTATTGTTATTGATCATTTTCTCGACATGGTTCATAACTGAAATGTACATACTTCTATGTTTTACGCTCATCTTTAAAGATGGGTTTTTTTATTCTAGGAGTATTTCTGAATCAATACTGACAAAGGCACCTTCTAATATGAAAAAGGAGTTCTAAAATAGAAATCTCCTTTTTCATGTGCTAATTATTTTTCTTTATAACGGAAATATCTGAAGTCGGCCGGAATATGATGACCGCTCGTATCTTGGCATTGCATCCCTACAAAAGCTCCTGTAAAGAATCCCCCGCCGCGGATGTAATCATCTGATAATTTTTTCGATTCTAATGCAATGTCGATTTTGTGCCAATCTTCTTTGTTAAATGAATACAAATAATAATATTTTTCGTTTTCAATATTCACTTTTAAATAGACATACTTGACTTCACGAGGAATCACAATTTTATTTTTTAACGGTTGTGAAAAAGAAAAGTTATCACATATCGTTAATTCAAGAATACGGCCAAGTTCTTCATCATACGTGACTTGAAGAGCCGTCCAATTCTCTGTATTGTAATAGTTCACCAAACCAGCGGCTTGCTGAAAATTTTCCGGATAAAACGCAACAGCCGTTTCCGCTTCAAAATGGAGGCTTTGCCAGCGTCTGGCTACAAATGCCTGAGTAAATGTCGAAGTTAAGGATTCATGGCCGTATAATCGTAAATGATTTGGCGCTTGAGTTAATGAACCTAATTTCTCCGTAAACGGGATTCTTAACGTTTGAAAATTAATATTTAATATTGCATCCTCAAATTCATCAACTTCCGGATAGGTTTCTTCAAACATTGTTTCAGGTATAGAAGGCGCTTCCACTTCCAAGCTCCCTTCTTTTCCGCCTTCTACATAAGGCCAGCCATCTTTCCAATAGAGCTTTTGAATAGCTGTTTCTCTGCCCAGAGGACAATATCCTCTCTGCTGAAAAATTGAATCATCGTCCGGGTGAATGGGACGTCCCGTTAAATGAGCTAAATACCACTCGCCTGTATGTGTTTGTACAATGGATGCATGTCCGCATTTTTGCAGCGGATTTTCCGGCGCATGCCATGACGTTAAGATAGGATTATCAGGATGTACTTCATATGGACCCTCAATATTTGCAGAACGGGCAATTGTAGCAGCATGTTCGAACCGTGTTCCTCCTTCTGCGGTTAATAAATAATAATAGTTCCCGATACGGTAAAGGTGCGGCGCTTCTGTCAGCTTTCTTTCAGTTCCTTTAAAAATCACTTTCGGTTTACCGATTAGTTTTTGCTCCTTATCAGAATATTCCTGCATGACAATGCCTCCAAAGGAGTGCCGATCAATACGCTGATCCCATAACATATTTAATAAATATTTTTTCCCATCCGTATCATGGAACAAAGAAGCATCAAATCCCGAGCTGTTTAATGTGATCGGCTCCCCCCAATCACCATCAATCGTGTCACAAGTCACTAAATAATTGTGGCAATCTTTCCAGGCGCCATCTACTACCTTAACATCCGTATAGATCAGCCAAAACTTTCCGTCGCTGTAACTTAAACATGGCGCCCAGACCCCGCCTGAATTAGGATTTCCTTTCATGTCTAATTGCGAAACTCTCTTTAATGGATGTGCAACTAAGCGCCAATTGACTAAATCTTTTGAGTGGTGTATCTGGACTCCCGGAAACCACTCAAATGTAGATACAGCGATATAATAATCCTCTCCAACCCTGCAAATACTCGGATCGGGGTTGAATCCTTTAAGTACTGGATTGGTAATCTTCATTTTGAACTCCTCCTCAGCTATTTTCTGTTGACTCATCATGTTTTAAGCTTTGAAATCGTCAATATGATCCAAATAAACTTTGTCTCTATTCTCTAATTCTCGAACCATGCTTTTATATTTTTTCTCATCTAAGTTATAGAAATTAATATCAATCATGGCCAGAACCAGTAAGAACACGGGAATAATGGTTGTTGTAATTAAAATTCCCGTCAATGCCTCCGGCGTTTGCACCTGATTTGCCACATATCCAAACTGATCTAGAACCAAACCCGGTACAACCCCTCCCAAGGCCATGCCGAATTTAAAGAAAAATCCGATAATAGCGTATATAAGACCGCCCATTCTTTTCCCGGTCTTATACTCTCCATATTCTATTGTTTCAGGAATAAGCGCCCACATATATCCCCCGGCAGTGAGACTTCCTGCAGCAGCCAGCAATCGAAAGGAAAGTATCAGGAATACATTACTTGACGGAACGAAAAGTAAAGCTAAGAGGCCGATCATATTCAGTAATAATGCATAGTTTAGTAATTTCTTCTTCCCTAATAATTGATGAAGCTTTGGAATAAACGGTAAAATGACCAAAGCAGGCAAACTTCCCAACAAACCGTACCACTTCACTAAATCCGCTCTTTCTAAATTATACGTTACGTAATAGATGCCAACCGAATTACTGATTGAATTCACTCCAAAAATAATAATAAAGAAAATACTTAATACAACTAGAGGCCGATTAACACGAAATTGCTCAAATATATCCGAAAATTTAATTTTTTCTTCCGATTTTTGAAGCGTGACACGCTCTTTTGTGCTTTTAAAACAAAAGATTAAAAGGCACCCGCCTATAACTCCCATAATACCCATGGTTAGCTGCCAGCCAAGAGATTCGCTGCCGGAATTATCGCTTAAATAAGCAGCCAGTAAGGGAACAAAAAATGCAACGACAAGTCCTCCAAGATTTGCAAATAACATACGGACAGACGTTATACTAACAACTTCTTGATTATTTCTGGTCATTGCAGATGTTAACGCGCCATATGGCACGTTTATCATGGTGTATGTAAGCGATAAGCCGACATAGGTGATATAGGCATATATTAATTTCCCCATATCCGAAAAATCCGGGGTTGTAAAACAGAGTATTGCCAATATGACAAAGGGAAAAGCTCCGAATAAAAGATACGGTCTGAAGCGGCCAAACCTGCTATTTGTTCTGTCAACTATTGTTCCAATAAAAGGATCAGCGAGAGCGTCGATGATTCTAACCACTAAAAACATCGTACCGGCTGTTGCTGCCGATAAACCAAAAACATCTGTATAGAAGAACAAAAGATACGTAGACACTGTTGCATAAATTAAATTACATGCAAAATCTCCAGACGCATATCCAACTTTTTCAACCATGCTGATCTTCTTTACATTTTCACTGAGCATGATTTCCTCCCCTTTTCGATCCTTTACATAAGGAACATGATGAAATGGTATAACATTTCTTTAAAATTATCAGCCAGTGAGCGGCATATAAAAGCGCTTTCAAAAAAATGATAGCGGTTTACTTTCACAGAGCATTTTCAACATCCAAATGGTGATCAGATAGCAGTGAACAGGATAAAAGCTTGGCTTTCGCTTTTTATATACCTCCAATTAAATCGAGCCTCTTATCCCCCTCCCATTTAAGACCTTTACATGATGGACAATTAAAGTGGTTTTATTAGTTTGTTGATCGAACAAACTAACTTGATTTCATATTATAAAATCTTTTCTGCTTTTTCAACTCTTTTTTCAGAGAATTTAAAACCGACCAAAGGACATACCATGTTGTAATTGCCGACTGCTTCGACAGACGTTAAGTAAACCCCCCTGTGTCACCTGACTGACTTATTAAATGATAAGAACTTCCATCATCTTTTGTTTAGAAAAACTTATTAAGAAACATGCACTAGAAAAAATGCGAATCATATATAAGTGATATCCCGTTTAATTGGTTGAGGAGGATATTATGAAACCTATGCTGCCTTTTGAAAAATATTTTGGGGATTTAGAACTGGTTTATGCATTTTATGGAGCTATGCCTACCGGTGTTACTGTTTCAGAAACTGGTCGTATTTTCATTTGTTTTCCGAAATGGGGAGACAATGTTAAATTTACGGTGGCGGAAATAATTGGGGATAAATTGCAGCCTTATCCTGATTTACAAACCAATTTGGTTAACCCTGAGAATATCAAAATGACTTTCATCAGTGTCCAAAGTGTAGTTACTGATGGAAGAGGAACGCTTTGGGTACTAGATACGGCGGCACCCAATTTTTCTGAACCAATTAAAGGCGGGGCAAAATTAGTCGCTGTTGATTTAAAAACCAATACAATCAGAAGAGTTTATACCTTTACAGAAGATGTTGTCCTTCCAACAACTTACCTGAATGATGTCCGATTTGATTTTCGTGTTGGAACTGCAGGTTATGCCTATATAACGGATTCTTCTTCCAAAGGACCAGGAGCTATTATCGTCGTGGATTTAGAAACCGGAAACGCATTTAGACGGTTAAACGGAGCAAATCCAACTTCACCGGATTCCTATTTTATACCGAAAGTAGAAGGCAAAATTTTGATGAATCGTAACAGGGATGGTTCAACTTCCCCATTTAGGCTGGCATCCGACGGTATTGCGATTTCTCCTGACGGAAAGGTATTATTTTTTTGTCCACTGACCAGCCGTCATCTGTTCTCGATCTCAACAGAAGCCCTGAGAGATAGAAATATACCGGACATGGATTTACTTTATCATGTGGCGTATTGGGGAGAAAAAGGCGCGTCTGATGGAATGATTACAGATGCGAAAGGAGCCATTTATGCCGGAGATTATGAGAACAATAGTATTCGAAAGATGCTGCCGAATGGCACAATGGAAACCATCGCACATGATCCGAGAATTTTATGGCCGGATACTTTTTCGATTGGTCCGGATGAATACTTATATGTCATCGTGAACCAATTACATCGGCAGGCTAGATTTCATTATGGAAAAGACTTACGACAGAAACCTTATAGTTTACTTCGTATCAAAATTGATGAATTTCCTGCTCCTGCTTTTTGAAAATAAAAATGGCCGGTTCAATTTTAGAACATAATTAGCTTCATTTAGCCTTCATCCTAAACCGAATAAGGGATTACAATAAATACGTGTCCTCAATTATAACTTCAATTTTTTTTGGTCATATTCTGGTCAAGGACCAAAAATGTTGTTCTTTTAATCTTATGACCAAAACCAAAAAATCCCCTGGCACCAATAGTGCCAAGGGATTGAGAGATTAATACTGAGACATGTATTGTTCGCGCTCCCACGGATGAACCTGTGTGCGGAACATATCCCATTCGATTTCTTTTGCTTCGATGAAGTGTTCGAACAGGTGCTCGCCGAGCGCCGCAACCATGACTTCGTTTGATTTGAATTCGTCGAGAGCTTCCGCCAGTGTCGCCGGAAGATCTACGATGCCGTTTTCCATGCGCTCTTCTTTGCTCATGACGTAGATGTTGCGGTCAATCGGAGCCGGTGCTTCAAGTTTGTTTTTGATTCCATCAAGGCCTGCTGCAAGCAATACGCTTAACGCCAGGTACGGGTTTGCCGCCGGGTCTACGCTGCGGACTTCAACACGCGTGCTGATGCCGCGGGAAGCCGGGATACGGATCAGCGGGCTTCTGTTTTGCGCGCTCCATGCCACGTAGCAAGGTGCTTCATAGCCCGGAACAAGGCGTTTGTAAGAGTTCACTGTCGGGTTTGTGACAGCCGTAAAGCTTGTCGCGTGTTTTACGATACCGGCAATGAAATGTTTTGCTGTTTCACTCAGCTGAAGATCAGCGTCTTTATCAAAGAACGCGTTAACGCTATCTTTAAAGAGTGATAGGTTGCAGTGCATACCGGAACCGTTTACGCCGAACAGCGGTTTTGGCATGAATGTCGCATGCAGACCGTGTTTGCGGGCGATCGTTTTGACAACCAGTTTGAAAGTTTGGATGTCGTCACAAGAACGGATGGCACCGGCATATTTAAAATCGATTTCGTGCTGACCCGGAGCAACTTCATGGTGGGATGCTTCGATTTCAAAGCCCATTTCTTCAAGCTCAAGCACGATATCGCGGCGGCAGTTTTCTCCCAAGTCAGTCGGAGCCAGGTCGAAGTATCCGCCTTTATCGTTCAATTCAAGCGTCGGTTCGCCTTTTTCATCTAATTTAAACAGGAAGAATTCAGGCTCGGGTCCAAGATTGAAATCGCTGAAACCGAGTTCTTTCATTTCTTTCAGAATCCGTTTGAGGTTGTTACGCGGGTCACCTTCGAACGGCGTGCCGTCCGGATTGTAAATGTCACAGATGAAGCGTGCTACTTTACCTTTTTCAGCCGTCCATGGGAAGATTACAAATGTGTTCAGATCAGGATATAAGTACATATCAGACTCTTCGATACGGACGAAACCTTCGATGGAAGAACCGTCGAACATGCATTTATTATCAAGTGCTTTTTCAAGCTGGCTCACAGGAATTTCCACGTTTTTAATCGTTCCGAGAATGTCTGTGAATTGAAGGCGGATATACTTTACGTTTTCCTCATTTACTAATTTTACGATGTCTTCTCTTGTGTACTTTGCCATTTCGTAAAACTCCTCCTCTAAAAGGTAAATGTATATAGCAAAACAGTTGCTAACGGATTAATGAAAGAATCGGGACATGTCACCTTGGCGGAAAGTATTTCCCCGCTGGAAACGGCCTGCCTGCATCAGTTCGTTTTTCAGAAGCTTTCTGAGTTCGTCATCAGACAGATTGTGCTTCATCGGTTTGGCGGTTTTTTCGGATTTTTCTTCCGGTTCGGCAGATGCCTTATCCAGAATTTGTTTGATTCCCGCCATATTGACGCCTTGTTCAATCAGATTTTTGATTTCTAACAGTTTATCTACATCATGGAATGAAAATAATCGTCTATTTCCTTCGCTTCTCGCTGGAAATATCAATCCATTTTCCTCATAATATCGAATTTGCCGGGCAGAAAGTTCTGTTAACTGCATGACAATCCCAATTGGAAATAAAGGCATTGAGCGGCGAATGTTATCACTCATCTCAATTTCCTCCTTTTCTTATCTTAGTCTCATTATAGGTGATGTTATATTTTGTGTCAACACAATGTAAGGAATCTTAACATCAAATTCTTTGAAAATTGCAAACGGCCTAAATCAGCTCTTTTTCCATTAAAGCATTTACGGCGCTGCAAATCGCATTTTTCACGTGCGCGTAGGTTAATCCTCCTTGGACATACGCGACATAAGGCGGTCTGATGGGTCCATCTGCTGATAATTCAATGCTTGCTCCCTGTACGAATGTGCCCGCTGCCATAATGACATCGTCTTCATATCCCGGCATATAGCTCGGATAAGGCGTCACATGCGCATTAATCGGTGAAGCATATTGTATCGCCTGGCAAAAAGCGATCATCTTATCAGGGTCCTGAAACTCAACTGATTGAATCAGATCCGTTCTCGGCGCATTCCATGCAGGGTTTGACGTAAAGCCGAGCTTTTCAAGAAAACGGGCGGTAAATACCGCTCCCTTCAAGCTTTGCGCCACTACATGCGGAGCGAGAAAGAAACCTTGATACATTTCCTGCAGTGAATAAAGCGAAGCGCCGGCTTCACTTCCGATTCCCGGGGAGGTCATCCGGTAAGAGCAGGCCTCAATCCACTTGGCTTTCCCTACAAGATAGCCGCCCGTTTTAGCAAGGCCGCCGCCCGGGTTTTTGATCAGGGAGCCGGCCATAAGATCCGCTCCGACGTGGCAGGGTTCCCGCTCTTCTGCAAATTCTCCGTAGCAATTGTCCACAAAAACAATGACATCTTCTTTGATTTCCTTTACGAAACGAATCATCTCTTTAATTTCATTTATTCTGAAAGACGGACGATTCGCATATCCTTTTGAACGCTGGATGCCGATCACTTTTGTATTCGGCCGGATTGCAGCCCGGACCGCTTCAAAGTCCACTCTGCCTTCTGATGTTAAATCGACTGCATTGTATCCGATTTGAAATTCCTTAAGCGAGCCTGAATACTCCCCGCCTCTTACTCCGACGATTTCCTCGAGTGTATCGTAAGGCTTGCCTGTTATATAAAGCAATTCGTCCCCGGGTCTCAGCACACCGAAGAGCGCGATTGAAATCGCATGCGTTCCGGAAATGATTTGCGGCCGCACGAGTCCCGCCTCTCCTCCGAACACATCAGCATAGATCTTCTCCAGTGTATCTCGTCCGATATCATCATAACCGTATCCGGTTGAAGGCGTAAAATGCGTATCGCTTACTTTATGTTTTCTGTAGCTTTGCAGGACTCTCCATTCATTCCGTTCACTGATTTCTTCTATTCTTTTATGAACGGCGGAGATTTCCGCTTCTGTTTCTTCGGCGGTTTTTTGTAAAAGAGCGCCATGGGTCAGTGTGTCAAACATGTTGTGTATACCTTCCTTACATGAATTTCTTCAGTTCTCCGAGTATGCTTTGTTCTTCCTGTACATAACCTGAGACTTCGTAGCGTTCATTTTCTTCATTAAAATAAAGGCTGTCGATCATGGTCTCTGATTTGATGCGTGACATCAATTTGCCTTCGGCGGCAGGCACATGAACTTCATACGGCGTCATCAGCTCCCGGCGCAAATAAGCTTCGATTTCCGCTTTTAGTTTTGCTTCATCCCCGGCGATTCTGGCGCTGATCATGATGTGGCCTTCTCCCGCTGTCGGGATGAAGTCAGGAAGTGTATCATCACGTTTGTTATAAGCGGTCAGCACCGGAATATCATCTGCCTCAAGCTCTTTTAACAGACCGAGGACAGTCTGTTCATGTCCGGCATAATCTTCATTGGATGAATCAATGACATGAATGATCAAGTCTGCTTCCTTCACTTCCTCAAGCGTTGAGCGGAAAGCCGCAATCAGCGTCGTCGGCAGGTCCTGAATGAAGCCGACCGTATCAGACAAAAGGACGCTGTAGCCGCTTGGGAGCGCCATCTTTCTCGTCATCGGATCAAGTGTTGCAAACAGCAGATCTTCTTCATAGCTGTCTGAGCTTGTTAATTGATTGAACCATGTTGATTTTCCGGCGTTGGTATAACCGACGAGTGCAGCCTGAAGCACGCCGTTCTTTTTACGTCTCTCCCGATAACGGCTTCTGTGGCGGATAACCGTTGAAAGCTGCACGTTAATTTCGTGTATGCGGTTTCTAATGTGGCGCCGGTCTGTTTCAAGCTTTGTCTCACCGGGCCCTCTCGTCCCGATTCCGCCGCCTTGTCTTGAGAGATTGATTCCTTGTCCGCTCAGACGCGGCAGCGCGTATTGAAGCTGGGCCAATTCGATCTGAAGCTTTCCTTCTCTCGTCTTCGCCCTTTTTGCGAAAATATCCAAAATAAGCTGCGTGCGGTCGATGATCTTCGCTTCAATTGCAGTGGCGAGTGATTTAAGCTGGCTCGGTGACAGTTCATCATTAAAAATGACCAGATCCGCTTCAAGCTCTTCACACAGCGCCTTCAGCTCGTCTACTTTCCCCTTGCCTATATATGTAGCAGCATCCGCTCTGTTCCGTTTTTGCGTAATCCGGGTCAGCACCGTTCCGTCAGCCGTTTTTGTCAATGAAGCAAGCTCTTCCATGGAATGTTCAAAGTGCTCATCTGTCATGTGCGGAAGCTGGCAGCCGACCAAAATGACCGTTTCTTTTTTTCCTTCCTGTTCGTTCAAATGGATGTTCCTTTCTGTGTCGTATTGGGCAGTAGTACTATCATACCAAACCCGCAGGGCGTATACCACACATCCGGCGGGTTTTAAAGAGAGAAATAAAAAAGAGACCCCTCAGACCGGCTGAGAGGTCTATTCGTGAGCTGCCGCCTCATCTTTTATAAGTAAATCCTGGCTCTTGATCGTCATTAAATCGTTTTTTAAGTATTGGTCTCCCATTAAAAGTCTCATGGCCTGAGCGCGGATTGATTTTTCAATCACGTTTCTGACAAAGCGCCCGTTGCTGAATTTAATGGGGCTTGTCGTGCTTTTCACTGTCATTAAGTAATCTTTTAACTTCCACTCGGCTTCCTGGCTTAATTGATACTCCCGCTCTGCTATCATGCGCTTTGCGATGTCCATCAGCTGAGTGACAGAGTAATCCGGAAAATCGATGCTGATAGGGAAACGCGATTGCAGGCCGGGATTTAATGACAGGAAATGTGTCATTTCTCTCGAGTACCCTGCCAGGATCAGAATAAATTCATGCTGTTTGTCTTCCATATGCTTGACAAGCGTGTCAATCGCCTCTTTACCGAAATCCTTTTCTCCGCCCCTTGCAAGTGAGTATGCTTCATCAATGAATAAAATGCCCCCGAGCGATTTTTTAATCAGATCTCTCGTTTTTTGCGCCGTGTGTCCGATGTATTCACCGACCAGATCGGCACGTTCCGCTTCGATCAGATGTCCTTTGGAAAGCACGTTCATTTCGAAGAAAAGCTTGCCGATCAGTCTCGCGACGGTGGTTTTCCCGGTGCCGGGGTTCCCTTTGAACATCATATGAAGAGCTTGTTTTCCGACTTTCAGCCCTTGTTCGGCCCGTTTTTGGTTGACGAATATCCACGCGTAAATTTCTTTAATGTTGCGTTTCATTTCTTCCATACCCACTAATGTGTTCATTTCTTTTTCAATTTCTTTCAGAATGCTGTGCTTGGCTTCATTTTTTTGCAGGGCGGCCTGATATTCCGCCTCAGCTTCCGCATTTGTCAGCACTTGCTTTTGGCCATTAAGAATGATGTTAATTTGTCCGTTATTTTTATAGGTTACAGCGCGCTCCAACATGCTCACCTCTCTGTTCTCTCTTTATCTTACTCATGATGAAGCGGTTCCGTGACATCCGCCTATCATCATGAGACCCGTTTTCCTCTTTATCTGTCACTTTTTCCGTTCTCTTCGGGAATGATGTTGAATCCTGCGCTTTCCCGAGAAATATTTTTCATTTCTTATTGTATTCAGCAGAAACGGGAGGACAAACCATTTATTTTTATTTTCCGGGAAATGTTGGGTATATTTCTCATTTTTTTCATGAATGACAGCCGTACAAGCACCATTTGAATATCATCATATGCTGTAATGAGGTGATGGAGAATGGTTAAAATTTTTATAGACCCCGGTCATGGCGGAACTGATTCAGGTGCAACCGGAAACGGACTTCAGGAAAAAGCGGTCACGCTGGAGATCGCGCTGGCTTTGCGCACGATTCTGACGAATGAGTATGAAGGAGTTTCTGTCACGATGAGCAGGACAAGCGATAAGACGGTCAGCCTGACGGAAAGAACGGATGCCGCCAACAGCTGGGGCGCAGATTATTTTTTATCCATTCATATTAACTCAGGAGGCGGAACCGGATTCGAAAGCTATATTTACCCCGGTGTCGGAGCGCCGACCTCGACTTACCAATCAGCCGTCCACACGCAAGTGATTCAAGCATCGGGTTTTAATGACCGAGGAAAAAAAACAGCCAACTTCCATGTGCTGCGGGAGACAAGTATGCCGGCGATTTTGACGGAGAATGGTTTTGTTGATACGTCAGCTGATGCAAACAAACTGAAAACAGCCAGTTTTATTGAAAGCCTTGCAAGAGGACATGCCAAGGGCTTGGAGCAAGCTTTCGGTCTAAAAAAAAAGGCTGACTTATATAAAGTGCAAATCGGTGCATTCAAAGTGAAAGCAAATGCTGATGCGCTTGCCGCCGATGCGGTGTCTAAAGGTTTTGACGCGATTGTGCTTCCAAAAGGCGGCTTATTTAAAGTGCAGATCGGCGCATTCTCTTCCAAAGATTACGCTGAAGCGTTGGCCGCGCGGGCCGAAAAAGCCGGATTTGATGCCTTCATTGTGCAAGACTAAATGAAAAAACCCCGCTCTCCCTTTTTTGGGACGAACGGGGTTTTTTGTTATTGAAGTATATCGGCGACAAACTGAGACCAAGCTTCAAGACGCTGATACACATTTTCCTCTTTCAGTTCGCTCAGCTTCATCCAGCGCCCGGCGATTTGATCTTTTTCTTTCACTTCGACTTGTGCCGCAGACGCTAACTGGAGCGCAGAAAGGATGCCGATATGCACCTTCCCTACATCGTTTTCATCATCATTGATCAGGCCGAGTGTGACAATGTTTTGTTTGTCCTCCTCGCGAATGTACAGTTCTTCCGCCAGCTCCCGGTCGGTATTCTGTTTCAGCACTTCCGAAAATGAAGCCGCCCCTTCCATAGGGTTCATGTGTCCGCCGAAGCCGAGAGAAAGCTTATTATGGAGGCGCGATTCCCCTCCGCCGGCGAGCCGTTCATACACAAATATCTCATCGTCACGGCGGATGACGACATACGGAATCGGCTGTTTAAATCGCGGATCCTCTTCCGCGTCGCCTCTTCTGATTTCAAAAAAATGCGCCTCAATTTGAGCCATAATGTTTACGATACGTTCATCCTCGCTGTTGACTCCCTGAAATGTCAGCATTTCGTTTTGAAAAACGTCACTCCGCGGTGCAGCCAAAATGATTTCATCCATTTTATTCATGCCCGTTCCTCCTGTCTTACCTCTCCATTCAAGCCAAAAGAGCAGATATTATATCTGCTCTTCATCTTGGCCAAAATAAAAATCTTCGTCCTTAATCGGTTCTACCGTCGCCTTTTTGTAGCCGTTCCCTTTCATGGAGAAGAAATCATGTGATTTTGTTTTGGTGTTTAATCCGTTTAATACGATCGGATTAATATCCTCTTCTTCAAAGTAAGGATCGAACCCTAAGTTCATCAAAGCTTTATTGGCGTTATAGCGGATGAATTTCTTTACATCGTGTGAGAGTCCGACTTGATCGTACAAGTCCTCTGTATATTCAAGCTCATTGTGATAAAGCTCTTCTAAAAGCTCAACCGCAAATTCGCGAAGTTCCGCTTTTTTCGCTTCTGTTTGTTTATTGTATATTTCTTGGGCAAGCAGTCCGACATATACACCGTGGATCGCTTCATCACGAAGGATCAGGTTGATAATTTCACCGCTATGCATCAGTTTTCCTTGTCCGTAGAAATATAACGGATAATAGAAACCGCTGTAGAATAGGAAGCTTTCTAAATACACAGATGCAACCATGGCTTTGAACAGTGAAATCTCGTCATCTTTTTTAATCGCTTTGTAGAGTCCGACGATGATTTGCGCTTTTTTCTGCAAAAATTTGTTTTGTTTGACCCATTCGAATACTTCATTAATCGTTTCAGTCGGTGCCAGTGTCATGAAAATATTAGAGTACGATTTTGCGTGAACGGCGTTCTCCATCATCGCCATAAAATTCAGCACGGCTTTCCGCTGGTGGCCGTCTACGTGTTCAGCCACGATCGGCATTCCTGTATTCCCCTGCTCTGTATCAAGAAGAGTCAATCCGGCCAGTACCTTCATATACGTGTCTTGCTCGTTTTTCCCGAGGTACTTCCATGTGAGGATATCGCCGTTTAAAGCAATCTCTTCCGGAAGCCAGAACTGTTTCACATTTTGGTTATAGAACATTTGGGTAAAGTCGTCTTCATGCTTTGACCAGTTTGCTGCGTCATAAATTTTCGTCACTATAAACTCTCCTTTAATCAAACAACACAAGAAAGGCAGCTGTCTTGCCCGGTATCTTTCGTTCTTGCATAGTAAATGGTTTTGATGCCTCTATGGTGGGCATACAGATCAATACGGTTCAGATCACGAGTTGTCATCGTATCTTTCAAAAACAGGGTAAAGCTGATTCCCTGATCGATATGCTGCTGGATTGTCGCGATCATATCCACCACTTTGAACATGTCCATATCATAAGCTTCTTTGTAGAAGAACCAGTTATTAGACGCTAATCCCGGCATCGGGTAATACGTTTTTGAATTTCCGTATGTTCTTTCTTCGATCCGTTCCATGATCGGCATAACGGACGCCGTGCTGGATTGGACGTAGGAAATGGAGCCTGTCGGCGCGATGCACAGTCTGTAGCTGTGATACATGCCGTGTTCAGCGACAAACGCCTTCAGCTCTTTCCAGTCTTCGATTGTCGGAATGTGCATGCCTTCAAAGAGCGCAGCGATTTTTTCGTATGCCGGTGAGAACTCTTTTTCGATGTATTTATTGAAATATTCTCCCGTTGCATAAGTGGAGCCTTCATAATGCTCAAACGTTTCGCCTTTTTCTTTCGCAAGCTCAGCTGAACGCTGGATGGAATAAAAGTTCACCATCATAAAGAACGTATTCGCGAAATCTCTTGCTTCCGGGCTTTCATAAGCGATGCCGTTTTGGGCAAGGTAGCCGTGGAGGTTCATGGCGCCTAAACCGATCGACTTCATCGCTTTGTTCGCGCGTCTGACTGCCGGCGCGTTGCGGATATCCGTCGTCTCAGATACATGAGTCAGGGAATCCGTCGCGAGTTTCACCGTGCGCTCAATCGATTTATGTTTCATGACATTCAAAATATTTAATGAACCAAGGTTGCAGGAAATGTCCAAGCCGATTTCGTCTTCTTCATCATAATCTGTGTAAGCCGAAACTTGTGACGCTTGAAGCACCTCAGAGCAAAGGTTCGAGAATTTCACTTTTGATACGTGGTTATTCGCGTGCTCTTTGTTTACGTTGTCCTGGAACATAATGTACGGATAACCTGACTCAGAACGGAGAACGGCAAGCTTTTCAAGCAATTTGCGCGCATTCACTTTTTCTTTTTTGACACGCGGGTTGTCGACAAGCTCCTCATACATCGCCGTCATGTCCATTTCGTCCATATGCTGGCCGTATTCTTTATAAATCGTATGCGGATAGAATACATAAGCCGCTTTATCCTCACGCGCAAGCTCAACGAACTTATCCGGAATGACGACACCGATAGAAAGCGTTTTGACGCGCACATCTTCATCCGCAGAAATCTTTTTCGTATCAAGAAAATCATTGATATCGCGGTGGAAAATATTTAAATACGCCGCGCCTGAGCCTTGTCTTTGGCCCATTTGGTCAGCGTAACGGAACGCATTATCAAGAAGCTTCATGACGCCTACAACACCTTTTGTGGCGTTTTCAACATCTTTAATCGCTTCACCTTTCGCGCGAAGCTTGGACAGATTAAGAGAAACCCCGCCGCCCAATTTAGACAGCTGCATGGAAATATCGATCGCCCGTGAAATATCGTTTAAGGAATCATTGACTTCGAGCAAGAAGCAGCTCACCAGTTCTCCGCGGCGTTTTCTGCCGGCATTCAAAAATGTCGGTGTACTCGGCTGATATTCCTGGTTGATCATCAGGTTTACATATTCTTTTGCTTTCTCAGTGTCGCCGTTTGCGAAGAACAGCGCGACGATTGAGATTCGGTCCTCATAGCGCTCGAGGATTCTTTTCTTGTCATTCGTTTTCAAAGCATAGTCATTATAAAATTTAAACGCACTCATGAAGGAAGGAAAACGAAACTTCTTTGCGTAAGCTGTCTTAAACACTTCTTTAATGTCTTCAAAAGAGTAAAGGCTTAAGAATTCCTCTTCGTAGTATTGGTTTTCAATCAAATAATCCAGCTTCTCTTTTAAATCGTGAAAGTAAACTGTGTTTTGATTGATATAGTCAACAAAATAGCTATGTACAGCCTCTTTATCTTTATCAAACTGAAATTTTCCATCTTGTTGGATCATGATTTCGTTATTTAACTGGATCCATTTTGGCACTTGATTTTGTGACAACTCTTTCTACCTCCTGAGTAAACAATTCAACGTCTTTAGATGTGCCGCTGAGTTCAAATTTGTGCAAGATCGGCACCTGATATTGTCTTGAAATGGTATCGGCGCTTTTTGCAAAGTTATCGCCCCATACTTTGTTGCCGCTCGCAGCGACTCCTAATAAGAGATGGGCGTATTTTTCGAGAAATGATTGTGTTGACGCCGGTACCTGGCCGAAGTTTGTCGTGTAGGTGACCAAAACAAACGGAGTGTCCACGTGGTCCGTTTCGTCCACCTTGCGGATCAGCTGAAAGTCTGTTTTATTCACAAAACGCTGAACATTCCCTGTCTTTGAATCAAATATGATTTGAACCATCCATATCACGACCTATCAAAAATAATGAATCTCTTAACACTATATATAGTATACTAACCTCTCAGAAAAACACAACATATTGAGATCAATTTATAAAAAATTCATATTTTTGAAAGAGCCGACTTTGGCTCTGGCCCGATTAACGCCCAAAAAAGAGAGCAGAACGAGAATCATCTCTCATCCTACTCAAGGTGTCATGTGTAAGCCGATGTCTATCATAACATGAAAAAAAACTGCTTAGTAGTCTAGACTTTTATTCTTATTTTTTGTAAGAATCACATTTTTTTTCGCTTTCAACGGTTTCTTCAATCTCCACATCAGCACCGATTTCTTTCAGTACGGCTTTCAGAGCGCTTTTGATGGAAGCCTCTCTGATCAGTTCTTTACCGTCAACGATGATGCTGGTTCCATATTCATAGCAGGAATCATCTTCACAAGTTTCTTCCCAATGGTTGATTATCACCTTGTGTTTCAATCGTCTCACCCTCTGCATGATCAATGTCAGTACTTAGTGTAGCTTGTGCGGCCTGCTTTGTAAATTCGAACGCTTGTGAAATTTATTCAAGCTCATCCAGCGCCGTTTCTTTTTTCAGTTCGATTTTATTCGTTTTTTCATCATAGCGGTATATTTTTAAGTAACCGTCCTCAACGATGCCGAAACGATTATGTTCCAGCTGCACCATGCCTTCTGTCTGCGGTTCGGCATCCGATGAGCCGCCGTCATCATCCGTCACCACCGTCTCATGATTGCTGCAAGCTCCAAACAGCAAAAAAACAGCGATCCAAACGAGCGTAATCCTGATTCTTCTCAGTTCATTTTCACTTTCGAACACGATTTTCCGAACCCCCTTTTATGTTTCCGATATACAGCCTGCAATATACAGATGCGCATAGAAAAAGACCATTGTTCATGGTCTTTTTCAAAAAGTCTATTCAAGCTCAAGCTGGACGTTTTTTTGCGGGGCGAACGTGGAGATGGCATGTTTATAAATAAGTTGCTGCTTCCCCTCCGTTTCGAGCAAAACGGTAAAGTTGTCAAAGCCTTTTACCTGGCCGCGAAGCTGGAAGCCGTTGAGTAAAAACACCGTGACGAACGTATTGTCTTTTCGGATTTGATTCAAAAACTGATCTTGAATATTAATCGGTTTCATGTTTCGTCCTCCTTGGTTCTCAATACAATACTGTTTCGATTAAATTTCCAGTTTTCCTGCTATGCACTCGAAAATTTCCTTTTTTTTCTGCTCAATATCAACAGGCGGCGTCATATCTGTCCATGAAACGGGCATTTTATTGCGAAACCAGGTCAGCTGGCGTTTCGCATATCGCCTTGAATTTTGTTTTAATTGCTCCACAGCCTGAGGGAGCGGCACTTTTCCATCAAGATATTCATACAGCTCTTTATAGCCGATCGCCTGAATCGATTGGCTGTCCCGGATATTCATATCATACAGCCGCTTTACTTCGTCAAGAAGGCCGGTTTCCAGCATCAGGTCAACGCGCTCGTTAATCCGGCCGTACAGCACTTCTCTGTCCATTGTAAGACCGATAAGAACCGCATTGTAAAGCAGATCCCGTTTTTGGTTTTTGAGATGCTCTGACATTGTTTTTCCCGATACATGCAGAATTTCGAGCGCGCGGATGACTCTTCGCGTGTTGTTTTGATGAATGGCTGCCGCCGCTTCCGGGTCGGCTGCCGCAAGCTTGGCATGAAGCGCTTCCGCCCCTTCTTCAGCCGCCAGTTTCTCCATGCGCTCCCGGAATACAGGGTCGCCGGAGTTTTCCGTGAACGTATAGTCATACAGCACGGACTGAATGTACAGACCCGTCCCCCCGACAATCATCGGCAGCTTTCCTCTATCGGCAATCTCGGTGATTTTTCCCCTTACCATTTTCTGATAATCCGCCGTTGAAAAAGTGTCGGACGGCTCCAAAATATCAATCAGGTGATGCGGCACGCCTTCTGTCTCTTCTTCGGTGACTTTGGCCGTTCCGATGTCCATCCCTTTATATACCTGCATGGAATCTCCGCTGATGATTTCCGCATTCAGCATTTTCGCGAGTCCGATGCTTAGTTTTGTTTTTCCGACTGCCGTCGGTCCGACAAGTATGACGACAGGCTGTTTTTTATTTTTCAATATGTATCACTCTCTTTTATAAATCTCCCCCTAATTATAGCATTCATTTCTTCAGGCACCTATCCATTTTGCCCTTTTTCCTGAGCGCTAAACGTCCGCTACCACCCGAACGGCTCGTTTCCGACAACCTCTCTCGTTTTTCCTTTGAGTGTATGGCGGTGCGTTTTCCGTCCTTCCTCCCGCGGATCGTAAACGACGCCGCCGTGCTGGATCTGAATCGGCTCATTGTAGGCGGCAAAGGTGGTCTCTGAAAGCTCATGGTAATGTGTTCCGTCAACCCTCGGGATGGCAGGGCCGGAAATGCCGTAATACCTATGAAAATGGCCGTTTTCAAACGAGGTGATGCCCGTATAGAAATGTGTATGCTCATCTGTATTGCTGCCGTTCTCCGGTTGCGAAAAGCCTTCGATCACATGGTAATGTCCCTGCACTACATCCGTAACCGCCCGGTATGCGTGTGTGTGCGGAGGTTTTTTTGACCAATCGGACTGATACAGGCCCACAAAAGCTCACTCCTTCATTTTTTTGATAAACGCCCAATCAAAAATTGGTGGGCTGAATACTCTGTTATCATCTCAAATTTATTCTTGGAGGTACCTAAATTATGAATGAAGAATACACATACGAAGCAGATAGTGATATGAGACAGTTTGGACGGCCCGGATTTGGGTTCGGACGGCCGGGATTCGGGTTCGGGCGTCCCGGATTCGGATTCGGCTTCG
The DNA here is from genome assembly GCF_058791615.1 of Bacillus sp. EB106-06-01-XG163. Taxonomy (NCBI): domain Bacteria; kingdom Bacillati; phylum Bacillota; class Bacilli; order Caryophanales; family Bacillaceae; genus Bacillus; species Bacillus sp. EB106-06-01-XG163. Next base: position 152,461 of record NZ_JBYTDS010000001.1, read on the forward strand.
GACGGCCGGGTTTTGGTTTTGGCCGGCCTTGGTTTGGCCGGCCTTGGTTTGGCGGGTTCGGACGGCCGTTTGGTTTTTACGGCGGACCGTTTGTCGGAGGGCTTGTCGGGGGGCTTGTCGGAAGCGCTTTGTTCAATCCGTATTTGTACGGAGGTTACGGCTACCCTTACTATCCGTATTACTACTAAGACAATCAAAAAGGGCTCCTTTCAGGGGCCTTTTTGTATAGGCCTAATGTCTTGACTTGGCGGGCAAAGTTCGGATATTATTTTATTTTACTGCCTTAAACAAAAGGCATAAGGATTATGATGAGAGGGGGATTTGATATGATTCTGGGTTATATCTTCCTCACAATTGCTATTTTATCAGAGTCAATCGGCGCGGCCATGCTGAAGGTCTCCCGCGGATTTACGCGGTTTTTGCCGAGCGCGCTTGTAGTGGCAGGCTATTCATTGGCCTTTTATATGCTTTCACTGACACTGAATCTCATTCCGCTCAGCTTATCCTATGCAACATGGAGCGGAGCCGGAACGGTGCTCGCATCCATTATCGGAGCGAAATGGTTTCATGAAAAACTGGACAAGCAGGCCGTCATCGGACTCTTTTTCTTATTGGCCGGTGTCATTTTGATGAATTGGTAGAAAGGAGAGGCATGCTGATGAAAGGATTACTTTGCTTGGCATTAGCCATTGTATCAGAAGTGTTCGGGAGCACGATGCTGAAGCTGTCGGACGGTTTTACGCACCTGTGGCCCGCTCTCGGCGTCATCGCCGGAATCGGAGCCTCTTTTATGTTTTTGAGCTTCTCTTTGAAAAGCCTTGATTTATCCGCCGCATACGCGACATGGTCAGGTGTCGGCACCGCTTTAACGGCAATTGTCGGCTTTTTTGTTTTTAAGGAGGCCATGACAGTCAAAATGATGATCGGGCTTGTTTTGGTCATCACGGGCGTCATCCTGCTGAACCGTTCCAAGTCTCAAAAAGCTAAAAAAAATCAAACGGCCCGGAGCTGACCGTTTGAACTCGTCAAGCGCGGGCAGCTTTTACTTCAACCTCAAGCTCCATCTCCACGTTTCCTTGGACCGCTCGTGAAATCATACATGAGGACTCTGCTTTTTGCGCTAACTTCCTGGCGAGCATAAAGTCCGTTTCGGCTGCATCCGGCTTTAATAATATAAACGGGCGGTGAATGATTTTCTGGTACGTGAACACACCGTTTGTGACGTCTACAATTCCTTCAGATTCCATATGTAGATCTTCTTTATCCAAGCCGCTTCTTTCCATCATCGCCGCAAGCGTTATAATATAACAGGTCGCGGCCGCTCCAAGCAGCATTTCATCAGGATTTGTGCCTTCTCCGGGTCCGTCCATTTCCTTAGGAATGGACACAGCCGTTTCCAGCCGGCCGCTTTTAATATCGCCGACGTCATTGCGATTTCCGGGCCAATTTGCTTTTAAATAAAAGTGATGTTTTGCCAAGGGACAAACCTCCTTTTTTCAGTTTACTCATCTTTCACTCGTTTGTCTTTTTTTAAGCTTACGAATACTCTTGATTGATCACTCTTTTTATCGTACGGACAAACCGGTAAAATTCCTCCGTTTTTGTGAATTCCCTTTCGCGGTAATCAAAATTATCAAAAAACGCTTCCCGCTGTTCTCTGCTGATCTCAAGCTGTATGCTCAGCCCGGTTTGCGCCTGGTTATTGATATTTTCGGTGTCAACCCCGGCCAGACCGGTTTTTGAGGTTGCCAATTCTGCAGAAAATCCGTTTCGTTCGAGAGCTCTCACCAATTTTTTCGCCCGCTTCCGGTCGCTTCCTCCGACAAGAGTATTTTTCTCGTCGCCTTTATAACCGTGAACTGCGATAACATAATGGTGCTGCTTAATGCTTTCGACTGCTGAAGGCTCATCGAACCTGGTGCTCGTAATATGAAGAGTCTGGTTATCATGCGTTTTTAATCCCTCAAACAGATAGGTTGAATAATCATCTCTGAAAGAGCGGACGATCTCGCTCACCCCGCCCTCAATTCTCCCTCCGTGCGGCGACATGATCAATACGGGGCTCCCCTTTCGCTTATTGTACGATATATGATAATCATCGGGGTCTTCATGTTCAGCCAAATCTTTAAAATCTGTGTATGTATCAGAAGAATTCGAGGGATCAGGGTCTGACGCATAATGAGCACATCTTATTAGTAAGACCATTGCTACGATAATGATGACATTAAGTAAAATTCTTTTCATCAGCTCTCCTTCTTTGCTCCTTTCTGAAAAATGACATGTTCATTATATGGATTTTTGTCAATAGGTCTTATCTTAACATTCTATTAACATTATCATCAGTGAAAAACTTCCCGGTTTCGAAAAATCAATGGATTGTCACGGTTCAAGCGCTCAAATGCCGGGCATCAGTGAAAAAAGGTTGAGAGAGGGCAAAAAAAAAGGGAGGAACGCCCGAATTTTCAGGGGCGGGAGATTCACGGCCGGAAACGGACGGCATCAAGAATACGCTTTTAAAAATGAATATCCGCCTCCCGAAGCAAATGCACAGGACAGAATGGAGCCCGTCAAAAAAGTTCTCATCTGCCTTTTTGTACAGCAAAATGCCGTTACAGCCCGCTCATCCCCTTTTTTTATCATAATGGTCCGTTTTGAAATGGAGCTGTCTTTTTTCATATATATAATATCAATCGGAAGCTGTTTTTCCAAGGAATGTCTCAATATTATGTTCATGTATATACCTCCTTCCGCCGGCTTCATTATAAACGAACAAACGTTCCGTTTCAACTCGAGTTCTTCTCCTGAAAAAGCCGCAAGTAACCAGCGCTCCTGAAGGACAAACGAACTGACCGAACATAAGGCCTGTTCATATGGTATAGAGAGAATCGCCAGAATGGGAGGAAAAGTATATATGTTTGGTTACTCAATGGTACAAATGGTGCGGTCAAATGCTCATAAGCTGGACTGGCCGCTCAGAGAAAACGTATTACAGTTATATAAACCTTTCAAATGGACACCTTGCTTTTTGCACAAGTTTTTCGAAAAAAAGGTGAAAAACAGAAAGAAAATGTCAGTCATCATTGAATTTGAAGAGGGCTGCCATGAATCCGGTTTTCACAGCACAGGACAGGTCTTATCAAAAGAAAAACGCTGCACCATAAAAAAGCAGTTTCAAACAATCAATTGCTGCAGCGCCGAAGTCACTCCGTCCGCCCTTCACATGCTTCTTTCGCAATGCCGGGATATCCGTAAAATCTATTTAAACCGTGAAGTAAAAGCGCTCCTTGATACGGCAGCTGAATCGTCTCATGCAAAAGAAGTGACCCGTAACGGCACCGTATTAACAGGAAAAGGCGTAACCGTCGCCGTTATTGATACCGGAATCTATCAGCATCCCGATTTAGAAGGCAGAGTTATCGGATTTGCGGACTTTGTCAACCAAAAGACAGAACCGTATGATGACAACGGACACGGCACCCATTGCGCCGGTGATATCGCAAGCAGCGGCGCTTCATCTTCCGGTAAATATCAGGGGCCGGCGCCGGAAGCCGATCTGATCGGAGTCAAGGTATTAAACAAATCAGGATCAGGAACCTTGGCTGATATCATTGAAGGTGTGGAATGGTGCATACAATATAATAAAGAACACACAAAGAATCCGATCAGAATCATCAGCATGTCACTGGGCGGAGATGCGCTCAGATATGATAAAGAAACGGACGACCCGCTCGTCAAGGCCGTTGAAGAGGCATGGAATGAAGGAATCGTCGTCTGCGTCGCCGCGGGCAACTCCGGTCCGGAAGCTCAAACGATTTCAAGCCCCGGTGTCAGCGAGAAGGTCATCACGGTAGGCGCCTATGATGACAATGATACGGCCGGCAATGAGGACGATACGGTCGCTTCTTTCTCAAGCCGCGGCCCGACGGTGTACGGAAAAGAGAAGCCTGACATTCTTGCGCCCGGGGTCGATATCGTATCTCTCCGTTCTCCGCGTTCATACCTTGACAAATTACAGAAATCAAACCGTGTAGGCTCCTTGTATTTCAGTCTGTCGGGCACGTCCATGGCCACTCCGATCTGTGCGGGCATTGCCGCCTTAATCCTTCAGCAGAACCCGCAGCTTTCGCCTGACGAAGTGAAAACACTGATCAAACAAAGTCCGGATAAGTGGACAAATGAAGATCCGAACATTTACGGAGCGGGCGCAGTAAACGCTGAAAACGCCGTGCCGAAAGAGTAACCTTTTTATCATGAGAACGGGGTCGTCTAAACCTGCAGATGACCCCGTTTTCCAGGTGAACAGATGAAACATTTATAATGAAGGAACTCGGAATGCTCCAGAACCGGCTGTCAGAAAAAAAGATCAATGCAAGGCAGTGTATTTCTAAAAAAATAGGGAATAAGTATGGTGTAGATAAAAGGAGGAATCACAATGGCACTTACAAACACCGAATTGTCTGAATGGCTGCAAAAACAGATCGGACAAACGCTTGATATCAGGAAAGGAGAGCTGACAGACAGCCGAAACGAGATTTCTGATATGGATCAGATCATGCTTCACCTTGATGATGTTCTCGTCCGCCGGACAAACCATCCCGATGACTATGTAGCGGACGAAGAACTCGTCTTAAAAGGGCACGGCACAACCTATACGGAGGAAGGAAATGTCCCGCTTCCCCAAGATGCGTATGAAATCCCTCTGCTCGGCGACATCACCATCCAAAAGGAGCAAGACGGATTAAAGGTACATACAGATCGGGCCGTTTATACAATCGGGACCCGGAAAGAGCAATAAAAAGAAAAAACGCCCTGAATCAGCGGCGTTTTTTTATTGGTTTTTTTCTTCTGAATATCCGTGGAACATCGTGAATGCGCAAAGCATAATGCCTAAAATAATGATAATCGGAAGCCAGATCACGGCAAACTTATAATCCGGTTCGGCAAAAGCGCCGATGACCGCTCCAAAGCAATACAGCACCAAGGCAAGCGCGCGCAATACAGCATCTCTCGTAAACTGCTTCCGCTTGTCCGCTTTGTAAAACCTTGCGGTGAGATCTTCAAAAAAATTAGCGAGCGTTCCCGTTAATACGGTCGTGGAAATCCCCGCTACACCAAGTTTTCTCGCGGCTGTCGTCTGCATTCCCATTGCGAAGCTGAGCAGCATAATCAGCACATAAACAGAAATGGCATCTGCAAAAAAGCAGGAGAACAAAGCAAACAGCAGCAAAACAGCTCCTTCAATAGCTAAAGCGGCAGTTACCGCAGGGGGCCAGAATGATTTCTTTTTATTGCCCACAAGCAGGGCCGCGGCAATAACGCCGGCAATAAATCCGATTAACGAGGTTAACGATTTGAGTACGGCAAGGTGCCACGAGTTGCCGATCGCCAGGCCGAACAGAACGATGTTCCCCGTCATATTGGCGGTAAAGATATGTCCCAGGCTTAAATAACCGATCACATCCACAATTCCCGCTGTTAAACAAAGAAGTAAAAGTGCAATATTTCGGTATGTAGTCACTGTCAATGTGATCCAATCCTTTCTCATGCTGATTCCAACATATAAGTTTACTCTTTGCCATTTCATATGTCCAGCCGGCGTGCCGCTTTTTCAGAGCATAAAAAAACTCCGGCGAACCGGAGAAGCTACTGAACGATAAATAATACTCTCGTGCCGTCGGAATATCCGCTCATTTGATTTCCAACCCATGAACCGGCTCCGCGGTTATCCGACGGGGTTACATATCTGATATCAGCCCCCGCCCCGCCTTCTGTGCAGACTGCCATGGGCCATTCATCACGGTCAAACCCGGGCTTTGTCGGAATTCCTTTCAATGATTCTTTCCTTCTATTCTCCGCTCCGCCCCGATCAATTGTACAAATCTCAGAATGACCTGCCGAAATGGCGTCTTTTATATGATTTCCCGTCTCCGGATATTTTGACAGCGGGAAATACAGCACCTGATCGTATCGGGATGCGGCACGAGCAGCACTGTCCGAATGGATGCCGGCGCCCGTAAGGCCGAACTGAAGAGAGATCACCAAAAGCAGACTTGCCGCCCATTTCATAAACGCATTCATTCACATCCTCCTTAAGAAGTTGATATGAAGCGTAAATATGTATATTAGCCGGATTTAACACACATGATGAAATGGCAAAAAAAGTTTGCTGTTTTGTTGATAATCAACGAAAATGGCGGCTTTACGATTTGTCTATTGAACCGGCTTCTGTTTCCTTATATATTTTAGACATACTTATGAGCCGTTGTGATCAGTGTCTTCGGCAGATAAAAGGAGGAATGCCGTCCGGTCGGCAGGCACCGGCTGTTTGTTATGTCTTTTCAAAAACATGAAGGCGGGGAAATCCAGATGGAAAAAACAATGTTTCACCCACACTCACCCGAGTTTCACGAAAACCCTTTTGCGGTTTTAAGCAGATTCAGAGAGCAGGACCCCATACATAAATTCGAACTGCAGCGTTTCGGAGGCACCTTTCCGGCTTGGCTCATCACGCGTTATGATGATTGTATGGCGTTTTTGAAAGACGGCAGAATTACGAGAGATGTAAAACGAGTCATGCCGAAGGAGCTGATCGCGAAGCTGAATGTCAGTGAAGATATCGATTTTGTCTCAGAGCATATGCTGGCAAAAGACCCTCCGGATCATTCACGACTTCGATCTTTGGTGCATCAGGGGTTCACTCCCCGGATGATTGAGCAGCTTCGCACCGGGATAGAGCAGATCACAGAAGAGCTGCTGGATGAAATGGAAACAAAAGCAGACCCTGATATCATGAGAGATTTCGCCGCACCGCTTCCGTTTATCGTCATTTCCGAACTGCTCGGGATTCCGAAAGAGGACCGCGCCAAATTTCAAGTGTGGACAAACGCAATGGTCGACACGTCAGAAAGCGGACAAGATGCGACCAACCAGGCTCTCAAAGAATTTAAACAATATATGAAAACACTGATCGAAGAAAAAAGAAAACATCCGGGTGAAGACCTGACAAGCAAGCTTATTTACGCTGAAGAGGACGGCCAAAAGCTGAGTGAATCAGAGCTGTATTCCATGCTGTTTTTGTTAGTCGTTGCCGGGCTTGAAACAACGGTTAACCTTCTCGGCTCCGGCACCCTGGCGCTTCTTCTGCACAAAGACCAGATGGAGAAGATAAAGCGGCAGCCGGAAAATATCCAGACGGCGGTCGAAGAGCTTTTGCGTTATACCTCTCCCGTCATCATGATGGCAAATCGATGGGCGATTGAAGATTTCACCTATAAAGATGTTTCCATTAAAAAAGGCGATATGATATTTATCGGCATCGGTTCAGCCAATCGGGACCCGGAATATTTCGATGATCCTGATACATTAAATATAGCGAGAACACCGAACCGTCATATCTCTTTTGGATTCGGCATTCATTTTTGTCTCGGGGCTCCGCTCGCCCGGATGGAAGCATCCATTGCCTTTACTGCGCTTTTAAAACGGTTTCCGAATATAGAGCTGAAAGGCGCGCCCGAGGATGTAACATGGAGAAAAAATGTGTTTTTGAGAGGGCTTGAAACATTTCCTGTCAGATTTTAACATCGCCCCCCCTGTTTATCGGGGGTTTTTTTAATGTCTTATAAACAGAAATCAATACGACAATGAAAATTTAGTACATAGTAAATTTAGTTCTATATGGATAAAAAAAGCGGCCGGATTGCTCCGGCCGTTCTCTATTACCGTTTTACCAACTCATTTGTTTCGTCCAGCTTTTTTCTGAAAGATTTAAGGAAATTTGCGCTTATCGTTCCTTTGTTTGCGTACAGTTTTTCGCAGAATGCTTTAATGGCGTTTTGCGGCTTTGGTTCCGACAGCATTGTGACATGATTGGAAGAGTGAACGTCCAGCAGGTGAAACTGTTTCATCTGGCGTTCCCATTCTTTCCAATACGCATCATGGTCTAACGGAATTTGTTCTTCCTCTGCTGTCAGATAACGTTCAAGATGTCCGAGGAACAAACCGCTTTTATTACGGAAGTAGTAGCATTGCAGCGCTTCCGGATGAGGCAGCGGCTTCATGTCATACTCTTCCATTCCGTAAGCGAGCTGCGTCTTCATCATTTGCTCCAGCTGCATCCGGATCGCTTCTTCGGATTTTGGCAGACCGCGCTTTTTGGCAAGGCCGATCAATTCTTTCAATACTTCTTCTTCCTCAGCCTGGACGGTAATGTCTTCTCTGCTGATTAATGCCTCTTCAAGGTTTTCAGGCTTAAGATATGCTGTAAGCATCGTATTGATCGTTTGCAGCATGACTGACTTAACAGATGGTTTTCTTTCTTTCCATTTTTCACTGTACGGGGTGTCGATCATGACGGCGCTTTTTACCGTATGACCTTCCTCCTGCAAGAGGCGCGCGGTTTCATATGCAAGCATGCCGCCCAAGGAATATCCGCCGAGGTCATAAGGGCCTTTCGGCTGTACCGCTTGGATGATTCTCATATAAGAAGCGGCCGTCTCTTCGATTCCTTGCAGCGGCTCTTTCCCTGTCAAACCTCTTGCCTGGATGCCGTAAAAAGGTCGCTGACTCTTTTTGGCGAATGGCTGGTATGCTTCCACGCCTCCCGTTCCGCCGTGAAACCAAAAAACAGGACGGCCTTTTTCTCTTTCATTCAGCTTGACGAGTTCGGGAAAATTCCGGCCCGTCTCCTGCGGTTGGTTCGTTTTTAACAGCATGCAGATCTCCTGAAGAGTGCTGCATTTCTGAAGAGCCTCCAGACTGATGCGGCTGTCTCCGTCCTCAAGTTTCTTCAACAGCTGAATAGAGGAGATTGAATCGAAGCCGTATTCAGTCAGCGGCTTATTTTGATCAATTTCCGCTGCCTTCATCCCCAAAATGTCTGCCACAATGTCAGCCGCGCTCTCGCAGCGGATCTGAGGATTCTGTGAAACCGGTGCAAGGCTGATGGCTTCTGGCTGACCGCCGTTCCAATACTTATGGTTTTCAAAAGGATATGTCGGAAGCGGCACTCTTTGAACAGATTTGCCTTGGTGGAGTCTGTCCCACGGTATATCCGCACCTTTCCCCCAGCAAAATGCAAGTTTTTCGAGATTGTTTTCAGCCAACAGCGTCTCCGTGACGACTGTACCGAGAGTCCCTTCCAGTAAAACGCCGATATCTCCTGATCCAGTCTGCTGACTGCCTGTAAAGAAGCTTTTCATTCCATTGCTTTCTTCGGAAAATGCTCTGTACTCTTTCAGTTTTTCCAGCAATTCATCTTGATTGCGGGCAACGAGTGCCAGGCGGCAGTTCATCGCCTCACGGCCGGTCTGAAGCGTATAAGCAATATCCCGCAATGACAGAGTATCTCCAGTTTGCACAAAATCAGCCAGCTGACTTGCGGCCGCCTTAAGACGCCCTTCGCTCTTAGCAGAAAGCACGATAAGCTGCGGTTCATGCACAGATTCTTTGTCTTTATGGCTCGGGCTGTACTGTTCCAAGACGACATGCGCATTCATGCCGCCGAAGCCATAGCTGTTAATTGCGGCCCGGCGCGGGATCGGTCTGCCCGTATGGTCGGTGAGCTGTGTCCATTCCTGATTGTCTTCGGTGAAACGGAAGCGGCTTTTCTGAATGGCCATTTGCTCATTTGCAGCTGTAAATCCGGGAATACCCGGGATGGTATGATGCTTCATGGCCATCGCCACTTTTATAAGGGCGGCCAGTCCGGAAGCGAGTTCGCCGTGCCCGATGCAAGGTTTCACGGTACTGATATAACAAGGCGCGCTTTCCTCTTGATTTGCAGACTCGCCGTAACCCGCTTTGATTGCATTAAACTCCAGCGCATCTGCCATTTCGGAGGCAATGCCGTGCGCTTCAATATAAGTGACAGTTTGCGGATCAACATCGGTGTCTTCGTACGCTTTTTTCATCGCGGCCTTCATTCCCGCCGGATTCGGTGCGTGAAGCGACATGCCTTTACCGCCGTGAGACACTCCTGTTCCTTTAATGACCATGTGAATATGATCGCCGTCTTCAATTGCCGCCTCAAGCGGTTTGATGATGATAACGCCCGCCCCTTCGCTTCTGACAAAGCCATCGGCATCTTTTTGGAACGATTTCGCCCGGCCGTTTTTGCTTAAATATCCCATTGAGTCAAAACCGATAAAGCCCTTCGGCGACTGCAGAATATTGGCGGCGCCCACGACAGCCTGCTCACATTCGTTATGACGGATTGATTGAACCGCCCTGTGCAATGCCACCAGGGTTGACGTGCAGGCAGCCTCGTAATATTCACTCGGTCCTTGTAAATTCAAGGCATATGATATTCTGTTCGGAATGATGGACGGGATGGCTGTTCCATTGTTCGGATCGCTGTTGCCCGCGGCAACGAAAACGCCTGTCGGTCTGCTTGATAACGCCTTATTTGTCAGGCCCGCATCCTCCATTGCTTTCCATGTATGCATCAAAAGCAGAAACTGTTCCGGCCCCATTTGTGATGCCTCTTTAGGGGAAATTCCGAAAAAGAGCGGGTCAAATTCGCCGACACCGTCAATAAAACCGCCCCATCTGAGACTCGTGTCATTCTCATCACCGGCGTAACGGCGCCAGTCCCAGCGGTCCGCCGGAATTTCGGTAATACAGTGATCCCCGTTTACGATGTGCTCCCAAAAAGACTGGATATTCGGGGATTGCGGAAACTGAGCTGACATACCGATAATCGCGATTCCTTGCTTGACATCGGCGTTATCACAAGGCGGATGCTGTTTCCTCGGTAAAGTGCGCTCTTCTGTTTCCGTGACCCTGGCCTCTTCTGAATGCTTATGATCGGCAAGCAATTGAGAAAACTTGCTCTCATATGCTGACGCGAAGTGCAGGGTCAGCTCCTCCGCGGTCGGATACTCGAAAAACAATGTTGGATTCACATCGATGTCCGCCTCTTGGCCGATCTCTTTTGTCAGCCCGATCAGGCTTGCTGAATCAAGTCCCAATTCCATGATATTCGCGTCAGAACGAAGAGATGGCCCGGGTTCATCCATCATCTTGGCGAGCTTGCCAAGGACGTAGCTGCGGATATCATCTGTCAGACTGCCGGCAGAAATCGGTGCTCCCGCATTCTTAACAGCCGTTCGGGCCGGCTGATTCATCTGTTCGGTTTTCGGGCGGAACCGTTTCAGGGCATAGCCTTCAAAACGCATCACCACTTCCGATCGGCTGCTGATGACATCTGCGTTAATCAGAATCATTTCCCCCGTTTGTTTGGTCAGCTTGATGTGCAGCCAGCAATCGGTAAGATCTTCAGGGCTGCTGAAGGTGACGGAATTAATGCCGAACGGCAGATAGCTTTCCGCCTCCGTTTGATCCAATAAAGAAAGTGAGGCCAAGTAAGCACTGTTGGCGATGAACGGATTTACGGCATAATGATGCGCTTGTTGTGAGTCGCTATTGTTCAGGTTCACTTTCGCTAAAACGGCATCAGAGCCTTTGTACAGGCGGGTGATCGTTTTAAATTCTTCTCCCCACACGACGGTTCCCGTTCCGTCTCCGTATAACTCATCTATCCGGCCCACTTCCCGGTAAGAGCGCTGAATGGCCGCCAGATCCGCGTGCTGCTTTTGAAACGGATAGGGGCTGCACTCGGCATACGCCGCTATGCTCCAATCAGGAGACGTGAGGCTGCGGTGCATTATGCTCAGTTCAAATCCATCCCCGTTTTGTTTCGATTCTGTTTTCAGCTCGATGCGATCGCCTTTTTTTACGGTAATGGGGCTGACGTAATTCATTTTTTTAATTTGTCCTCCTTCCGCTTCAGGAAAAAGATCACAAAAATGATCGACTGCCAGACTGTTATATGTAGCGCCGACGAGTACCGGTTCTCCGCTGAATTGATGCCCTTTCACGTATGGATCGTCATCACTGTATACCGCCTGAACGCCGGCAGCGTTTTCTGATTCACCGAATTGAAAAGAAGTCCCGTGGTCAAAAGCGTAGGCCGGCAGATGAACGGCGTGCTCTTGCTGCAACTGATCAAACGCGATATTCTCTCCTTTTTCCCATTGCCGCGCACGCCGGCCAATATCAGATTCAGAGAAATTGAGATTCCGCTGATCCATGCGGTAAGCGGCCAGCTTTTCCAGCAGTTCCTGAACGGAAGCAGCCGTAAATGCCGCCCGATACTCCGAATGATGCGTTCTTTTTTGCAGCGCGGATGCGATGGCGGCCGGATGAAGAGATGGCGTCTTTTCTAAAAAGGCCGCCAGTCTGTCAAGATAGGCTTCAAAACTCCATTTTGTTTTCGCTGACACAGGGAAAATATATTCCTCATCGCCGTGACGGGCCTGATCGGAATTCGGGCTGATATATTCTTCTACGATGAGATTTGCATATGCCCCGCCCGCCCCGAAGGAATTAATCATGCTTCTCCGCGGGATGATGTCCCCCGTTTCGGCATCCCTCATACGCTCCCAATAGTCGGTTTTTTCCTGCAGGTAAAAAGCCGTTTGTTCAAGGTTGATATTCGGATTTTGCGGTATTGCGTTAATCGTCGGGACTAATGTTTCCCGCTCCATTTGCAGCAGCACTTTCGCGAGCTGGGACATGCCGGAAGCCGCCTCTAAATGGCCGAGATTTGACTTGACGGATCCAAGCGCGCAAAAACGTTTTTTATCAGTATATTGCGCGAACGCATTTGTCAGGGCAATGACCTCAATCGGATCTCCCAATACAGAGCCGTTTGCCGCTGATTCAACATAACTGATTGTTTCCGGATTGATTCCGGCCTTGTCGATGGAAGCCGCCATGAGCTTCGCCTGCTGTTTCGGATCCGGAGCCGTGTACATCTGCCTTCCGCCGCTATGGCACAACGCGCTGCTTTTAATGACCCCGTAAATATGGTCTTTGTCGGCAAGCGCTTTGGAGAGCGGCTTCAAGAGCACCGCCCCGACCCCTTCTCCCGGCATCAGGCCCGTGCCGGTTCCGAAGCTTTTGCTTTCACTTCCCTGTTCAAGCAAATTCGCCCGTTCGAGCGCATCATATTTAGACGGTTCAAGCGTGAGATTGACCCCTCCGGCAATCGCCATGGAACAGCTGTTAAGCTTCAGGCTTTCACAGGCGAGATGAATGGCGCTCAGTGAGCTGGAGCATGCGGTCGTAACGCCCATGCTCGGGCCCGTTAAATTGAAAAAGTGGGAAATGCGGTTGGCGATATGCCAATCCCCTCCGTTAGAGCTGAGCGCAGCTTTTTCCAATGACGGGATATTCCAGAAATATTGATTGTACATACTGCCCATAAATACACCGATGCCGCTGTCTGATTCCTGCCATTCGTTTACTCTTTCTAACGAGTAACCGCCATTTTCAAATGTTTCCCATACGGTTTCTAAGCTTAGACGGAGCTCAGGCGTCATCTCCATCACATGATCTTCCCGGATGTCAAACAAGTGATGGTCAAAAACGTCAATATGCTGCAGAAATCCGCCGTACCGTGTTTTGCGTTCTTCTTTTCGTGTTTCTTTTGCCATTGTTTTCAGAAGACCGGATTTCCATCTGTTTTCCGGAGCTTCCGTAATACAGCTGTCTCCGGCTTTTAAATGCTCCCACAGCTCATCGAGGGTTTCAGACTCGGGATAGCGGCCGCTGATGCCGATAATGGCAATGTCGTCACGATCAGAACGATTAACGGTGACGGTTTCTGTTTCCGGCTTTGGCGCTTTTGGCTCTTTTGGTTCAGTGATAAACCGCCGCGTTTCCGTGACAAGCGGCACCGGTTCATTCATTGCAGGTTCCGGATGCTTTGTTTCAGGAGGCGCTTGTTCGGCTCCGAATGCCTGTTGCAGCTTATCCGGGTAAGTTTCCAGCAAATACTCGGCAAGTTCTTTCGTATTCGTGTGTTCAAATAAGACCGTTTTCGGCAGCTCGCCCGTCAATGTTTCCAGTTCACGGATAAAATTCACCTGCAAAATGGAGTCGATGCCGTATTTTTCAAAGCTCGTCTCAGGCTGAATGCGCTCGGGAGCAAGCTTTATGGACTTGGCTAACGTTTCTTTTATGAATTGCACAGTCCGGTCTGTGACTGAGAAAGACGGTTCTGTGAAATCAGCCTGCTCTTTGGAAGCCGCAGTTTCTTCAACCGCCTGCGCGTCCGGCTGCTTTTGCCTGATGACGCCGTCGCTTTCTGCCGCCACGATCTGCTGGCCGAGGTGATGTGACGATTCCGCCATAAATGTAACGTACCGATATCCCTCGCTTTCCAGCGCAGACTGCCACGCTTCAGGATACAGCCCCGGGCATCCGGGAATGCGCAGTTTGGCGTCTTCATACAGCCACCAGCCTTCCAAAAGACCGAATGTCAGATGAGAATAAACCGAATGGCTGCTAATCTCATTTAATAGCAAAATCCCATTCTTTTTCAGCACCGCTTTGGCATTGCGAAGTGTCCGCCGAATATTTTTTGTCGCGTGAAGCACATTTGCCGCAATTACCGCGTCATATGCGCCCGCCTCTATACCCTGCAAAGCCGGGGGCTCTTCCACATTAAACCGCTTATAAGTCAAATACGGATTGTCGGGACCGTATTCTTTTTCAGCATGCATGAAAAAGGCCTTTGACAGATCGGTGTAGCAATATTCTTTCACATGATGTTTGTACTCTTTTAATCTTTTGAAAACGGCCGCGCTCGTCCCGCCCGTCCCCGCTCCGATCTCTAATATCCGGATTTCCGCGTTCGGGTCTTCTTTCAGGCGTTCTTCAATGAAAGCCGTCAATGTGTCAGCGAGCACCTCATTAAAGTAGTCTGCCGTTTCATTGTTTTTATAGATTCCTTCCACCAATTCCATTGAGGAATCAGGAAACAGAACATCAGTGGCAGAAACTCTGCCGGATAAAATATCCGGCAAAGCTCTGAGAGCGGTCTCCACTAAGGTGATCATCGCCTGTTTGCTGCTGTCCTTGAGTAAAGGAGCTTTCTTTTCATCCCATTCTTGCCACAGAACGTCCGCACGCTCTATCGGACCCGTTAACACATACGTACTGCCTGACTGTTTCAAAAAGCCTTTTTGCACCAAGATGGAGATGCTTTCTTCCAGCCACCTGCCGTAAAACCCCTGCATGACAGGCTGCGTTTCGTTTTCCGTAAAAAATCCGACAGATTTCAGCTGGCCTGCCAATAGTTTGTAAAGAAGATCTTCAGTGTTTTGCAAAGCCGTCTCCTCCTTAACTCAATTGTTGTACATGTCTTGTTACTTTAGGCTGATAGCTTCGCAGTTTTTGCATCGCCGAGCCGTGATGTTCAGGGTATACTTCTATCATTTCTTCCGGTTTTTCCTCCGGCTCTTCCGCCTGTTTCATCATGACGAACTGATTCAACGGGCCGCCGAGCAATCGTTCAAGCGCCGCCATTGCTTCCGGTGCTTCAATTGATCCGACTCCCGCCTGTTTCATCCGTTCTTGATAGTCGGCAGATGATACGATTCCGACACTGCCCCAGTAGCTCCAATTCATCACTGCCGCCGAATACGGCCGAACTTGAGCCAAATGAGCGGCAAAGGCATCTTTGAAACTGCATCCGGCAGCATAATTGCTTTGTCCGGCCGCTCGTGCAAATGATTGAACAGATGAGAAGAACAAAGCAAAGTCCAGCGGCTCATTTTGGAACACGCGGGCCATATTCACGCTGACATTGACTTTCGCAGCGAGCACGCTTTTCAAACGGCTTTCCGGCATATTTGCCAGGCTCTGATCCTCTAAAACAATTGCGGAATGGATGATTCCGTTAATTTGCGGGTGCGTGCGTTTGATCGTTTCATACGCCCGTGTGAGCTCATTCGGATTTGCCGCGTCAGCTTCAATATAAATCGGCGCCGGGCCGAATTGGCTGAGTCTGTCGATTTTTTCCTGAATGGCGCTGTTATGTTTTCGTCTGCCGATCCAAACGACTCGCGCCTGATATGTTTTCACGGCATATTCGCTCCATGCCTCGCCGATGCCCCCCGCGCCGCCGATGACGACATAAACGCCGCCTTTTTGGTAGGCGGGCCGGCTTGACACCGGCTGCTGTACAGGAATAAGGCGCTGTTTGTACCAGTGATTGTTCCGGTACGCCCATGTATTGCCTTGCTCATCAAACGGCGCTGAGAACAGCTCCGCCTTTGAAACATCTTCCGGACATCCGGCATCAATCAGCCTTGTTTGCCAGTTCGGATACTCTTTTGCGAGCGAGCCGACCAAACCGTGAATGCCTGCATGAGCCGGATCAATAATGTCCGCCGGCTGTACGGACTGTGTTTTTATTGTGACTGTAGTCAAGCTGATTCGCTTGCCTCCATATCCTAAAGCAAGCATGGCCTTAATCACTCTGTACATCTGGATGACGCCCGCATCCTGAGCTTTTACCATGTCATCAGCGCTGTGAAAAGGAGCGATCCATACGATATGCCCGAAAGACCCTGTTGCTTTCAGTTCAGCCGCAACAGCCTCTATTTCATCCTCCGGGTTGATATGAAGCCGTTTCGCAGAAGGATGATGCAATTGAAAAGCCGCGCTTTCCTCATCCCCCGCGATAAAGACAACCTCTTCCGTCTTATATGCCGGGCTTTGATCACGGAATTCCGCGAGATCCCACACCGGAGCCAGAAGGTTTGCTCCATTTAATGATGTTTCCGGCGCGGGGCCTTCCATCATTCTGGAAGAAATCCCTTTAATTCTGACACAGACCCGGCCTGTCTCATCACATAAGTCAATGTCCATACGCTGTATTTTTTCATCCGTTCCCCGGGAGCTGACATACGCCCACATGCTTGTCGTGCACGGGCTGAAAATGTCCAGTTCTTCAAGGGCGAACGGCAGTGACAGCTGGTTATCATCGGCGTGCAGCTTCAGACCGATTGTCGCTTGCAAAGCTGAATCAAGCATACACGGGTGAAGAACGTATTGATCTGCCGTTTCTTCGAGGAAGGAAGGCAGCCGGAGCTCAGCCAACGCTTGATTGCTTCCGATATGAATCTGCTGAATTCCTTGTTGTCCGGGACCGTAGTCAATGCCGATTTTGCTGAATAAGCCGTAACACTGTTCAGAAGTCAGTATACTGAGGCCGCATTGAGCTTTCAGTGCGCCTATATCACGGTGCGGAGCCTCCCCGGCGCTGAGAATGCCGGCAGCGCCCTGACAGTGTATCTGCCTGCCGCTTGCTTCTGTTTGTGAATCCGTGTAAATGTCATACACGATTTCACCGTTTTCCCTCGGGTTCAGGCTGATCTGCGCTTCAATCGGGCGGTTTCCCGCTTCGATCGGCCGAACCCAAACGATGTTTTTCAGGCGGGTGACAGATGGACGTTCCTTTTGCCCTTTGACTGCCTGAGCAACCGCCGCCCTAGCCATTTCCAAGTAGGCAACGCCCGGCATAACCGGCTTGCCCTTAATAAGATGATCGGTGAAAATCGTCTCTTGTCCCGTAAATTCGGATCGGTACCGCTGCTCTGTTAAATCTGATACATTTTCGTGAAGCAGCGGGTGCAGCACCCGCGACGTCGGCACAGCTTGCGGTTTCTCTGCTTTCGGCCGATTGTCCGTGATCCAGTACCGCTCTTTCGCAAACGGGTAAGCAGGAAGACTCATCCGTTGAGGCTTGATATCAGAATATAGGCCGTCCCATTTGATATCCGCGCCCTGCACCCATAATTCCGCAAGCTTGTCATTCTCTCGGCGGCTTATCAGCTCTTCGATATCCGCTTCGCCGTTTGCGCCTGCCAGAATGGATTTCAGGGAGGTTTTACCCGCTTTTCCTTTATAAATACCCGCTATATCATAACGTCCTTTCGCACAGCTCTTTAGCTTGTCCCGCAGTTCTTCAGCCGAGGAAGCGATAATGGCCGCTCTTTCTTCCATGGCATCACGCCCCTGCTGAAGCGTGTAAGCAACATCGGCAAGATCCGCATCCGTAAAAGAAGCTTGCGCCAGCTGCTGCGCCTGTTCCTGCAGACGCTCTTCTTCTTTGGCCGACAGCACAAAGATTTGAGGGTGTGTGAAAACAGCTGTTTTTCTTTCTTCCTTCGGGATATATTCTTCAATGACGACATGGGCGTTTACGCCGCCGATGCCGAAAGAACTGATTCCCGCACGGCGCGGCAGATGATTGCCGTTTTCGTCTTTCAATGCCGTCCATTCTCTTTTTTCCTGTACGATGTAAAACGGACTGTCTTTCAGCTTGATATACGGGTTGATGACCTCGCTGTGGAGGCTTTTTGCAAGTGTTTTATGCTTCATCTGCATCAGCACTTTGATCACACCCGCGACACCGGCTGCCAGTGACAGGTGGCCGATATTGGTTTTGGTCGAACCCAGACCGCAGTGACTCGCGTAAACGGCGGAATCGCCTGTTTTTTCGTACAGCTTTTGAAAGGCGGATTTCAGGCCGTTGATTTCGACCGGATCGCCAAGCTCCGTTCCGGTTCCGTGTGCTTCAATATAAGTGACTGTTCTCGGATCAATGCCTGCTTTGTCATAAGCCGTTCGGACGACTTCCGACTGGGCTTTCGGGTTCGGTGTCGTCAAGGAGTTCGCGCGTCCGCCGTGGTTGACCGCGCTGCCTTTAATGACGCCGTAGATATGATCGCCCGCTTTTTCCGCTTCTGACAGCTTTTTCAAAAACAGAATTCCGGCACCTTCACTGACGGCAAATCCGTCCGCCCTGTCGGAGAATGTTTTACATTTCCCTTCTTTGCTCAGAGCGCCGGCTTTGTCATAAGCGATGTGGCCTTGCGGAGTGACGACGGTATTCACGCCGCCGGCGATCGCCATATCGCAGTTCCCGTTTTCAATGGCGCATACGGCGTGATGAATCGCGACCAGCGAGCTGGAACAAGCCGTGTCGATCGGTTCACTCGGCCCGTGCAGATTAAGCATATAGCTGACGCGGTTCGGCCCCGCTGACGGACTCATATTCGCGGCTGACGCACCGCCGATATCCAGGTCGGAAAACAGTGAGCCGTATCCGGTATTCCCCGTGCCGATATACAGGCCTGTTTTCGTGCCGGAAAGGCTTTTAGCGGAATATCCCGCATCTTCTATCGCCTTCCACGCATACATCATTAACAAGCGCTGCTGGGGATCCATCTGTTCGGCTTCCAGCGGTGAAATTCCGAAGAACAGCGGATCAAAATCCGCAACTCCGTCAATAAATCCACCCCACTTTACATTTGTTTTGTTGGCTTCATTAAGCGGGTCACCGTAATACTCACGCCAGTCCCAGCGATCCGCCGGCACCTCTGTTATACAGTCTTTTCCTTCTTCTAAGTTGCGCCAATACTCATCAATATTTGCGGCCTTCGGAAACACTCCGCTCATGCCGACAATGGCGATCGGTTCCGGTTTATGTTCAGCCGCCGTCTGAACAGGCTGTACGGCAGTTTTTGCAAATCGTTTGTTCCCCGCCAGTCTGATGCCGCCATCATCAGTTACGCTGCTTTGTTTTTCTTCTTTCGGCTGTGTGCTGCCGGCAAATTGTGTTTGATAGTCTTCTGCTAAATGATGCGCCAAGGCTTGAATCGTCGCATATTCAAAAAATACGGTCGGTGTCAGATCAAGCTGATAAGTGTCATTCAGCTTGTTGGCGAATTCCGTCAGCGTAATGGAATCAAATCCGTATTGATTAAACTCCAATTCGATATCGATTTCTTCAATGTTTATTTTCAGAAGCCCGGAAACCTCTTTTGCCAGCAATTCCTGAAGTTTTGGCGTCAGGTCTTTCGGCACAGGCGTTTCCTCCGTTTTCTTAACCGGTGCAAAAGCGGCTGCAGGAGTCTTTTGAAGCAGCTTTTCCCGCATTACGGCGCGGTTTCCTTCCATGACGAGCACGCTTGTTTTCCCCGTGCTCCATGCTTTGTAAAGAGCTTCTATTCCGGTCTCAGTGCGCATCGGCGTTACGCCGGTTCTTTTTTCGGTGAGCTTCGCCATTTCTTCATTGACTTGCATTCCGCCGTTTTTCCAAAGCGGCCAATTGATTGACAATGTGTGACCATGCCGGTACATTGCGGTAACCAGTGCGTTGCGGTATGCCGCATAGCTGTCCATAAATGCGTTTGCCGCCGCATAATCCGCCTGTCCCGCATTCCCGGTGACGCCGGAAATGGATGAGAAAACGATGAAAAAGTCCAGCGCTAAATGCTCGGTTGCTTCATCAAGGTTGACAAATCCGTCCGTTTTAGGAGCCAATACACTGTAAAACTCTTCGGTTGTTTTCTTTGCGATATACTGATCTTTCATCACACCCGCGCTATGAATGATGCCGTGAAGGCCGCCATATTCCGTCTCAATTGTTTTGACCAGGTCTGCCGCAGTTTGAGCGTTTGTTACGTCAGCCTGCTTGTATTCCGCTTTTGCTCCGAGTGATTCAAGCGATTGCAGCTGCATCCGCTGATTCTCGCTTAATGCGGAACGGCCTGTCAAAACCAGTGTCGGCTCTTTGACTTTGCGGGCGATTTCTTTCGCGAAAATAAAGCCTAAGCCCCCGGCTCCTCCGGTAATGAGATAAATGCCTCCGTCGTTCCACGGAATGCGTATTTTGCCGCCGGACACGGCCGTTTCTTTGACATCTGCGCTGTATCGGATGCCGTTTTCATATTTGATATGGCTGTCATCAGCCCGTGTTTTATTTTCTCTGATGATGTCTGTGATTCTGCCGTTTTCCGCCGGTTCTATTTCAATCAGCTGGGTTTTCAGTTTTTTATGTTCCAGGCCGGCTGTTTTTAACAGAGCTGAAATGCCTGAGAGCAGCTGATGCTTATCTGTTTTAGAGAGAACCGTCTGGATGAGGACATCTCCATCCGTCTCTTCCTTCAGCAGTTTTTGCAGCGTCTCCAATATCCGTCCTGTATAATCACGGAAGCGCGCCGCCGCTTTCCCGTGCTGGGAGGTCATTTCAATACATTCAGCTCCCGCGGCTTCAACGGCTTGTTTCAATCCGGCGTCTGTGTCACAAAGCAACACGATATGCCGGGCAAAAACCGGTTCCGTTTGAGTAGCAGTTTCATCGCTTCGGGTCCATACCGGCTCAAGCATGAGCGTTCCCGGAGCTTTTTCTTTTTTCTCAGGTTCTTTTTCAGCCATTCTGAATGACAAACCTTTCAGCCTTACGCAAACCTTGCCGTTTTCATCACAAATATCAAGATCGCGTTTTTCAACCTGGCCGGCTTTGTGGTCTTCAGAAAGTCTGGCGTAAACCCACATCTCGGCAGCGCATGCGCTGAATACTTCAAGCTCCTGAACCGCAAACGGAAGCATCAGTTTTTCATCATTTGTTCCGGTTAATATGCTTGATGCCTGCAATGCAGAGTCCATTAAGCCCGGATGCATGACATACTCCTGTACCGTGTCCGCACAAGCCGCATCAAGTGACAGTCTGCCCAATACGAAATCATCACCTGTATAAATCGCTTTGACACCCCGGAAAGCCAGGCCGTAATCAAAACCGATTTTGCGGTACATATCGTACACTTCATCTGCAGAAAACGGTGTCTCGGCGGATTGTGATCTCAGCTTTTGGAGATCAATGACCGGTGCCTCGGCGTCAGGGCGGACTGATACTGCCCCTTGGCTGTAAACGGACGGCTGATCTGTTTTCCGGCCGCAGTAAATGTCGAATTGAACGTCATTTGCCGTTTCAGGAATGAGACGGATGTTGACATGAACCGGCTCGTCTTCAATGGTGATCGGCCGCACCCAAACCGTATTCTTAAGCTTGACGCTTCCTTGTCCGGCCGGAACTTCAGATGCCTGTTCCATTGCTGCGCGCGCCATTTCAAGATGTGCCACTCCCGGTAAAATCGGTACGCCTTTTACAACATGGTCCGCAAGGTAAAATTCTTTTCCTGTATAGATTGAACTGAACCGCTGTTCTGCAAGGTTTGAAGTATTTCTGTGCAGAAGCGGATGAAGCGTGTCTTGTTTTCCCGCAGATACAGTGCTTGTTTTTTCGTGTTTTCCGGTGCTTTTTGCCGCCCAATAGCGGTCTTTTGCAAAAGGATACGACGGCAGGCTCATGCGTTTAGGCGGACGGTCTCCATACAGCTTCGCCCAATCGACGTTCAGCCCTTTGACCCATAATTCAAGCAGCTTCGCGTATTTGCCGCGTGCCATCCATTTTTCAACGGCTTCTTGAATTTCTTCATCTTCCGTCAGCATTTGCAGCGTGCCTTTGTCTATTCTTCCTCTGTACAAGTCCGCGTGCTTATCTCCAGTGATAAACTGTGACAGTTTTCCCTGCAGTTCTTCTGCAGATCCGGCAATAATCGCCAGACGTTCTTCCATGGCGTCCCTTCCGATTTGGAGGGTATATGCCATAGAAACGAGGGAGGATTGATCGTACCGTTTTTCAGTAAGCGCACGTTTCAGCTGTTTTGCCTGCTCTTTCAGGCGTTTTTCATTTTTGGCGGACAGAACGAAAAGACATGGGTCGATATGAAAATCATCTGCTTCCTCTCTGTCTTCTGGAATGTATTCTTCGATGACGACGTGGGCATTTACGCCTCCGATGCCGAATGAGCTGATGCCCGCGCGGCGAGGCTGTTCGTTTCCGCGTTCGTCCGTCTGCGTCTTCCATTCCATTGTCTCCCGCACCAGATAAAACGGGCTGTCTTCAAGCTGAATGTACGGATTTACCGTCTCACAGTGGAGACTTTTTACTAGTGTCCGATGCTTCATCTGCAGCAAAATTTTAATAATGCCCGCTGCTCCCGCGGCAAGGGATAAATGGCCGATATTCGTTTTGACCGACCCTAAGCCGCAATAGCCGGCCGCTTTCTCTTTTCCGTCTGCAAACGAGCTGAACGCTTGTTTCAGGCCGTTAATTTCAACGGGATCTCCCAGTTCTGTTCCGGTGCCGTGCGCTTCGATATAAGAGACTGTTTTCGGATCAATGCCCGCTTTTTTGTATGCGGCTTTAATGACTTCCGCCTGTTGTTTCGGGTTAGGCGTTGTTAAAGATGCCGCGCGGCCGCCGTGATTCACCGCGCTTCCTTTAATGACGCCGTAAATATGGTCCCCATCCGCCTCAGCGGCTTTCAGCTTTTTGAGGAAAAAGAGACCGGCTCCTTCACCATGGGCAAAACCGTCAGCCTGATCAGAGAACGTTTTGCATCTTCCTTCTTTACTCAGCGCGCCCGCTT
Source organism: Bacillus sp. EB106-06-01-XG163 (assembly GCF_058791615.1). NCBI lineage: Bacteria > Bacillati > Bacillota > Bacilli > Caryophanales > Bacillaceae > Bacillus > Bacillus sp. EB106-06-01-XG163. The sequence continues at coordinate 175,593 of NZ_JBYTDS010000001.1, forward strand.
TGTCAAAACTGATATACACATCCGGAAGAACAATCGTATTGATTCCTCCCGCCAAAGCCATGTCGCACGTTCCTTCTTCAATTGAAGAAACGGCATGGTGTATGGCAACGAGCGAGCTTGAGCAGGCGGTATCAATCGGTTCGCTCGGCCCGTGCAGATTGAGCGTATAGCTGACACGGTTCGGTCCGACAGACGGACTTGTATTCGCCGCGGATGACCCTTCAATCGCCGCATCGGTCTTGGCTAAAAGCGAACCGTAGCCGGTATTTCCGGTCCCGATAAACACACCTGTCTTTGTGCCTGAGAGACTCTTTGACGCATACCCGGCATCTTCGATCGCTTTCCACGCATACGTCAGCAAGAGGCGCTGCTGAGGGTCCATTTGCTCCGCTTCCCGGGGTGAAATCCCGAAAAATAATGGATCAAATTCAGCAATCCCGTCAATAAACCCGCCTTGGTTGACGTTTGTTTTATTGGCTTCTTTTGCGGGATCCCCGTAATAGTCCCGCCAGTCCCAGCGGTCTTTCGGAATCTCGGTCATGCAGTCTTTGCCTTCTTTCAGGTTCTGCCAGAAAGCTTCAATGTCTTCTGCCATCGGGAAAATCCCGCTGATGCCTACGATTGCGATCGGTTCCGGCCCTTGGCCCCGCTGCACTGTCTGCGGAAGTGTCTCAGGCAGAGTGCGGCGTCGCTTAACGGCAGGGCGCGTGATTTGAGTCTCTTTTACCGGTCTTGCCGATTGAACCGTTTTTGTATTTACCGCAAACCGTCCGGCAAATTCCTCTTCGTATTCACTGATTAAATGAACGGCAAATTCATGGATTGTCGGATGATCAAAGAAAATCGTCGGCGTTAACGTAAGCCGGTACGTTTTGTTTAACTGGTTCGTAAACTCAGTCATCGAGATAGAATCCAGCCCGTATTTTGTCATTTCTTCATGAGGATCAATTTTGTCAATGTTTACTTTTAACAGTGAGGCCGTCTGCTGTTTTAACAGATGCTTCACTTTTTCAAGCAGGCTGTCAGCATCAATGTCATGACGTACGCCGGTCTCTGCTTCCGGATGATCATTCTCTTTGCGGAACAGTTTTGCTTTCATGTGTTTCACATCTCCTTCAACAACCGTCATCCGGGCTGTCCCGCTCATCAAGCCTTGATATAAAGCCTTGATGCCGGCATCTGTGCCGAGCGGTGCGATTCCCGCCTCCTGCATCAGCATATCTTCCGTCTGCTTTCCTGCCTGCATTCCGCCTTCTTTCCATAACGGCCAGCTGACAGAAAGCGTCTTTCCGTATCTTTGTCCTGCGGCTTGTAAAGAACGGCGGTACTCGGCATACATCTCCATAAAGACATTTGCAGACGCATAATCAGCCTGGCCGACGCTTCCAAGCACACCTGATAAGGATGAAAAGACAATAAAGACATCTAATTTCTCATGTTGTGACGCTTCATCAAGATACACAAGGCCCTTCACTTTCGGAGCGAGAACGTGTTGGTATTCCTCTGCCGTCTTCTTCACCATGTAGTTGTCTTTTATAATGCCGGCACTGTGAACAATCCCGTCCAGCTTGCCATGCCGTTTGCGGATATTGCGGATCAATCGGTATACTTCTGCTTCGTCCGTGACATCGGTCTGCTCATAGAAAACAGAAGCGCCGGCAGCACGTACTGTTTCCAGCATGTCTTTCTGCTTTTCTCTGAGAACGGATCGGCCGGTTAGTATGATGACGGCGTCTTTTGTACGGTTTGCGATCTCTTTTGCAAAGATCAGACCTAAACCTCCCGCACCTCCTGTAATGAGATAAACGCCTTCGTCTTTCCACGGAATGTCCGGCTCCGCTTGAGAAATATCCATCTCTTCCCAATCAGCGGCAAAGCGCTTGCCGTTTTCATATTTCACATGGACGCTTTCGGCATGCATACGGTTTTCGGACGCTTTTTCCGCTATGCCTTCAGCACTTTCTTTCTCCTCGGCTTCGATCATTTGACAGATCAGCTTGGAATGTTCAAGGCATGCGGTTTTGAAGAGGCCGGTAATGCCTGAGAACACCCGCTGTAAGCCTGCTGACCGCGTAACAGCCTGAAAAAGAACGCGGCCCTTCGGCTTGCTTTTCATTATGGTTTTGATATGGTCAAACAGCTGGCCCGCATAAGAATGATACCGCTCTGCAATAGATGCGGGACGCTCGTCCAAGATAATGACGCTTGCATGTTCAAGCTTTGCTTCGACAGCTTGTTTTACGGCTTCATCGTACTCACAAAGGAAAATAATATGCTCTTCATACGTTGGCTCGTGGTCCGCCGGTTCCGTCTGCTCTTTCCAGATCGGTTCAGCGAGCAATGTGTCCGTACGGCTGACCGAAACGCCGGCACCCGCGTTTTCTTCCATGATCCGCGTTGAGAAACCTCTCATCCGCACACAAAGCCCGCCGTTATTGTCATATAAATCAATATCGGCTTTTTGGATAGGATCGCCGGCTTTATTGTTCGCACTGAATGTGACGTGCACCCACATATCATCAGCGCACGGATTCAGAACGTCCAGCTCCTCTAAAGCAAACGGCAATGCGGCTTTGAATGGTTCCCCGCTTTCTGCAAGCAGCGCTCTCGTCACGTTTTGCAAATATTCGGCGGCCTGAAGCGCACCGTCCATCATACTCGGATGAAGGATATAATCAGCTTTTGTATGAGAGACGGATTCAGGAAGCTTCAATTTAGCAAGCAGCCGGCCTTCGCCTTTGTATACAAGCTGCACCCCTTTGTATCCGGGCCCGTAATCAGCGCCGATCATTCCTTTGTAAAACGCTTGAGATTCGATTGTTCCCTGCGTGCACCGGCGCTTCAGCTGCTCAATATCCGCCGCTTCCTCCGGTTCCTTCCGGATGATTTCAGCGATGCCCTGATTATAAAGAGGAGCTTCTTCACCGATAGAATCGTTACCCCCGTACATTCTGTAATGAATCTGTCCGTCCTCTTCTTCATAAAGTCCGATATGGACACGGACAGCCTCCTGATCGGCTATCACCGGACGGACCCATACAATATTCTTTAAGCGCAGGCCCAGAGATTCCTCTGTTGCCCCGCCGATGCTTTTCTCCGCCGCGGCCCGTGCCATCTCAAGGGTAACGGCAGCCGGCACGATCGCCATTCCTTTAATGATATGCTCAGCAATAAAATACTCTTTTCCCGTGAATTCCGAACTGAACCGCTGCTCCTGCAAGACGGATGTATTCTGATGTACCAGCGGATGCAAAAGTTTGGTATCCGTTTGCTTCACCGTTTCCTCCGGCCAGAAGCGCTCCTCTGCGAACGGGTAGGTCGGCGCACTGATTCTTTGCGGCGCGGAATCCGGATACAATAAGCCCCAATCGACACGCGCTCCTTCAACCCAGAGCGCCGCGAGTGCTTTCAGCTTTTCATCCCGTGTCTGACATGCCGCAAGCTCTTCCATCTCCTGAGCTGACACTTCTCTGCTTCTCACTTTTTCGCCCCGTAAGATGTTTTGGTCATTGCCGTTGATGAAATCCTGCAGCTGACGATTCAAATCGTGACGATCATGACTGATAAAAACGGCTCTCTCTTCCATCGCTTCACGTCCGGTCTGATACGTAAATGCCAGATCATGCAAGGAAACATCGTTTTCGGCTTCATCCAGAAAGCCGGATAAACAAGATGCATAGGCAGTAAGACGCTGCTTATTTCTCGCTGACAGCGGAACGATATAAGGCGGCTGTCCGTCATTTGATCCGCTGATCGTTTTGTTTTCATACTGTTCAAAAATGGCGTGTGCGTTTGTTCCTCCGAGTCCGAATGAGCTTAACGCTGCGCGGTGCGGCGTCTCTCTCTCCGGCAGCGGTTTTCTCTTATCCGCCACATAAAACGGCGAACCGCTGAATTTGATATTCGGATTCGGTGACGTGTAATTAATGGTAGGCGCCAGCTCCCGATGATATAAACTCATGGCGACTTTGACGCACCCGGCCAGACCTGCTGCTGTATCCAAATGTCCGATATTCGTTTTTACGGAGCCGATCCCGCAATACTGCTCCCGGTCCGTGTAACGTTTATACACTTGCTGCAGCGCGGACATTTCAATCGGATCACCCAATGTCGTTCCTGTGCCGTGCGCTTCGATATAGGAAATCGTCTCCGGGTGAATATTCGTGCTGTCTAAAACATGCTGGATGACGTCAGTCTGACCTTTTACACTTGGTGCGTAAAAACCGACTTTATCCGCTCCGTCATTGTTCAGACCGATGCCTCTGAGCATGGCGTATATGTGATCTCCGTCCTGAACGGCTTGTGACGCCTTTTTCAGCAGAATGACGGCCGCTCCTTCTCCGCCCGCCATACCGTCGGCTGAAGCGTCAAATGCTTTGACATGCCCGTCGCTTGAAAAATTCAATCCGTTTTGGTGCACATAGCCGATGCTGCTCGCTGCATGCAGAGTTGCTCCGCCGACGAGCGCGTATTCCGATTCTCCGCTCGTTATGCTTTTGTAGGCTGAATAAAGACCGACTAATGATGATGAGCAATTGGAATGAACGAAATAGCTTGGCCCTTTTAATCCGAGCTTATGGGAAACCATCGTCGGAATCGTGCCGCTCTGCGCTAACACCCATGACACATAGCCGTCGGGAGATTCATGGCCTTCTGTCGTTTTTTCCGGCAAAAGCGACCGATACGAATTATTGCTTGCCGACATATAAACGCTTGTCTTCGGAATCTCTTTCGATACATATCCCGCGTCCTCGACGGCTTTCCAAGAATGAAGCAGCAGAAGCCGAAGCTGAGGATCCATAAATTCTGCGTCTTTCGGAGAAATGTGAAAGAACTCAGGGTCAAAGAGATCTTTTCCTTCTATCGTCGATAATGCCGGCACATAGTCGGGATTTTCGATCAAATCTTCAGGCACGCCGGCTTCCCGAAGTTCTTCTTCCGAGTAGAACCGGACGCTTTCCTTTCCTTCTCTTAACTGCTTCCAAAACTCATGATGATTTTTCGCGCCGGGGAACTGGCAGGAGATCCCCACTATCGCCACACTGTCATCAAAGTAAGACGGCACCCCGTTTTGCGGTGTTTGTTCTCTTTCTCTCTCATCTTGGCAGGACGCCTCTGATTCAGCCGCCTGTTTTGTTTCAACAATAAATCGGCTGATCGCCTGAATGGTAGAGTGTTCGAATAAATCCGTGACGGTAAAATCGCATTCAAGCTCCTGTTTAATGCGTTCTGCCGCCGCAACAGCCAGAAGCGAGTCGCCTCCCACATCGAAAAAGCCGTCTTCGATTTTGATGCCCGCCGTATTCAGCAGGTCTTCCCATATTGCGGTCACTTTCGCTTCCGCTTCTGATAACGGCAGTCTGCCCGTCTTTTCAGACCGGTGAACGATTACCTTGCGCTGTTTTAGGTCTTTGCGGTTCACTTTTCCGCTCGGTGTTAACGGCAGCGCATCCAGACGGATAAAATGGGCAGGCGCCATATAATCCGGCAGACTCGATAAAAGATGGTTGCGGAGCGCTTTTTCGTCTGCCGTATGACCGGAGCGGGCCGTATAATAAGCAATCAGCTTTTTATGTCCGTTCTTTTCCTGAACCACAACCGCCTGGTCAAGGATATCCGGATGTTCGCTCAATTTCGTTTCAATCGCTCCCAATTCGATGCGGAAGCCGCGGATTTTCACCTGACTGTCAATCCGGCCGGCATATTCTATATTTCCGTCAGGCAGCCATCTGGCCAAATCACCTGTCTTGTAAAGTTTTTCTCCTTCACTAAACGGATTATCAATAAATGATGCCGCCGTCAGCTCAGGCTGATTGTAATAGCCTCTGGCCAGACCGGCGCCGGCCACGCAAAGCTCCCCGGCCACACCGGCAGGGACGGGGCTGAGCTTTTCATCGACGATATAAAGCCGCGTATTGTGAATCGGTTTCCCGATCGGCGTATTCCTGCTTGTGATTTCCTTTTGGCCGCAGCTGTAGTAAGCGGCATAAATGGATGTTTCCGTCGGGCCGTATATATTTTCAATTCTGGCATGTTTGAAGATGGAAACTGACTTTTTAACTAAATCTTTCGGAAACGCCTCTCCGGCCACCATCACATATTTCACAGGGCCGTCTTCTGTAAATGCCGTATGCCGCTTTACCGTTTCCAGAAATACATTAAACACGGCGGGCGCAAAATTCAGATGCGTGACCTGGTGGGTTTGGATATATTCCATGCAAAGCTGCGGATTTTTTTCTGCACCAGGCGGCAAAATGACAAGCCGTCCGTTTCCGATAAACCAGCCGAATAATTCAGAAATCGAAACGTCAAATACGTAATTCGTTTTTAACAGATAGGCATCCTCTTGTGCGACCGGATACTCAGCTTCCAAAAACTGCAGCGTATTCATGATGGCTCTGTGCTCAACCATGACGCCTTTCGGTTTTCCCGTGCTTCCGGACGTATATAGAATATAAGCGAGATGATGCGGTTTTGAACGCGGCGTCAGTTTTGCCCCGCTGACAGAACGTCCGCTGTTTTCAATTTCCACCGTGCTTACACCGCCGATGGCCAACTGTTCAATCATGCCGCGCGTCTTTTCCTGCGTTAATACGATTGACACGCCGCTGTCAGTCAACACGTGCGCCATCCGTTCGTTTGGAAAAGCCGGGTCCAGCGGTACATACGCGCCTCCCGCTTTTAAAATGGCGAGGATGCCGATGACCATCTCAAAAGAACGCTCCGTACAAATGCCGACCGGGCATTCCGGTGTGACGCCCTTTTCTTGCAGGTACACAGCGAGCGCCGTGCTTCGTTCATCTAATTCGCGATATGTAAGACTGTTTTCACCGAATGTGACGGCTTCTCTGTCAGGGTGGCGTCCGGCTTTTTCCGCAAACACTTCATGAATGCAGCGCTCATTCGGCTGATGGGATGAACGGCTTTCATCCCGTTTTTGATTGAGCAGACCGGAACAGGCTTCAAAAGCGATCTCCGGATCAGAAAGCACCTTTTCTGCCAGTTTCATATAATGCTCCGCCATTCGTTCGATGAAAGAAGGGCTGTAGACATCCGGGTTGTACAGAAATTGCAGGACGGTTCCCGTTTCTTTTTTATAGACTTCAAGCGCAAGCTCAAATTCGCCTTCCTGATGAATGTCTTCTATCATTTCAATGCCGAGTGATTGATATAGTTCCGCCAGCTTTTCCGCTCCTTCTGTCCGGAAGAAGTTTTGATAGAAAAACGCGGTTTGAAAAACAGGCGACACCGCAGGCGAGCGTTCCGTCTTCAATTCTTTGACAAGCGCGGGAAACGGATACGCGGCATGGTCCAGCCCTTCTGCCAGTGTCAGCTGCAGCTCCTTCAAAAATGCCGTAAAAGATTTGGCGCCCGTCTCCCTGCTCCTGACCGCGATCATATTAATAAAGTATCCGATGACAGACTCAAATTGAGCCTCAGAACGCCCCATCGTCGGCATGCCGACGATGACATCTTCCTGATTCGTATATTGATAAAGCAGCCCTTTGAAAATAGCGAGATACACAACGGATTCATTGACATTATGTTTTTGGGCGCACACTTTAATCTGCCGGTTCAGTTCATCAGGAAGCAAGCGCTGATACGCCTGCCCTTTGCACGTTTGAACCGATGATCTCGGATAATCCGACGGAAGCTCAAGCACCGGCAGCGGTCCTTCCAGCTGCTTTTTCCAATAAGAGAGATGCGTTTTTCCCGCTTCGCTTTCCAGCAGCTCTTTTTCCCATTTCACAAAGTCATGATAATCTGCGGCCTGCTGAAGCATGACAGGTTCTTTGCCTTCACTTGCTTTTACATAAGCGTCCAGCAGCGCCGACATAAACGTCATAAGAGAGACGCCGTCAAAAATGATATGGTGAATGGTGATTAACACAATCGGCTCCCGCTTCGCCCGCCGGAATACTTGAACACGCAGGAGCGGCCCGGTTTCAAGCGCGAACGGTTCTTTTGCTTTTTCTTTAATAAACGAAAGAGCGTCACGCCCGCTTAATTCAGAAAGATCCATTTCTTCAATCGGAAAATGCCGATCCGTATCTTCTATCTGATACGGAAGGCCGTTTTCCTCTTTTATCACACTGGTCAAAATAGGGTGCTGGCGCTGCACGGACAAAAGGGCGTTTTTGAATGTCTCGATATCCAGCTTTTGAAAACGAAAGCATAACGGAATGTTATATGCGCTCATCTCCGGAAACATTTTCTGAAGCATCCACAAACCTTTCTGGCCTTCAGAAAGCGGACGTTTTGCAGTTGTCCGCTTGAAAGCCTGAAGCTTTTGTTCTACTTCAGCGATGGTGAGCGTTCCTGATCTGTAGGCATCGAGAAGTTCTTTATGATTCATAGGTCTTACTCCCTTCTATGATGTCTTGCACTCTTTTAAAATCTAATGTCCCCTCAGAGACCTGTTTCATCATGGCGATGATCTCCTGATCCGTATACTCCTTGTTATCCGGAGGGGCGGCTTCTGTTTCGGTTTCTTCCGTTCGGTAAAACGTTTCGATCGTTTCTTTATGTTCTGTCAGGTAATAGCTGGTGACGTCTCCGAGCGTGGCATAGCTGTAAAATAACGCCGGAGTGACTTCAATGCCGTAATGACTCGTCAAAAGAGCGGCAAATTTGGCTAAATAGATGGAATCAAATCCGAATTCCGCCCAGTTTTTATGCAGGACGAGTTTATCTTTGGATATTTTCAGCAGACTGTGTATCAGCTCTTTCAAATCCGCTTCGAGCCGTTTTTCTGCGCTTTCTTCCGGGATGCGGCGGCTCACGGTTTCCAAAAGCGCATCCGGTTTTGATGAATCGTCCCGCCGTATGCCTAAAAATCGTTCGGCACGGCTTCTTTTGCCGGCAATGACAAGGCACTGGGTGTTGTCTTGAGAAATGACGCGCTCAAATAGCTCAATGCCTTCATCTGTTTCTAACAGGCGCTGGCCGCTTGATTTCAGGTACATGCCCGTCGTCTCTTCACCGCCGACGGCCATTCCGCCGTTTTTCCAGACCGGCCAGTTGATGACAAAAGCGTTTCCGCTTTCTGATTGTTCGTTTTTATAGTTGGCATACGCCATTTGGAACCTGTTCGCGACCGCATAATCACAGCAGCCGAAATCTCCTAAAACAGCCGATGTGGATGAAAAGTAGCAGATGAAATCAGGCGTTTCGTTTTTCAGCCACTCGTCAAGAAGCAGGCTTCCGTTTATTTTCGGTTCAAGCGTACTGCGGAAATTCCCGATTTCATTTTCAAAGACGGATGTTCTGCTTTCGATGCCGGCCGCATGAATGACGCCGTGAATGGCTCCGAATCGTTCTTTCGCGCGCTTGATGCAGTCGCCCATTCCGATCGGATCACAAACATCGGCTTCGGCGTAAAGAACACCTGCGCCGAGATTTTCCAGGTCTTTCATTTTTTCTTTCTTTTCTTCATTGATCGGCGACCGCCCCGTGAGAATGACATTTGCCTGGTAGTTCCGGGCGAGATGGCGGGCAAATAAGTAGCCGAGCCCTCCTAATCCGCCTGTAATGAGATATGTTCCGCCGGTTCTGATCCTGCCGTTTTCTTTCGTTAGTCCGGTTGGTTCGGTGTGATAGACATATCGTTTTCCCTCTTCCAAGAAAACGGTATGGTCTGTTTCAGCTTTCAGCTCGTCCCAAATGGTTCTCATCCAGTCCGTTATGGCCGCTCCGGCTTTTCTGAAGTGGCCGGTAACACTTGTTTTCGGGAGAACAATGCCGAGCGAACGCTCAAAGCCGATCCATGATTCCAAGTAGCACCTTTCCAGACCGGATGCATATTCCCCCGCCAATAACAGCCTTTCCGGCTGCAGACCGGTCTCAGCCATTGCTTTGAGAATATGGACGATACATGAATAATCTTCGATGCAGCTTTTATCTTCAAGCGCCCATAAATACAAAATGGCAGAAGCTTCACCGTACTCTTTTTGAATATCCGCAAAAGCGTTCACATATGATTGCGGATCTTCCCGCACCACTTGGCAGCGGCCGGCGGACAGAGCCTCATACCGGTCTCCCTGAGCGATAAAAATAACGTCAATGCCACTGTCATACGATTTGATCACAGAGACGGCTTCCTGCTGCTTCTTCTGATCAGATAAGAAAGAAATCACCGTTTTGACTTGCTTTTCTCCGGCTGCCGGCAGAGCCTGTTCTTTAAGAACTTCTCTAAAAGCCATTACTTCAAATTGTTCCGCCGGATCACTTTCATCAGCCGGCGCGTTAACGGGCGCGGCCTTGCTTTGTACAGGCTGCTGATGCCAGAAGCGTTCTTTCGCAAACGGATAAGCAGGCAGGCTGATGCGGGCCGGAGGACGGTCTCCGTATAATTTCGCCCAATCGATGTCCAATCCTTTTACCCAAAGCTCAAGCAGCTTAGAATATTTCCGTTTGCTGATCCAAGCGTCTATGATTGTTTCCATATCATCATCCGCCGAAAATACGGCAAGCATCCGTTTGTTTTCTTCCGTGCCGTCACGGTGCAGTCCGGCGCTGTTTTGTCCGGAGGTAAATCCATTCAGTTTTTCTTCAAGTTCATGAAGTGAATGGACGATAAAACCGAGACGCTCTTCCATCGGCACCCGGCCCGTCTGAAGAGTAAAGGCTATGCTCATAAGGTCGCTGCCGCTGTATCTTTTTTCACGGATGGCGTCTCTGAGCTGTTTTGCTTTTTCAGTGAGCCGTTCGCTGTTTTTCGCGGACAGGACGATGATGGCGGGCTGATCTGCCGGCATCTCATCAGGCTCTTTGTCTGCCGTATATTCTTCTATGACGAGGTGGGCGTTTGCTCCTCCCGCGCCGAAGCTGCTTAACCCCGCCCTTCTCGGAAGCTCTTTGCCGCCGATGACGGGACGTTTCCACTCACCGAGCTCCTGCTGAACGGCAAACGGCGTATACGCGAAATCAATATTCGGATTCAGCTGTTCCGCGTGCAGGGACGGCGCAATTTGGCGGTCTTTGAGCTGGAATAGTATTTTTGTCAGACCCGCAATGCCCGCGGCGCTTTCACAATGACCGATATTTGATTTTGCGGAGCCGATGGCGCAAAACTGTTTGTCTGTTGTATCCTCTTCAAATGCTTTCGTTAATCCGGCGATTTCAATCGGATCTCCTAATGCGGTCCCCGTACCGTGGGCTTCAATATAACTGACGGTGCGCGCCGGGACGTTTGCCCTTTCGAAAGCTTCTTTTATTAAGGCGGCCTGCGCATTCGGATTCGGAACGGTGTATCCGTTCGTTTTGCCTCCGCTGTTAATGGTGCTTCCTTTAATCACACCGTAAATGTGATCGTTGTCGGCAATCGCTCGGTCCAACGGCTTTAATACGACCGCTCCTACCCCTTCTCCGTCGACAAAACCATCCGCGCGGTCTCCGAACGATTTGCACGTGTCGCCTGCGGAAAGCATGTTCATGACTGACAGATTCATATAATGGATCGGGTCGGTCACTATGTTTACGCCCCCGGCAATCGCACATTCGCTTGAACCGCTGTATATGCTCTCAAGCGCCAGATGAATGGCCGTCAAAGAAGAAGAGCAGGCTGTATCAACGGCAATGCTCGGCCCTTGGAAATCAAAAAGGTAAGATACCCTGTTGGCAATGGACCAATAGCCGTAGCCTGTCGGGTAGTTTTTGTTCATCGCGCCGGCAAAAACACCGATTTTTCTGCTTTGGCACAGGTTGTCAGGCGTATAGCCGGCATCCTCGATACTCGCATACGCCGTTTCTAAAAATAATCGCTCCTGCGGGTCCATTCGCTCCGCTTCCAAAGGAGAAATCTGAAAGAACAGCGGATCAAACTTGTCCATATCCTCAATGAAGCCGCCCCATTTCGTATAAATAGAGCCTTCTTTACCTTTCTCTTCATCGTAGTAATCCTGCCAGTTCCAGCGTTCCCGCGGGATTTCTTCTATGCAGTTTTTTCCTTTTTTAATATTAGCCCAAAGCTCAGCCGCTGTTTTTGCCTGCGGGTAGCGTCCTGAAACACCGATGATGGCCACGTCGCGAACCGAACTTTGCCGGACGGTCTCTTTGGCTGCCCGTTTTTCCCTCCGCCGCCAGTCAGTGCGAAGCGGCTTAGCCGGCTGTACAGCCTGCGGTTCTGGTGATGCCTTCCGTTCTTCCTGAACAGGCGTTTGTCCCGTCAGTTTGATCATCGCGTCTTTTTTCGTTTTGATTAAGTGAGCGACGAGCGCCTCAATCGTCTGATATTCAAAAAATAAAGTGCTGCTGACTTGGTCCAATACATTTCGTAACGCGTTTGTCAGCTGTACGACGACGATAGAATCAATTCCGTATTTTTCAAGCGGCGCTTTCGGATCAATTTGAGCCGGCGGAATTTTTAATGTTTCTCCGATTAACGTTTTCAAGTACTCGGTGCTTTTTTCTGTTAAAGACGTGTCGCCTTTTTGCACCGTTGTTTGCGCCTGAAGTTCCGGCGCATGTACTGCTTTTGGCGGAGCGGTCCGTTTTCCGGCCCCTGATTTAAGCGTTTTTTGGCGAACAATGCCGTTGCTTTTTGCCGCTATAATCTGATGGCTTAATTCATGTGCCGCTTCTGCCGGGAAGAAGACAGAATGCCAGCCTTCACTTTCTAACACGCGCTTCCAGCTTTCCGGATACAAGCCCGGGCACCCCGGAATACGAAGGGCAGAATCTTCATGCAGCCACCAGCCTTCAAGCAGTCCGAAAGTAATATGCGGGAACAGGCTGTTTCCCGCCATTTCATTTAAGAGCAGCAAACCGTTGTCTTTTAAAACGGCTTTGGCGTTTCTCAGCGTCTGGCGGATGTCTTTCGTCGCGTGGAGCACATTGGCCGCAACGACGATGTCGTATGCGCCCGGCTCTATGTCCTGGCCGGCAAGCGGCGCTTCTGCGTTAAAAAGCTTATACGTCAGATAAGGATTCCGTTTGCCGTATTCCGTCTCCGCATGCACGAGAAAAGCTTTCGATACATCGGTGTAACAGTATTCTTTTATATGGTTTTGATACGGCCTAAGCTTTTCAAATATGCCTGCGCTTGTGCCGCCTGTGCCCGCTCCGATTTCCAGTATGCGGATCTCGGCTTTTGAATGTTTGCTGATGTTTTCTTTCACATAAGCCATTAATGTATCTGACAGGGCGCTGTTAAAGTAATCCGCGACTTGATTGTGCTTATAAATTCCTTCAACAAGTTCCATTGAAGAGTGCGGGAACATGATGTCTGTCGCCGGCACGTCTTCGCGCAGAATGTCCGGCAGTGCTTTAAGCATCGTCTCGGCTAAAACAGTCATCGCTTTTGTATCGGCGTTATTGAGCCATTCCTCTTTTTCCTGCTCCCATTTTTTCCATAGGGAGGCGGTTGTGTTTTCGGCTCGCGCCGACAGTTTATATGAATCCGCATTCCCTTCCAGATAGCCATGTTCCAGAAGGAAAGCGATCGTTTGATTGAGCCATTTTTTAAAGTATTCATGTTCGGGCTCATACGCTTTAAGGCTTTGCGGCGTCAGCAAGTCTGCTTCTTTAAGCTGGGCGATCAACAGCTGATACAGAAAATCATCAAGCTCCTGATGTTCAGCCTCTCTAACAAGACGTGCGCCGGGCGGAGCGACCTTCGGCTGTTGTGAAAAGACAAGCGGCTGAGGCGGATAAACAGAAATCTTTTCTCTTTCATTCATCCCTTCGACTGCGACCGGTTTTGTCGTATGAATGAAAGCCGCCTGATCAACCGGCAGCGTCATAAGGGTTTCAAGCGCCTCCATTGCAGCGTCCGGTTCGATTAATCCCAATCCGATCTGATCCATCAGCTGAATAAAGTCGCCGTCTTCAGCCGCTTCGCTGTTGCCCCAATAGCCCCAATTCATCACTTTGACCGGACAATTCCATGTCTGATCAAGTTCTTTCGCAAATGCGTCACTGAAAGCGCATCCCGCGGCATAATGGCTTTGTTTCACGTTATGGATAAATGCCACAAGCGAGGAGAAGAAGAGCGCAAAGTCAAGCGGCTCCCGTCCAAATACCTCCGCCATGGACACACTTACATCGGCTTTTGCCCGCAGCACCGATTTGAACTCTTCTGTCTTCATATTATTTAAGCTTTGCTCAGACAGATCCATTGCCGAGTGGATGATTCCGTTCATTTTTGTGTGGCGCTCTTTTATGAACTGATAAGCCCGCTCTAAGGAAGCACTGTCGGCGGCATCGGCGGAAACATATTCAGGCGCCGGGCCGAATGCGCTGAGCCGGTCGAGTTTCGCCTGTATGGAATCATTCAGTGTGCTTCTTCCGATCCAAATGATGCGTGCTTTGTAGCGGCGGATCATGTATTCACTCCATGCCTCGCCAAGATACCCCGCGCCTCCGATCACGGCATAAACCCCGCCTGTTTGGTACAGCGTGCCGTTTTTCGGCATATTGTCAAGCGGTATCAGCTGCCGCTCAAACAGCTGCTGATTGCGGTACGCCCAAATTTGACCGTTTTTCCCGGCAGAAAGACTGAGCGCCTCTTCGATCGGCCAGCTGCCGTCCGTTTCTGTGTCAATCATGCGGATATGCCAGTGCGGATATTCTTTCGCCATTGTTCCGGCAAGTCCGCTGACTGCGGCTTGTGACGGGTCGGCGCTGTCTTGATCCGAAAACGGCTGGGCATTTGCTGTGACGATGCACCAGTCCAAACGTTTTTCTCCGTACCCTAAGGCAAGTAATGCTTTCATCAGCTTGAACACATGAAGAACGTTTCTTTCCTGTTCCTTGAGGCTGTCCGCACTCTCAGCCTGCGGAGCAAGCCAAATGATTTGCTCCAGTTCTTTTTGTCCTTCAAGCATGTGCGTAAGAGATGTGATATCATCCGTACCTCTGATCGGATAATAGGAAGCGTTCGGCAGATGTTCTTTTATGCGCGTATGTCTCGAATCCGTTCCGCCGAATACTGCCGTCTGCTTATCCGCCGCTGCTTCCCCGGCTTTTTCAAGCGCAACAGGCTCCCAAGCCGGAATCAGCATCGTATGGCCGACAGGCGCCTCCGAGGTTTCTCCGCCCGCTGTTTGGCTTGTGTCAAGCGCCCGGACGGACGCGCCTTTCATCCGGACATAAACCGTACCGGCATCATCGCACATATCAATGTCAAATTTTCTTACGTTGTCATCTGCTTTGCTGCCTTCTGTGTACCGGATATATGACCAGATATGTTCAGGGCACGGCCCGAACACTTCCACTTCCTGCATCGCAAACGGCAAAGAAAGCTCGTGGCTGTCTGCATCATCATGTATTGAGCGGACAAGCAGACCGACGGAAGCGTGAAAAGCGGCGTCCATCATACTCGGGTGAAGCGTATACTGTTCTTTTTTGTCATGTACGGCTGCTGGGAGTGAAATACGGGCCAATAATCGGTCTTCTCCGATCAGCAATTGCTGTACGCCCCTGTATGCCTCTCCGTAATCCAGACCGATCTTCTCAAAAGCACCGTAACATTCTTCCGCAGTCACAATTCCTAAATTGCAGGAAGTTTTGACAGACTCGATATCAATCTGGGCGCTTCCCGGTTCGGTAATGACCGCTTCACCCTGGCTGTGAATAACCGGATCTTCGCCGTTTTCTGCCTCACTGTATATTTCATAGGTAATCTCACCATTATCTTCTGGGTAAAGGGCAATATGTATTTCTTTCGGTTTGTCTTCAATCATGACCGGCCGGACCCAAACAACCTGTCTGAGTGTGACGCTATGGCCTTTTTCCGTCACGGCAGCGGCCTTTTTGACCGCCTCTGCGGCCATTTCCAAATAGGCGACGCCCGGCAGTATTTTTTGTCCGTTGACGACATGGTCAGATAGGAAAAATTCATCTCCCGTAAAAAGAGACGTGAAGCGCTGCTGCGAAAAATCTGACGTATTTTCTTGTAAAAGCGGATGCAGTACTGTGCCTGACGGGCTTTTCTCCTGTTTTTTCTGCTGCGGAATCCAATAGCGTTCTTTTGCAAACGGATAAGTCGGAACGCTTGTTTTACGCGGTTTATCCGAACCGTACAGCTTATTCCAATCTACTGTTTTCCCTTCTGCCCATACCTCGGCAAGCCGTATCGGATCATCCGTCTCAGGAGCGGCTTCGCTCATCTCCGGCAGCTCAGCTTGTCCGCGCCATAAACCGGGGATGTTTTCGTTTCCTTTTACGAAATCATTCAGCTTTTGCTTCAAGTCGCGGATGTCATTTACAAGGAAGACAGCTCTCTCCTCCATTGCTTGACGTCCTGTCTGAATTGTATAAGCCAGTTCAGACAGCACCGTCTTTTCTGAAAGCGATCGGGCTAGTTTTTCCGCATAGGCCAGAAGCCTGTCTTTATTTCTTGCTGACAGCGGGATGAGTTTTGCTGCATCGTTCTCAGGTGCAGGCGCTTTTTGTTCAGGCTGAATGTATTCTTCTAAAATGATATGGGCATTCGAACCTGATGCACCGAAGGAACTGAGCCCGGCCCTGCGCGGATAATGTGTGACTTTACCGTTTTCTTCAGCTGACGGCTGCTTCCACGGAGCAGTCTGCTGCTGTACGTAAAAAGGAGATTCCTCAAATTTCAGGTAAGGATTTAATTCCGCAGAATGCAGTGATTTGACAAGCGTTTTGTGATGAAGCTGCAGCGCCGCTTTTGTTAACCCGCTGATCCCCGCCGCTGATTCTGCGTGACCGATATTTGATTTGACCGAACCGATGGAACAAAATTGCTGATCCTGCGTCCCTTGGCTGAACGCTTTTGACAGACCTTCAATTTCAATCGGGTCTCCTAACGAAGTACCTGTGCCATGGGCTTCCACATAACTGACGGTCCGCGGGCTGATACCTGCTTTTTTCAGACAGGCCTTAATGACTTCTGCCTGTGCAGCAGGATTCGGGACGGTAATTCCGCTTACTTTCCCGACGTGGTTAACGGCGCTTCCTTTAATGACCGCGTAAATGCGGTCGCCGTCTTGTTCGGCTTTTTCCAGCGGCTTCAGCAATACCGCACCGACTCCTTCTCCGGAAACGTAGCCGTCCCCGCCCTCGCCGAATGTACGGCAGCGGCCGTCACTTGAGTGCATGCCCACGCTTCCGTAGCTGAGATATTTCGCCGGGTGCAGCGACAAGTTCACCCCTCCCGCAAGCGCGGCCTCACATTCGCCGCGGCGGATGCTTTCAATGGCCAGATGAACGGCGGTCAATGATGAGGAACAAACGGTATCCACCGCGATGCTCGGCCCGTGGAAGTCACAATAATAGGACACTCTGTTGGCGATCTGCGCATAATTCAGTGAAACCGGAAAAGGATCAGTTTCAGATAATTGTTCTGCGCCGATTAAGGAATAATCTTTATGCATCACCCCTGCAAATACGCCGATCGGATGCTGTTTCTCCCCTTTATTCCCCAGCGTTTCAGGCGTATACCCCGCATCTTCAATCGTTTCCCAGCATGTTTCTAAAAACAGGCGCTCCTGCGGGTCCATCGTTTCCGCCTCACGCGGTGAGATTCTGAAAAACTGCGGATCGAAGCAGTCGGCATCGTCAATGAAACCGCCCCATTTTGATACTGTTTTTCCTGACGGGGACGTTACGTTTTTATATGTTTTCCAATCCCAGCGGGACTTCGGAACTTCAGTAATGCAATCCGTGCCTGCCTTCAGGTTTTCCCAAAACTCCGCCACACTTTTCGCTTTCGGATAGCGGCCGGCCATTCCGATAATCGCGATGTCTCCGGTGTTTTTATGATGTTCTGGCGCGTCCGGCGCTTCAGCTTCAGACCGTTGTGGTTCGGCTGCACGTTCCGCACATTCAAATGAAACGGTCTTTTTCAGATAGGCTGCGAGTTCTTTTATATTTGTATATTCAAAGAGAAGAGTGGGCGCGAGGTCCGCACCCGTCTTTTTATTGATATCCTGTACAATCTCAAGCAAAGAAGATGAATCCAGCCCAAGCTCGTAGTAGCCTGCAAGAACGTCCAGCGTCTCCCAAGGCTGCCTAAGCTTATCAGCCAAAAGCTTCTTTAAAAACAGAATGATGTCTTTTTCATCTGTGCTTTCCGGCTCAGTTACAGCCTGTTGATTCTGTTCGGCTGTATTCTCGTCTTCTTCAAGCCGAACCGCTTTTCCCGTAATGTTTTTAAGCTCCGCCACCTTCTGTCCGGATCGGCTGAAGTACTCGATCGTCATCGTTGTGAGTTCTTTTTCCTGACGGACGCCGGAAGCGGCGATACGCGCCGTGCACTCAGATTGCAGTCTGTCGGCGGCCGTGAACGATTCATAATATAAAGGCAGGTGAAGCCGGTTTGTTTCAGAAAGCAAACCGCTCCCCCCGATTCCGCTCGCATCCAAAAGGGCCGGATGGAATAAAAAGAAATCTTTTCCTTCTTCGCAAGAAAGCTCAGCCAGCATGCCGTCTTCTGTTTCGTACAATCGTCCGTTCGATTTCATCATGCCGGAATGAACCAAGTCATGATCCAGGCAGCGGTTATACATGTCATCAAGATTCAGAGATCTGCCTGACTGCTTCACATCGCCGAAATCAATGGTTTCGTCAAATGTCACAGCGTCTCTTTTCACCATTTCAGCCGTCGCATATTGTATATTGTCTGACAGCTCGTCACCTTGCTGTTTCTGCCCTGAAAGGGAGATGAGCCACTTTCCATCTCCGCTATCAGAACATTGAATGGTCAGAATGATTGCAGCCGTTTCACTGACGGTTAAAGGCTGATAAATCGTAACGTGCTTCAATTCGAGCTCATTGTATACATAACCGTGTTCCTGAAAAACCTGATAAATCAAATCGATATAAGCAAGACCGGGCAATACCGCTTCACCAAAGACCTTATGGCCCTTCATGATGGGATGATCCAGTGAGATATTGATTTTTTCCGATATCATTCCTTCCCACTCCTCTCTCATTTAAATGCTTTCCAAAACATTTTTTTCGCAGGAAGCTCTTGTTTCTCCGCCGGTGCGTCAGGCTCTTTTACCAGAGCCTTACGTCTTAATGACGGTACCGGCAGCGGCTTTCTTTTCATTCGGGTGTCTTTTTCTTCCCAAGCTTCCAGAATGACGTGGGCGTTCGTTCCGCCGTCGGCAAAGCAGTTGATGGCTGCTGACGGTCTGGCTGCATCCCATTCGCCGGCTGTTTTATGAAAATGAAAATCTGTCTTTGTTATATCAAAATGCGGCATCGGTTCATCTCCTGAGAGAAACGGAACCGTTTGTTTATGCTTCAGCATTAATACGACTTTAATGAAGCTTGCGATGCCTTCTGCGCAAAGCGGATGCCCGATGTTCGGCTTAATTGACCCGATGCCGAGCGGAACATGCTGGCCAGAGCGGTATACGGATTGAATCGCCTTCAGCTCAAGCAAATCAGTTACAGCGGAACCCGATCCGTTTGCTTCGATATAACTGATGTCTTCCGGCTTTTTGCCGCTTTTGAAAAGCGCGCTTTGCATGACATCTTTTTGCGCCTGCATATTAGGAGCTGACGGGCCTGCCGTTCTGCCGTCATTGTTCATGGCGGCGGCCTTAATGACCGCGTGTATCGTGTCGCCGTCTTTTTGCGCCTGGCTTACTGTTTTTAACAGCACCATGCCGACGCCTTCACCGAGGACAACTCCGCCTGAACGCTTGTCAAATACGTGAAATGCCGGCTTTTCGTTTAACAGCCCGCGCTCTTGGAACATCCGGTGCGCCGCATCCGTGTTCAGCAGGCTGACACCGCCAACTACCGCCGCTTTGATATCGCCGCTCCTCAGTGCCTGAACGGCCATGTTCATTCCTGTCAAAGCCGATGAACAAGCCGTATCAAGCACGATGCTCGGCCCGCGCAGATCAAAAAATTGCGAAACGTTTGCCGCTAAATAATTCTGCCCGCCCGCAACGATCGGGTTGCGGGTATTCGCAAGAATTTCAGGATCAGGCTGATGCTGGCTGCGGCCTCCGATATACACACCGGCCTCTATACCCTTGATTTCTTCACGGGAATAGCCGGCATGGCACCAAAGTTTCAAGCTCTCTTCCAACACCGCCAATGCCTGAGGGTCCATCGCTTTCGCGTCGTTTTCCGGAATGAAAAAGAATTCGGAATCAAAGTGATCCATATTGTCAATCAATCCCGCAACGTATTGATTTGGATATCCGAAACGTTCCGCCGGGACGGAGCCGATTGCGGACCTGCCGCTTCTCAGCAAGTCCCAATATTGTTCTAACGATTCCGCTCCCGGAAAACGGCAGCTCATTCCGACGACGGCAATGTCTTCAGTTACGGTATCAAGCTTTTGGTCAGTGTGAACCGTTTGTACGGCAGCCGGAACCAACAATGCTGTATCAGGTTCCTCCCTTTCTGCAAGCAGCGGCTGCCCATTGGATACAAGCCATTCGGCAAACGCGTCAATCGTCGGATGTTCATATAAAACAGACGGATCTAAGTCCTCTTTGAGCGCTTGATTCATTTGCTGTAAAAGCTGCGCTAAAATGATCGAATCAACCCCGTAATCCTGAAACGGTTCGTCTGTTTCCAGTTCTTCCGGAGCGATTTTCAGCTCATCGGAAAACAGTTTCACAAGCCACGCCTTCGTATCAATAAGCAGTTCTCTGTCTGAATGTTTTTCAGCGGCTTTGCCGTTTATTACGGCTTCAGTCTCTTTTTGTTTTTTCTCTTGACAGAGCAGCCTGTCAGGATGCCATTCGCTCCGATCAATGATAGCCGGCAGAACGGACGGGCGGATGTTTTCAGATAAAATGCGGTCCAGCAAGTCAAGTCCTTCCGCGTTGGACAGTCCCAGCAGCCCGGTCTGCTTCAGGCTTTCTGTGCGGACTTCACCCAATCCGGTTTCCTTCCAGTTCGGCCATTGAATGCTGACTAACGGATATTGATGCTGATGAGCCGCCGCGAAATAATCCATGTACGCATTTGCCATCGCATAATCCGACTGTCCCGCCGCGAGCGCCGGAACGACTGCAGATACTGAAGAAAATAAGACAAAAAATTTCAAAGGATCATTTGTGAAAAGGCTGCTTAATGTTTGAAGCCCGGCGACTTTCGGTTCCAGCACTTCTTGTATATCGTCGGCAGTCTTTCTGATAAACGCCGGATTTACTGAATTAACCGATCCCGCACAGTGAATGACGCCGCCTATCGGTCCCATCGTGCGCCGGATCGTTTCAATTTCCGCTGCCGCCGCATCATGATCAGACAATTTCAGACT
Source organism: Bacillus sp. EB106-06-01-XG163 (assembly GCF_058791615.1). Classification (NCBI taxonomy): domain Bacteria; kingdom Bacillati; phylum Bacillota; class Bacilli; order Caryophanales; family Bacillaceae; genus Bacillus; species Bacillus sp. EB106-06-01-XG163. Next base: position 196,795 of record NZ_JBYTDS010000001.1, read on the forward strand.
GATCACCGCCACCTGCACTCCTTTTGCTTCAAGCTCTTCAATCGCCCGTATCTTCTCTTTCAGCCTCGTATTAACGGCTGACCGTTCATCGCGGGGAGGAATCGGCTCCCTGCCTGTCAGCACTACTTTTTTCACGCCGTGTTTTTCTGTGAAATGGCGGGCGCATAAGAGACCCAGTCCCCTCGTGCCTCCGGTAATGAAAAGCACATGGTCTTCAGGAAACGGTGCGGGCTTATGTTCTGCTCGCTTCCCGCTTGGAATCTCCCTGAATAAAGCACGGTATCTCTGTCCGTTTCGGCGGCAGATTTCCGGTTCTGTGCTGTCCGCCGCAAATTCATCTGCAATCTGTTTGGCAAGCGTCTGCTGATCCGTATCTGTATCGGCATCCATGTGTCTGGACGTCACGTTTTGATACTCATTTTGAAGCATTCTGTACAGGCCGCTTTTTGCCGCTCCTGCAAGATGAATCGTTTTCTGCTGAAATGGCTCCAAGCCTTTTGTTACATATAGCAGCGTCAGCGGCCGCGCCTGCCGGCGGCTTGTATCAATCAGAGTCTGGAGCCGGCTGATCCCTTCCAGTGAAGGGTCTTCGTCTCCGCATCCCGTCAGATCGATTGCGCCATCTATGTGATTCCAATCGCTAGCTGCAGTGTCAGCCGAATCGACCGGGAGAATGAATGAGTCAGCGAAATGCTTTGCAGTCTCTTCGGCTAGCTCCGCTGTTCTTCCATCAGCCAGAATCATGACCGTCCTGCCGCTTTTCTCACCGGCCGAATCGATCTCACACGGAACCCATTGCTTTTCTAAAAGCACAGCCTCGCGCCGGTCTTCTGTTTCCTGCGGTATGACTTTCGGCTCAGGCAGCCAGTACGGCTCCTTCGCAAACGGATAAGCCGGCAGACTGATTCTGCGGGGTTTTTCGCCTTGATAGAGTCTGTCCCAGTCCATCTGGAGCCCTTTGGCCCACAATTCTGCTATTTTGGCGTATTTTTTCTTATCGAACCATGACCTCACAAGCTGCTTCAGGTCATCGTCCGTTTCAAATGCTTTGATTTCTTTTTTAGCCGTTTTGATATGGGCTTGATATATCCCTTCACCCGTATTTCCGTTTACAAAATCGGTTAAACGGCTGACCAGTTCTTCTCTCGAACCGGCTGTAACCGCAAGACGGTAATCCATCGCATCACGCCCGGTTTGAAGCGTGTACGCCATATCTGAAAGATTGATATTCTGATTGGCTTTTGCAAATTCGATCACAGACTCGGCATAGGTTTTTACCTGAGGCGCTTTTTTCGCCGACAGCACAAAAATGTTTGTCTCATCAGGCTTACGGCTTCCCCGGTCTTTCGGCTGATACTCTTCGATAACGAGATGAGCGTTTGTGCCGCTGTAGCCGAATGAGCTGACACAGGCCCGCCGCAGTGCTCCGCCTGTTTCCCAAGGTTTGAGTTCGGTATTGACAAATAAAGGCGAGTCATCGAAATCAAAATGTTCATTCGGCGTGCTGAAATGAAGGGTCGGCACAAGCTGCTGATGCTTCATCGACAGCAGAACCTTCTGGACGCTTGCTACGCCTGCCGCCGCCGACGTATGCCCAATATTCGATTTAACCGAACCGATGGCGCAAAATTGTTTGCGGTCCGTTTTTTCCTTAAATACAGAAGACAGGGCTTCTAATTCAATCGGATCCCCCTGCTTTGTGCCGGTGCCGTGCATTTCCGCATAGGTGATGCTCTCAGGGTGGATGTTGTGCGCTTCATACACTTGGCGCTCTAAATCCATTTGGCTTTTCGCGCTTGGTGCGGTAATGCCGTTGGTTTTTCCGTCCTGGTTAATTCCAGATCCGATAATGACTCCGTAAATATGGTCTTGATCGGCTTCCGCATCTTTCAGCCTCTTCAAAACGAGCGCCCCCGCGCCTTCGCCAGGCACAAATCCGTTCGCACTGTTATCAAATGCTTTACATTGGCCGTCAGGAGACAGCATTCCTGCTTCACACATGCTGATGTATGATTCAGGCGTTAAATACAAGGTCACACCGCCGACAAGCGCCATGTCAATTTCATGATTCAACAGCGCCTGACGCGCCAAATGAGCCCCGACGAGAGATGAAGAGCATGCCGTATCGATCGGAATGGCCGGCCCTTTCAAATTGAGATAATAAGGCAGGCGGGCCGCCGCGATGCTGAAACTGTTGCCCGTCGCGCTTCCTCCTGTCTGATGTTTGTTTAACATCATGCCGTATTCATTGTTCATAATCCCCAAATAAACGCCGCAATTTTTCCCGTTTAATTCTTTTGAGCTGTAACCCGCATCTTCAAAGGCTTTAAAACCTTCCTGTAAAAATATCCGGTGCTGCGGGTCCATAAGTTCCGCTTCAGACGGAGATATATTAAAGAACAGCGGATCAAACTCTTCAATGCCGTCAAGCATACCGATTGATCTGCAGTATACTTTGCCCTTCTTGTTTAAGGCCGGATCATAGTATTTGTTTACATCCCAGCGGGAAAGCGGGATGTCGCGAATGGCGTTTTTCGCACGGGCTAAGTTGTCCCAATACGTCTTTAGGTCCGGCGCATCCGGGTACTTGCCCGACATGCCGACGATGGCTATCGCGTCCGCTATCTCGTCTTTAGGCTCCCGTTTGGCCTGCACCGGTTCAGGTTCCTTTTGAATCGTTAATCTCTCCGGCTCGGCAGGTGTTTTCTCCTGCGGGGCATGTTGCTGCGTAAGCGGCTTTGGACGTACGGGAACCGCCTGTTTTTTTCTTCCGCGGACAGACGGCTGCGTACGCAGAAAATCGGCAAATTGACGGATTGTCGGATAATCATACACTTTCGTTACGTTACAGTCCGTGCCGTACCGTTTATTGACGGCCTTTATCCATTCAAGACCGGTAATCGAATCCATACCCAAGTCAATAAAGGCCTCATCAATATCTACTTCATGCCGCTCCATGTACAATACATCAGCCAGTGCTTTTGATAACTCATCATGCACCGCTTCAATCGGTTCTTCCGGTTCGGCGGAAGCTGCCGTTTCTGACATCGCCTCCAGAATATCCGCTTCTGCTTGTATCACATGCTGCTTATGAGCGTTTAAAGGCTGCAGCATGATGTTTGACGGTTTTTTCACGGCCTCTGTTTTCTGCGGTTCGGTTGCTTCCTCAAGGATCGGTTCTGTCCCGAGCTCTTTTTGCAAGAAAGCCGCAAACTGGCGGATTGTCGGATAATCATATACTTTCGTCACCGTAAGGGACGTGCCGTATGCTTTATTAACAGACTTTATCCATTCAAGACCGGTAATTGAATCCATGCCGATATCAATAAATGTGTCGTCTGCGTCGATATCGTCGGCATCCATATATAAAACGTCTGCCAAACTTTCGGTCAATACGGCACTTACTTTTTCAGCGGAAACCGCCGGACGGGAAGCGGGCTGTACGGTTCTTTTCGGTTTCGCGCCGCTCAAAGACTGCAGTGTAATATTTGACGGTTTTTCTTTGGCAGTCTCGTCGTGAAGAGTTGTTACTTCAATGACCGGTTCCGGGGCGGCCGCCGGTGCGAGCGGCGCAGACTGTGTTTCGGCCGGTCTTTTGACAGCTGCATCTGCTGATATGTCGATCCAATAACTGTCTTTTGCAAACGGGTAGGCCGGAAGACTGATTTTTTGCGGTCTGCCCATTTGATACAGCTTATCCCAATTCAGCGGAAGGCCCTTCACCCAAAGCTCTAATACCTTTGCGGCTTTGCCTTTTTCAAGCCACGTCTCAATGGTTTTTTCCATGTCCTCATCAGCCGCAAACAGCGCCATCGTGTCTTTATTCTGTTTGACTTGTCCGCGGTAGAGCTGGTCAATTGACTCCTTGCCGCCCGTAAATTCGTCAAGCTTCTCTTCAAGCTCGCGCAAATTGCTGACAATCATTCCGAGACGCTCTTCCATCGGTTCACGGCCGATTTGAAGCGTATATGCGATCCGGCTCAGATCTGCTTCCCGGTAACGCCCGCTCCGCAGTGCATCAAGAAGACGTTTCGCCTGTTTTTGAAGCCGTTGCTCATTTTTCGCAGAAAGGACGATCATCGACGGATGAGGCGCAGCATAAGCCGTCTCCTTATCCTCATCAGCGGAATATTCTTCGATGACAATATGAGCGTTGACGCCGCCGGCTCCGAATGAGGAAAGCCCCGCGGTTCTCGGCAATTCTTTATTTACTCCGTTTTCATTTATGACCGGTCTTTTCCACTCTTCAAGCGTCTGCTGCACTTTGAACGGCGTACTCGGAAAATCAATATTCGGGTTAAGCGTCCGGGAATGCAATGACGGTGCGAGCTGCTTATGCTTCATTTGCAGGAGCACCTTCGTCAGCCCGGCGATGCCCGCCGCGCTTTCACAGTGGCCGATATTGGATTTCGCTGAGCCGATGGCACAAAACTGTTTATCTTGTGTTTGTTCTGAAAAGGCTTTTGTCAGACCCGTGATTTCAATCGGATCGCCGAGTGAAGTCCCGGTGCCGTGGGCTTCGATGTAGCTGACCGCCCTCGGATCGGTTCCCGCGTCTTTTAACGCCTGTTTGATCACCGCGGCTTGGGCGTTCGGATTCGGTACGGAATACCCGTTTGTTTTTCCATCATGGTTCACGGCCGTTCCTTTGATCAGGCCGTAAATATGATCACCGTCCGCTTTCGCTTTAGAAAGCGGCTTAAGGAGTACGGCGCCCACTCCTTCACCGGGCACATAACCGTCTCCGCCTTCTCCGAAACTTTCACATCTGCCTTTGCTTGATAAAAATCTGTTCTGGCCGAGCATCAAATATTTATTCGGATGAACGGATACATTGACACCACCGGCAAATGCTGCCTCGCATTCCCCGTTCCGCAAGCTCTGGCATGCCAGATGAATGGCTGTTAAAGAAGAAGAGCACATCGTATCCAGAGCCATGCTCGGGCCGTTAAAACCGAATACATAGGAAGCCCTGTTCGCAATTGATGACGGATTTCCGGTCAGCGCAAGCGATTTTCCGCGCGCCTGTTCTTCGGCTCCGTAAAGCTGATATTCCTCGTACATGACGCCGACGTAAACACCGACATTGGCGCCAAGCAAATCACCCGATTTTTCCGTGAGCTTTTTGCGCGTGTAACCGGCATCTTCCATCGTTTCGTAGACACATTGCAGGAATAACCGCTCCTGTGGGTCCATCAATTTTGCATCCCGGGGCGAAATAGAGAAGAATTGCGGATCAAATTTGTCCACGTCTTTCAAAAATCCTCCCCATTTTCCGTACGTCTTGCCTTCTTTATCTTTATCAGCGTCGTAATAAAGACTGTGATCCCAGCGATCGTTTGGAATTTCGGTTATGCAGTCAGTGCCTTCACTCAAATTCTTCCAAAATTCCTGAAGATTTTCGGCCTGCGGATATCGTCCTGATATACCGATAATTGCGATATCTTCACGCTCCGTCAGCTGCTGATTTTCCAGCGTGTCTGGACGGACTTGCGCAAAGCCTTTTTTGCCTTCATTCCGTTTGAAAACGGGCTTTACTTTCGCTTTCTCAGACAGCGCAGGTTTGGCTGCAGGGGTTTCTTCTATTTTCATCCCGGTCACTTCCAGCAGCGTGTCCCGGTGTGCTTTCATAAGATACTGCGCCAGCGATTCGATATTCTGGTACTCGAAAAACAATGTTTTTGACAATGAGCCGAAGCTCTTTTCCAGCCGGCCCGTCAAATGCATAATCATAATCGAATCAATACCGTAATCTTCCATAGGCGCCTTGGCGTCAATTTTGCCGACAGGAAGTTTGGTCACTTCCGAAAGCACTTGTTTCAAGAAATGCTCCGTTTTTTCTGCAAGCATGTTCTCTCCGCCTGCTGTAAGACCTGCCGTTTCTTCCGTTTCGCTGCCCTTATCCGGCTGATCATCCGCTGATTTTTTCAGAAACGTCCGGATTTTTGCGGCGTAGCCTTCCGTCACCATGACTTGGGATGTGTTTGCCGCCCACCCGCGGTATAAAGCCTGAATGCCGTTTTCTGTTTGCATAGGGACCATGCCGCTTTCTTTTGTCAGCATGGCTTCCGTTTCAGCATCAACCGTCATGCCGCCGTCTTTCCAAAGCGGCCAGCAGATTGAAAGGGTATGTCCATAGCGTTCATTTCGGGCTTTTTTACGGTTTCTTTTTTCACTGAAGGCGTTCATAAACGCATTGGCCATCGCATAATCAGCCTGGCCCGCGCTTCCGGCGCTTCCGGCTCCGGAAGAGAAAAGAATCAGAAAATCAAGCTCAATGTCCTTTGCCGCTTCATCAAGATGAACCAGCCCGGAGACTTTTGGCGCCAGTACATCACGGATTTCATCTTTGTGTTTTTTGAGAATATAGTTGTCTTTTATCGTTCCGGCGCTGTGTATGATACCGTTTAATCCGCCGTACTGCCGACAGATGTCCGCTATGAGCGATTGAACTTCTTGTTTTTCCGTCATGTCCGTTTGTTTGTACACAGCTTGCGCGCCGAGATCGGACAGTTCTTGAAGCTGGGCTTTTTTACGGTTATCCAACAGAGAACGCCCCGTTAAAATAAGAACGGCGTCTTTTGCATGCCGGGCGATTTCTTTGGCGAATAAAAATCCGAGTCCGCCCGCACCGCCTGTGATCAGATAAACACCTTTATCCTTCCACGGCTTTTCGGCGCCGAACTGTTCAAGCCCTGTTTCCTGCCATTGTGCCGTATAGCGCCTGCCGTTTTCATAGCGAATATGCTTGTCATCAGGATGAGCGCTGCATTCTTTTACATATCGGGACAGAATTTCTGCCTTGACGTCCGGCTCCAATTCAATCAGCTGGCCGGTCAGGTTCGGGTTTTCAAGCGCCGCTGTTTTCAAAAGCCCCGTTAAGCCGCAAAGGAGCTGCGTATCCGCTTCTTGAGGCACGACAATCTGTATGAGCTCGCGCCCGCCGGAATTTGAAGAAAGGATTTTCTTCACTTCTTCGAACGCCTGAAGCGCACAAGCTTCAAACCGTTCGTCTTCACTCTTATGCTGATCACGGAGCACATGACAGCTGAAGTCCGTCTGTATGCTGTTCATTTGATCCGTAAACCGGTCAGATATCATCACGTGACGGGCTTTGAAATGGATCGGCGCTTTTTCATGTACAGCGGCCTTCTCTTCCCATACGTGTTCAAAAAATAGTGTATCTGTTTTATCCGTTTCAATTTCCCGTGCGGAATAGCCAGTCATTTTCACACATACATTGCCTTGTTCGTCACATACATCAATATCCAGCTTCTGCACGGCATCTTCAGGCTTGCTTTCGCCGCTGTACGCAATGGAAACCCACATATCGCTTTTACAGCTTTTCAACACATCAATCTGTTCGAGAGCAAACGGCAGCATCGGCCGTATGTCAGTCCCGTCTCTGTCCAGCATTAACCCGATTGTCGCGTGGAAGGCCGCATCCAAAAGGCTCGGATGGAGGACAAACTGATCTTTTGTATGAGAAATAGATGACGGGAGTGAGAGCTTCGCGAGCACTTTGCTGTCTTTTGCATAGATTTCCGTGACCGCTTTGTGAGCATCCCCGTATTCAATCCCCATTTGTTTGTATGCCTGATAGCAAGCGTCAGGTGTGATCAGACGGCGTGACTCTCTCAATTTGTCAATCTCGATTTTGGCCGGTTCGCCCGCTCGGACAAACGCTGCGCTTCCTTGCGCATAGAGAACGGGCTCTTGTTCCGAGGAAGCCGATTCACTGTAAACCGTAAATCCCATCTCCCCATTTTCTTCGTCATAAAGACGGAGATACAGATCTGCGGACTCATCCGCCGCTGTAAACGGACGTATCCATACGACATGTTTCAGACGGACTGTTCCTTCTTCCTTCGTTTCTGCCGCATGTTCAACGGCCGCCCGGACCATTTCCAGATAAGCCGCGCCCGGTAACGTCCGCTCGTTTTTGACGACGTGATCTTTCAGGAAAAACTCTCCGCCGCTAAACGAGGACCGAAAACGGACGCCTGACATGTTTGATACATTTTCATGCAGGAGCGGATGCAGCATGCCTGCATTTTTTTGCGGCAGCGATTCTCTTTTCTCCGCCTTCGGCACCCAATACCGGATTTTTTCAAACGGATATGTCGGCAGGCTGATCCGATTCGGTTTGTTTTCACCGTACAAGAGATTCCAATCCATCGTTCCTCCGCCGGCCCACTTTTCGGCAATCATCTCCAGACTTCCGGAAGAACGCCATTTATGTATCAAGTCCGGAGCAAGCTCTGCCTGTTTGCTTTTATCAGCTCGGTTCCGCCAGCACCCGCTGACCGTTTTACCTGCCAGAAAGCCTTCCAGCCGCTCTTTGAGCTGTGTCATATTCTGAGCGGTGAACGCAACCCGCTCCTCCATCTGTTCACGGCCGATCTGAAGTGTATACGCCGCATCCTCAAGCGGCAGGCCGGGATGAATAAATGCAGACAGCTTCGCAACATACTCTTTTAGCCGTTCTTCATTCCGGGCTGAAACCGGGAAAATGAATGTCTGTTCTTCTGCCGGTTCAGCATTTGTTCCGTGTGATTCTTCAGGGATAAATTCCTCCAGAATGAGATGCACGTTTGAACCTGTCGCCCCGAAAGAGCTGATGCCCGCACGCCGAGGATATACGGTTTCGTTTCCGTTTTCCGTCACTGATGGCTGCTGCCATGCTTCGGTATGATGCTGGACGTAAAACGGTGATTGTTCAAAATCTAAATACGGATTCAGCTCCTCCGAATGAAGAGACGGCACCAAAGTTTTATGGTGAAGCTGCAGGGCAACCTTGCTTAAGCCGCTGATGCCCGCAGCCGATTCCGCATGGCCGATATTGGACTTCACTGATCCGATCGAACAGAACTGTTTGTCCTGTGTGTACTGGCGGAACGCCTTGACAAGGCCTTGAACCTCGATCGGATCGCCGAGAGAAGTTCCCGTCCCGTGCGCCTCAATATAACTGACCGTGCGCGGATCGATGCCCGCTTTGTCCAGGCATTCTTCAATCAAATCAGCCTGCGCGACAGGACTCGGCACGGAAATTCCGCTCACTGTCCCCACGTGATTGACGGCACTGCCCTTTATCACCGCATAAATCCGGTCGCCGTCTTTTACCGCCTCTCGCAGCGGTTTTAATAAAACGGCACCGATTCCTTCAGCCGGTACATAGCCGTCTCCGTCTTTCCCGAATGTATGACAAACCCCGTCTGTTGAAAACATGTCCCATAAACCGTATGTCAGATATTTATTCGGATGCAGCGACAAATTGACCCCTCCGGCAACCGCCGATTCACATTCCCCGCGCCGAATGCTTTCCGCAGCAAGGTGAACCGCAGTCAGCGAAGATGAACAGACCGTATCGACCGCCATGCTCGGCCCGTGAAAATTGCAAAAATATGAAACTCTGTTTGCGATTTGCGCATAATTAAGAGAAAGCGGGAATACATGATCTTCAGAAGAAGCTTCAGCCCCGACCAACGTATAATCCTTATGCATCACCCCTGCGAAGACGCCGACGCGCTGTCTCTTATTCCGTCCGCGCGCCTCTGCGAGCGACTTCGGCGTATATCCGGCATCCTCAATCGTTTCCCAGCATGTTTGTAAAAACAGCCGTTCCTGAGGGTCCATTGTTTCAGCTTCCCGCGGCGTAATCCGGAAAAATTGGGGATCAAAGCAATCCGGATCATCAATAAATCCGCCCCATTTTGAAATGCTCTTTCCGGAAGGCGACTTTACATTTTCAAACCGGCGCCAGTCCCAGCGAGACTCCGGAATTTCGGTGACACAGTTTTTTCCTTCTTTCAGGTTTTCCCAGAATTCATGAATATTTTCGGCCTGCGGGTAGCGGCCGGCCATGCCGATAATCGCGATATCTTCATCTTGCGGAACACTGCTTTTCCGTCTTCTCTCTGTTTGCGGCTCAACCGGCTTCTCCATTTTTGCCGGAGACGCGCTGAAATGGCTCCCGTACTGCTCAGTCAGGAAAGCTGCCAGCTCTGCTGCCGTCGTATATTCAAACAGCAAAGTCGGAGAAAGGGTTTCGCCGATTTTTTCGCTGATCGTTTCGACGACGTCAAGCAGTCCGGACGATGTCAGCCCCATTTCATAGTAGCCGACTTGAGAATCAATCTGTTCAAGCGGCTTGCCGATTTTTTCCGCCATCAGATTCATGACATACCGCTCTGCTTCCTCATGCGGGTGTCCGCCTTCAAGCGATGCCGCAACTTCCGGTAAACCGGCTTTTTCAGGAGACTTCTCAGCTGGCTTTCGTTCTGTATTGATCAGCTCGGCATCCCGCACGAGCTTGCTTGTGAAATCTTTCAGCTCGGCTACTTTTCGGCCGGATGTGTTAAAAAACTCCAGTGTAATGTAAATGAGCTCCTTTTCCTGCCGAAGCGACGAACGTTTGATTCTCGTGATGCAGCCGCTCTGCAAAGGTTCGGAAGCTGTAAAAGATTCGTAGAAAAGAGGCAGAAACAGCCTCTTTTCCCCATTTAACAGCGATGAGATCAATAGGTTTGCGCCGACGCCGCTTCCGTCAAGGAGAGTCGGATGGAACAAAAACCCCCCGGCCTGTCCCATCGCGTCTTTTCCGAGCGATACATCAAAGATGACGCCGTCCCGCTCCTCAAACACTTCTCCTTCTGCTTTCATATATCCGCTGTGAACCAATTCCTGGCTTCTGCATTGTGCATACAGCTCATTTAAATCGATGGTGCGTTCCGCCTCGCGTTTGACAGAGTCAAGATCAAGCGTGTCACTGAAAATTGCGGGTGCCGTCTCGTGCATTTCCGCTTTGACGTAAATACGTTCTTCCGGCTGTACTCGTCCGCCGCTGACCTCAGCCCCTTTTGCGGTAAGTTTCCAGCGCCCTTCTTTTACCTTTGTACATTCAACCGTAAGCTTGACGGCGCTGTCTTCTTTCGCAATAAGCGGCTGATATATGGATAAATGGCGCAGCTGAAGCCCGTCGTATGAATAGCCGCGCTCTTTGAAAATCTGATAAAACATATCAATATAAGCCAATCCCGGAAGGACTTTTTGTCCGTAAACGTCATGATGTAAAATAAACGGATTTTTCAGCGATAAAGTGATTTGCTTATTGAAGTTCTTCACGTTAAACCTCCACTTCATAGGTATCCCAGATGTTTGCCGCAGCTTTTTCGTTCGTTTCTTCTTTGCTGTCGGGCGAAATCAGCCGCTTATTTAATGCAGGCGGTGTTAAAGGATGGCGCTTGATTCGGCGCCCTTCGTCTTCCTGCCACGCTTCCACAATGACGTGGGCGTTTGTTCCGCCGTCGGCAAAGCAGTTAATTCCTGCCGCCGGTATTGGTGACGGCCAGTCTGCCAGAGTGCGGCTGAACTGAATATTGGCCTTTTCTCTATCAAAATGTGTATTTTCATGCTCGCCTGATAAAAACGGGATAAAGCTCTTTTCTTTCAGCATGAGAACAACTTTTATGAAACTTGCAATTCCTTCCGCGCAAAGCGGGTGCCCGATGTTCGGTTTCACAGATCCGATTCCGAGCGGGCCGGCGTCTTTTGAACGGTAGACGGATTGAATGGCCTTCAGTTCTAACAGATCCGTCACGACCGTGCCTGAACCGTTCGCTTCAATATGAGTAATGTCTTCCGGCTGTTTTCCGCTTTTTTCAAGAGCCGTCTTCATGACGGATTTTTGCGCTTCCAGACTCGGCGTAGCCGGGCCTGCCGTTCTTCCGTCATTATTGACGGATGCCGCCTTCACTACGGCATAAATAGAATCTCCGTCTTCAATCGCCTGAGACACGGTTTTTAATAGAACCATTCCGACACCCTCGCCCAGCACGACTCCATCGGCGCGTTCGTCAAATACATGGAACGACTGCGCTTTACTTAATATGCCGCGCTGTTCAAATAATTTATGGGTTTCTTCTGATTCAAACAGGCTCACGCCGCCGACGACGGCCGCTTTTATTTCTCCTGTTACAAGAGCCTGCACGGCCATATTCATTCCGACTAAAGCAGAAGAACAAGCCGTATCGAGGACAACGCTCGGGCCGCGCATATCAAAGTATTGAGAGAGATTGGCGGCCAAATAATTCTGGCCAAGCGCGACGATCGGGTTTTTCGCGTCCAGCAGTTTCTCTTCACCCGGTCTGTGACGGCTGCGTCCGCCGAGATACACACCTATTGCTTCTCCCTTTATCTCATCCGGCGTATAGCCCGCGTGATACCACAGGTTAAGGCATTCTTCCAGAGCGGCCAAAGCTTGAGGGTCCATTGCCTTTACATCTTCTTCTGCCAGTAAAAAGAAGTCCGGATCAAATTGATGAATTCCGTCAAGCATTCCCGCGTAATAAGGCGTCTTCCACCCCCATCGTTCAGCCGGAACAGGACGGATAGCCGAACGGCCTTCAGCCAAAAGCGACCAGTACGCCTCTAAGGAAGCCGCCCCCGGAAACCGGCAGGACATGCCGATGACCGCGATATCTTCCCGGTGAATCTGTTTTCCGTCCGGCTCTTCTTGCATCTTAACGGCTTGTGTTTCAATCACCGGCTCAGCCGGCTTCTTCAGAACAGGCTCCGCCGCCGCCAAATCAAATCGTTCTGACAAAACTTCTGTATACCCTTCGAGAAGCCAATTTGCGAAAGATTGAATCGTCGGATATTCATACAGAATGGACGGGTCAAGCGATGCCGAGAGATTCCGATTGATCCGCTGCAGAAGCTGAGCAAGAATAATGGAATCCACTCCGTAATCTTGGAATAATACGTCTGTCTCAAGCTGATCCTGGTCAATCCGCAGCTCTTCAGAAAATAATTCTTTCAGCCATTCTTCTGTTTTCCTTGTTAATTGAGCGTTGTCTGCGGCAGTATAAGCGGTTTTTTCCGCCGGTTTTACCATAGCCGGACTCATTGGCTGATCCTGCCTGCTCCGCCGCAGGAATCGCTCCGGCTTCCACAGCTTAGGATTCAGAACGGCCGGCAGCACCGGGCCCCTTGCTGATTCAAGAAGTATGCCGTCAAGGAGCTGTAATCCCTCTGCATTCGTGATGCTGTATAGCCCGCTCTCTTTATAAGCTTTGTTCGTTACTTCGCCCATTCCGGTTTCTTTCCAGTTCGGCCACTGAATGCTTACGATCGGCAGCTGCTCTTTGTATGAGTTTGCAAAATAGTCCATATACGCATTGGCCATGGCATAGTCGGCCTGTCCTGCCGAAAGCGCCGGTATCGCAGCTGACACGGAAGAGAACAAGACGAAAAACTTCAGCGGCTCTTCGCTGAGCACACTGTATAACGCCTGAAGCCCGTCTACTTTCGGCTCGAGCACGCGCTGTATGTCTTCATCGGTTTTTCTGATGAATGCGAGCGTCTCTTTATCGGTCACACCCGCGCAGTGAATCACGCCGCCGATAGGTCCGAGCGTCTGTTTTATCTGACTCAGTTCCTGTCTCAGCCCGGCTTCATCAGCTAACGGGACTGACAAAACCTTCACTTGTACACCTTTGGATTCCAAGTCGAGAACAGCTTCAATTTTCGCTTTTACAGAAGCCGTCACCCCATTCAGTCCGCCCGTCCACTCACTTCGCGGCGGAAGGGTCTCGCGGCCTGTAAGCACCAGGTTTTTCACTCCGTAATGTTCGGCAAAATGGCGTGCGCATAAAAGACCGATCCCCCTCGTCCCTCCGGTGATCAGAAGCACATGGTTGTCCGGAAAATCAATTCTCTCGCCTTGCATATTCATATTTTCTGAGCCGCTTAATACGGCGCGGTAGCGCAAGCCGTCCCTCCGGCAAACTTCCGCGTCATCAGTACGGGCATGAAACTCATCGGCAATCTGCTTCGCCAGTTTGTCATCCGAAAGCGCTCCTTCAAGGTCGAGATGCCTTGAAGACAGGTGACCGTACTCGTATGCCAGCATTCTGTACAGACCGGCCCGTTTTGCTCCTGTTGTTTGATTGGCCTCTTTATTTAATGACTCAAGGTCTTTCGTGACACAAAGCAGTGTTATCCCTTCTTTATGCCCATGCTCAATCAATTGCTGAAGCCATTTGATACCGGTCATATCTCCAGAAGCTTCTTCTTTCGCTGCGCCGAGAAGGTCGATGACTCCGCCAAACGCCTGCCAGTCATATACACCGGTAAGGTCTGATGTTGTGATAATACGGTGATTCGGCATATGCGCTGCAATCTCTTCTGCGAGAATGATCGTGTCCCCGCCTGTCAAAATCGCAACGGAACGTGCGCACGGTTCACCCAGTTCGAGCGGGCTCAGTTCCCATTGTTTCGTCAAAATACGTTTCATCCGTTCCTCTGTATGGACCTTCTTTTTGTCAGGATTCTCAGGCACCCAATACGTGTCTTTTGCGAACGGATAAGACGGAAGACTGAGTAAACGCGGCGTACCCTTTTCATACAGCCGGTTCCAATTCAATACGCCGCCTTTCACCCATACCTCTGCCAGCTTGGCGAATTTGCCTTTTTTAATCCAGGCGTCAATGACGATGTCCATATCTTCATCTGCCGTGAACAAGGCAAACGTATCTTTATTGCGGTGAGACTGGCCGGTATACAGCCCGGCGATGTTTTTCTCATTTTTCGTAAATGCTTCCAGCTTTGTTTCCAATTCCGCCATCGTCGCTGCAAGAATGGCCAAGCGCTCTTCCATTTCGTCCCTTCCGGTTTGCAGCGTATAAGCGACGCCCGCCAAGTCTTGATCTGTATACGGCGTTTGACGGATTGCTTTTTGCAGCTGCTGCGCCTGTTCAAACAGTTTTTCTTTTGATTTGGCGGACAAAAGGATGATTGCCGGATTTTCCGGGCTGTGCTCAGGCTGAGCGGCTGCTTTCGGGACATACTCTTCAATGATGATATGGGCGTTGACCCCGCCGATGCCAAATGAGCTGACCCCGGCCCGGCGCGGAATGGCGTTTCCGTTTCTATCTTTTGCTGCCGTCCATTCCTGATTTTCCCGCACGATGTAGAAAGGACTGTCATCAAGCTGAATGTACGGATTGATCGTCTCGCAATGCAGGCTTTTCACCAGCGTTTTGTGCTTCATTTGCAAAAGCACTTTCATGACGCCTGATACTCCCGCGGCAAGCTCTAAATGGCCGATATTGCTTTTGACCGAACCGATGCCGCAGCGGTGACCGGAGACTTCAGGCTCTTGATTTGTTTTCGCCAGCTCGTGAAACGCCGCTTTCAGACCATTTATTTCAATCGGATCGCCCAATTCCGTTCCTGTACCGTGCGCTTCAATATACGTGACGGTGCTCGGGTCCACTCCCGCTTTCCGATATGCTTTCACCAATAAATCAGCCTGCAGTTTCGGATTCGGCGAGGTTAACGTATTCGCCCGGCCGCCGTGGTTTTCAGCCGTACCGCGGATCACGCCGTAAATCGGATTGCCGTCACGTTCTGCATCTGTCAGCTTCTTGAGCATCAGAATTCCCGCGCCTTCTCCTCTGACATACCCGTTGGCATCTTTGGAGAAGGTTTTGCATTTTCCGTCTTTGCTGAGCATGCCTGCTTTGCTGTAGCTGATATGCGCTTCTTCCGTCAGAATCGTGTTGATTCCCCCGGCAATCGCCATGTCGCATTCTCCGTTTTCTATAGCGGATACCGCCCGGTGAATCGCCACAAGCGAGCTTGAGCATGCCGTTTCAATCGGCTCGCTCGGCCCGTGAAGATTTAACAAATAGCTCAAACGGTTCGGACCGATGGAAGGAATCATGCTGCCTGTCGCCGCATGTCCTTCCGGCGCAAGACCTGCCCTTGTGAACAAATCTTTATAACCAGTATTTCCGGTGCCGATAAAGACGCCCGTATTTGTGCCGGAAAGGCTTTCCGGCTTACAGCCCGCATCTTCTATCGCCCGCCATGCATAAGTCAATAACAGCCGCTGCTGCGGATCTAAATATTGGGCTTCCCGCGGTGAAATCCCAAAGAACAGCGGATCAAATTCAGCTATTCCGTCGATAAAGCCGCCCCACTTGATATTCGTTTTGTTCCCTTCAAGATTCGGGTCGCCATCAAACGCTTGCCAATCCCAGCGTTCTTTCGGAATGGTTGTGATCGAATCCTTTCCTTCTTTCAAATTGCGCCAAAATTCCTCTATATCCTTTGCACCCGGGAATCGGCCGCTGATTCCGACAATGGCAACCGGGTCCAAGCGTCGCGGCTCTTGTGTCGCTGCCGCAGCGTTCATTACCGTTGCGAAGCGCTTTTTCCGCTGCATTTTCGGTTTTTGGGCTTTTGGCTGCTCTTTTTTCGGAGACTCTTTCTTCTTTTCGCCGAAACGGCCCGGATGCTCTTTTGCCAAATATCCGGCGAGACCGCTGATCGTTCCGTACTCAAAGAAAATCGTCGGCGCCAGCTCCAGCTGATACGCTTCATTTAATTGATTCGTAAAGACGGTAAAGGATACGGAATCAAAACCGTATTCACTCAATTCCGTATCTGTCTCAATGTCCTCACGGTCAACTTTTAAAATGCCGCTTACCATGGCTGTCAAAGCGGTGTGAAGCGTTTGAAGAGATTCTTCTGCATCGTGTTTTTCTTCCGGCTGAGAAGGAAGGCCGGCTTCTGCCTCATCCGTCAAATACTCTGCTAAACTGCGGATCGTCCCGTGTTCGAAGAAGATCGTCGGCGCCAGCTCCAGCTGATACGCTTCATTTAATTGATTCGTAAAGACGGTAAACGATACGGAATCAAAACCGTATTCACTCAGTTCCGTATCAATATCAATCTCGTCTTGGCCGACTTTTAAAATTGAACTGACCAATCGGATAAGCGCACCGTGCCATTTGTCTCCCGAAACGGCGGATACAGGCTCTATACTCTGCACCTGCGGCTTTTCAGTTTCAGAAACAGATAGGAACGACTGTTTTAATTTTGCTGCGTGTCCTTCGGCTGCTAAAAGTTGCGGCTTTTCCTGAGCCATTCCTTCATAAAATGCAGCCAGGCCTGACGCCTTTTGAAGCGGAACCATGCCGAAAGCTTTTTTCATCATTTTCTCCGTCTCGTCTCCCGCCTGCATACCGCCATCTTTCCACAGCGTCCAGTTAAAGGCGACCGTTTTTCCGTGCCGAAGGCCATTCTCCGTAAGGGATTGCCTGTAAGCGGCGTATGCATCCATAAACGCGTTGCCGGCGGCATAATCAGCCTGCCCGACATTGCCGAGAACGCCGGAAACACTGGAGAACAATACGAAAAAGTCAAGATTGCAGTCTTTGCTGGCTTCATCTAAATAAGCGGTTCCGATGACTTTCGGGTCAAGTACTTCTCTGAACTCTTCCTTCGTTTTTTGCAGCAGGAAGCGGTCTTGTATCACTCCCGCAGCGTGAATAATTCCGTTAAGCTTTCCGAATTCCGACGTAATCTCTTTGATCAGCGCTTCATTTTCCCGCCGGTCTGCCGCATTCAGCTTTTTGTAGACGACATTTGCGCCGGAGTGCTGAAGCATAGCAAGCTCACGCTGTTTGGCTTCTGCCAGATTTGAGCGGCCGGTCAGAATGATTTTCGGGTGTTTTACGCGACCTGCGATTTCTTTTGCGAACATCAAGCCCAGGCTTCCCGCGCCTCCGGTAATCAGATATACACCTTCGTCCTTCCAGACGATGCCGCCCCCTGCGGGATGCATTTCTTCCCAAGCCTTCACATACCGTTTTTCTCCTTTATAACGGATATGTTTATCATGCGGCCGATGACTGTCGTTTTTCAGTTTTTGAGCGACAGCCGGCATTTCGCCGATTGATTCCATTTCGATGAGCTGACAGTCAAGTTTTCCGTATTCCAGCTCGGCTGTTTTTAACAAACCTGTTAACCCCGCAAACAATTGCTGGCTGCCGTCTGCTGAGATAACGGTCTGAATCAGAATGCGGCCCTGCCTTTTTTCGCTGATGATCCGCCGGATGTGTTCGGCGATTGTCTGCGCAAAGCTTTGGAAGCGTTCAGCGGCTGTTTCACCCTCACCTTCTGCAATCAACAGTTCGGCGTCTTTCAGGCCGGATGCCGCTTCATCTTTTATACGGCAGGCATCTTCACAAAGTATGATCAAATGCTCATCAGCATGGACAGAAGCTTTCTCGGATGCGGCGGCTTCTTTCCAGACCGGTGCAAACAAGACCTTTTCCGAGCCTGATAGCCGCTGAGCCGATTCTGCATCGCCTTCAAGCACTCTCGTAGAGAATCCTCTCACCTTCACGCAAAGCGCTCCTGTTTCGTCGAACAGGTCAATGTCGGCTTTCTGCACGGAATCACCGGTTTGATATCCATCGCTGAAACGTGCATGCGCCCGTATAGCCGGCGTGCATGCTTTGATGACTTCAAGATATTCCAACGCAAACGGCAGAATCAGCTTTTGTCCGGAAAACTCCTGCATAATGCAGATCGTCGCCGTCTGAATAGCCGAATCAATGATGCTCGGATGAAGTGTAAATTGTCCATTCGTGTGAGAAACAGAATCCGGAAGCTGTATGTCCGAGAGCACTTCTTTATCACCGATAAAGGCGGACTTAATGCCTTGGAAATCTCTTCCATGGAACATCCCCCTGCTCCTGCCTTCCCGATAAAAGGCCGCCGGATCAAGAATATCCGCGTTGCATCTGTTTTGTATGGCAGAAAGGTCGGCCTCAGGCTCTTGTTCAGCCTTAATGATTTCGGCCCGTCCTTGGCTGTGCAGCACTTCTTCGCCGTCAGCGTTTACGCTGTAAATGTCATATGAGATGATGCCGTCCTCTTCAGGGAACAGCGCAATATGGACTTGGCGCTCTTGTTCGTGAACGACGATCGGTTTCATCCAGACCGTATGATGGAGCGTTATTCTGTCTTGGTCTTTTAATAAGCCGCCAAGCGCACGTTTTACCGCTTCATAAGACATTTCCAAATATGCCGCTCCCGGCAGCACCGCTTTTTCCCTGACCACATGATCCTTCAGGAAAAATTCTGAGCCTGTAAACCGTGAGCTGAACCGCTGAACGGCCAAATCTGACGTGTTTTGCTGCACGAGCGGGTGTAAAACTGAGACTCCGGTGTGTGCGGCAGATGTGTTCTTTTCTGCTTTTTTCGGCCAGTACGGCTCCTTTGCAAACGGGTAGACCGGCACGCTGATTCGTTTCGGATGCTTGTCTTTGTAAAGCTTGTGCCAATTGATGGCGACGCCTTTACTCCACATTTCACAGAGCTTCGGTCCTTTTCCTTTCGCAAGCCATTTCTCAATGAGTTCAGCGCTGTCATCATCATCAGAAAGCCAGGCAATATCTTTCGCCTGCTGTTTTTCTCCTCTGAAGCAGCCTGTTACTGCCGGCTTATCATTGATAAAATCGGCAAGCTGCCGCTTCAGCTCCGCAGTGCCGCTTGTGATAAAGGCCGCGCGCTCTTCCATCGCTTCCCTTCCGACTTGGAACGTGTAGGCAAGATCAGCGAGGTCTGTGTCCGTTTTTCTTTCCAGAAAAGCCAGCAGCTGTTTTGCGTACTCCTTCAGACGATCTTTTTTTCTGGCAGACAACGGAATGATGAACGGACCGGCAGCGTCTGCTGCTTCAGATGCATCCGGATATTGTTCAAAAATCGCGTGTGTGTTTGTCCCGCCAAGACCGAAAGAGCTTAAAGCCATGCGGTGCGCTCTGTTCTCACGGGTTAACTCTTTCTTTTCTTCCGCTACGTAAAACGGAGAGTCTTCTAAATGAAGATTCGGATTCGGCTCTTTGTAATTGATGCTCGGCGCGATTTCCTGATGATATAAGCTCATGACAACCTTGATGCAGCCCGCCATTCCGGCCGCTGTATCCAAATGCCCGAGATTTGTTTTGACTGAACCGATGCCGCAGTATTGTTTTTTATCTGTATATCGGCCGTACACCGATTGAAGTGCGGACAGTTCGATCGGATCGCCGAGTTTTGTTCCTGTGCCGTGAGCTTCGACGTACGCGATCGTTTCGGGATGGATGCCCGTCTGATCAATGACCTTCTGAATGACCTCAGCTTGTCCTTTGACGCTCGGCGCATAAAATCCGACCTTATCCGCTCCGTCGTTATTGACGCCGATTCCGCGCAGCAGCGCATAAATATGGTCGCCGTCCTTAACCGCATCAGACGCTTTTTTCAAGAGCACGGCGCCGGCCCCTTCACCGCCGATCATTCCGTCAGCATCCGCGTCAAACGCTTTAATATGCCCGTCGCTCGAAAAATTCAGCCCCGGCTGATGAACATACCCGGCGCTTGATTCCGTATGAAGGGTCGCACCGCCGACAAGGGCGTACTTGGCTTCGCCGGACTGCAGGCTTTGAAAAGCCGAATGCAGGCCGATTAACGAAGATGAGCAGTTGGCATGAACAAAATAGCTCGGCCCTTTCAACCCGAGTTTATGAGAAATCATCGTCGGAATCGTACCGCTTTGGGCAAGCACCCATGACACGTAGCCATCCGGCGTTTCCAGCTGTGCTGTCGTCTCCCCCGGCAGCAGGCTGCGGTACGAGTTCGTGCTGGCAGACATATACACGCTTGTTTCCGGAATTTCTTTGGAGATATACCCCGCATCCTCGATTGCCTTCCATGAATGGAGCAAAAGCATTCTCAGCTGAGGGTCCATATATTCCGCATCTTTCGGTGAAAAGCCGAAGAAACCGGGATCAAACATTTCTTTCCCCTCTAAAACTGATTTAGCCGGAACGAAGCCGGGATGATCAGCCAGTTCTTCAGAAATACCGAATCGGCGGAGCTCTTCTTTTGAAAAGAAGGTGATGCTTTCTTTGCCTTCTTTGATGTTATTCCAAAATTCATAATGATCTTTCGCTCCCGGAAACTCACAGGATATACCGATAACCGCAAGGCTGTCCTCGTAATAATCGGGAAATTCTCCCGCCGGGTGTTCCCGATCTTCTGTATTCACTTTCTTTTGCGGTACAGGAGCCAAAACGGCTTCTTTCGGTTTTTGTTCAGCGATATACCGGCTGATGTCTTTTACCGTCGCGTATTCAAACAGCTCCGTTACACTGAATTCACAATCCAATTCCTGCGTCATCCGGTCAGTGACAGTCACGGCAAGAAGCGAATCTCCCCCCGCATCAAAAAAGCGGTCATCAAGCTCTATATCTTTGCTTTTCAATACATCCTGCCAAATCGCCAGCACCGCCTGCTGGATATGAGATGATGAAAATGTTTTTGTGTCCGGCTGCTTTTCCGTCAGATCGCGGGCAGCAAGAAGCTTGCGGTCCACTTTTCCGTTCGGTGTGAGCGGCAGCTCTTCAAGACGGATAAACGAAGCTGGCGCCATATAGGCCGGCAGCGTTTGTTTCAAATGATTGCGCAATTCCTTTGCAGATGGAAGCGGCTCTCCGTTTTTCAGGATATAAAACGCGCAAAGCTTCTCATTTCCTGAGTGATTGTTCACAACCACTACGCTTTCCTGTACGGCCGGATGGGCATTCAGCCGACTCTCAATATCTCCGGGTTCAATACGGTAGCCGCGGATTTTGACTTGGGTGTCCATCCGTCCCATGTATTCAATGCGGCCGCCGGGAAGAAAGCGCCCCATATCGCCTGTTTTATAAAGCTTTGATCCCAGTTCGAGCCGGTGGCTGACGAAAGCTTTATCTGTCAGCTCAGGCTTGTTGAAATACCCTCTTGCCAATCCGTCTCCCGCAATACAAAGTTCTCCCGGCACCCCTTCTAAAACAGGGTTGAGACCGGAATCCATAATATACACGCGGGTATTGGCGATCGGGCGTCCGATCGTAAGCGCGCTCTCATTCTCCGTTATCCGCTGCACCGCGGACCAGATTGTCGTCTCTGTCGGCCCGAACATATTCCAAGCCTCACTTTTCGTATCGAGAAACTGCTGCTTCAATTGTTCGCTAAGGGCCTCACCGCCGCAAAGGATTTTCACATTTTCTTCATTTGACCATCCGGAATGAAAGAGCATTTTCCATGTAAACGGGGTCGCCTGCATGATCGTCGGTTTGTACTCTTGAATCAGCTCTTTCAGCTTCCGTGCGTCTTTTGTGACTTCTGTCTTACAGATGTTGCACTCCGCTCCTTTGATTAAAGGAAGGTAAAGCTCTAGTGCCGCGATGTCAAAGCAATATGTCGTGACGGCAAGCAGTTTGTCTTCGGACGAAAGCCCCGGTTCATTCGCCATCGAGAGTAAGAAATTGGTCAGCGCCCGGTGCGGAATCATCACGCCTTTCGGTTTGCCCGTGCTGCCCGACGTGTAAATGACATACGCCAGATCGTCAGGTGTCACTAACCGCTTCAGCGACGTTCTTTCCGCGGCTGTACTTTCAATATGAGACCAATCGCGGTCAATGGCAGTGGTCTGCACGCCTCCCCAGTTCAAAGAGTGCTCTAAATCAGCTGTCGTCAGGCACATTGAAATCCTGCTGTCGGCGATCATATATTCCAATCTGTCAGCGGGATAAGAAGGATCAAGCGGCACATACGCTCCCCCGGCTTTTAAAATGCCGAGAAGGCCGACAGCCATATGCAATGAACGGTTTGTATAAATGCCGATGAGATCATCAGGGCCTGCACCGTGCGCCTGCAAATAGAGCGCCAGCTTCGTGCTTTTTTCATCAAGCTCACGGTACGTCAGCTTTTGCTGTTCATACACGACCGCACAAGCGTCCGGCGTTTCTGCCGCCTGACGTTCGAATAATTCATGGAAGCAGGCATCCGGATATTCACGGCTTGTCTCATTCCAAGACTTAAGAATCATGTGCTCCTCTCTTTTTGTCATGAGAGAAACGTTCTCAAGCGGCGCATCCGGATTCGCCGTCAAAGCTTCAGCAGCCTGTACAAATTGGCTGAAAAGTCTGGCCGCCCCTGCTTCGTCGAATAATTCGGTGCTGTATTTAATCGTAAGATCCATGCCTGATGCTTCTTCCCACATTTCAAATACAAGATCATATTCCCCCTCTTGATGAATGTCTTTTACAAACTCACAGGAGAATTCCTTGTATTCATCAAGCATCGATTGATAGCTGGAATGCTGCAGAAAGTTCTGATAGAAAAAGGCATTGCTGAAAACAGGCGAACCGTTCTGCCGGGGTTTCGCATGCACATCACGCACCATTTTCGGAAACGGATAAAAGGAGTGATCCAGTCCGTCCAGAACGGCATCCTGCACCTTTTGAACAAAGTCAGCAAATGTTTCTTTTCGTCCGGCTCTGCTCCGTATGGGAAGCATGTTGAGGAAATGGCCGACCACTCGGTCAAAACGTTCTTCGGGTCTGACCATTGCAGGCATGCCTGTCACAATATCTTCCTTATCCGTATATTTGCTTAAAAGCACCATGTAACAGCTCAGCATGACGGTAGACAAATGAATCGAACGGGATGCGGCAAACGCCGTTATATTATTCAGCAGCCGTTCGGGAAGACGGCGTGTCAGTGTATCTTCTGTAAACTCCCGAACACTGCTGTCCGTGCGCATCGGCGGAAGCTGAAGGTCAGGCAGATCGCCCTCGAGCTGTTTCATCCAGTAAGCGCGGGCAGCTTTGCTTTCTTCACCCGCTAAATACCGCTTTTCCCAAGCCGCGAAATCGGGATGAATACCGGGAGCGGCAGCCGTAAACTCTTCTTTTCCCTCCAGCAGCGCCTGATAATGATCCAGCAGACTGTGAATAAATGTAATGGATGAAATGCCGTCAAACACGATGTGGTGAATGACCGTCAAAAGATAATGTTCCTCGGCGGATTTTGAAAGCAGCTGCACGCGCAGTAAAGGTCCGCTTTCTTTGACAAACGGCTCTTTCACTTTTTTCCGTATCAGAGCGGATATTTGTGATTCATTGACGTCAGAAATATCTTCTTCCGAGAATACAAAAGGATCTGCCGCTTCTATGAAATAAAACCCGCCGTCTGTTTCATTCACGGCGCTTTTGAGCATCGGATGCTGCTTTAATACGAGCTGAAACGCCTGTTTCAGTTTCTCTTTGTCGATTCCGGATGTGAATCGGAAACAGAGCGGGACATGGTATGCAGTCGTTTCAGGCGACATTTTCTGCAATGTCCACAGCCCTTTTTGGACTTCTGAAAGCGCTGGCGCCGTTTGCCGTCTCTCCCGTTCTGCCGGCGGTTCGGCTTTTTGGGGATGATGGTCCGCTGACATGTTTGCCGCTTTTTCAGCAGTATAAGCCGCTAAAGCGCCAATCGTCGGGTTTTTGTGCAGCTCTCTTGCCGTCAGCCGGATGTGATACGTTTTTTCAATTGATCTGGCGAGTTTCATCATCTTGATGGAATTGACGCCAAGACTTTGAAACGGCGTATTTGGATCAACGAGCTCATCCGCGATGGAAAGTTCCTCTTTCAGAAAACGGATAAAATCCCGTTCAATTTCTTTCTCTGCAGAAGCCGTGTCTGAATTGCTGCCTTCTTGTCTGTTATTATGTAATGAATCAAATTGCCCTTGTTCAAATGAATGTTTCAGCTGAGTGCGCTGGATTTTCCCGATCGCCGTCTTAGGAATGTCTTCTTTTGCGACCGGAAGCAGATAATCAGGGGTAACGCCGATTCTCTGTGTCACGTGCTGGTGAATGTGATGAAGAAGCTTCGTCATGCGGTTCTCATCCAACGGAACAGATGTCACAAAGAAAATCGCCAGCTCATCTGTCGTGCTTTGATTCGGCCGGACGGCGCATGCCGCTGTATATGACGTTTCAATTTCCGGCAATTCCTCAACGGCTGATTCAATGGCATGGCTGTAATAATTCACACCGTTGATAATGATGGCATCTTTCGTGCGCCCCGTTATCGTCAGGCGGCCTTCACGCAGAAATCCGAGATCTCCCGTTTCAAACCAGCCGTCTTCTGTAAAGACACTCTCATTTAAGTCCGGGCGCTCATAATATCCGCTCGTTACAGTCAGACCCGACACTTGGAAGCGGCCGATTTCTCCTTCTTCCACCACTTGATTGCGGTCATCCGTAATTCTCATATTAAATCCCGGGATCGGCAGACCGATCTCGACGAAACGATCGTCGTCATTCGTGTTTTCCAGTGTAAACTCATCTGAGAAAATAACGCCCGAAGACGTTTCGGACATTCCCCATGCGGGACGGATGGCATTAGCCGGCAGACCGTGCGGCTCTAAAAGCTCCATAATTCTGCGTCCGACTTTCGCAACCGCGGCCTCCCCGCCGTTCAGCATGTAACGCATGGAAGATAAGTCCCATTTCCGCGTTTGAATCTCTTCTGCAAAATCAGCAAGCAGCCCAAAGGCAAAATTTGGGGCCCACGTGACCGAAGCGCGGTAATGATCAATCAGGTCGAGCCATTTTAAAGGGTCCATCAAAATGGATTCGCTCGGTATGTTGATTTCCTCACATCCGAGATAAACATCACGCAGATGAAGCATTCCGATGCCGCCGACATGGTCAAAAGGCATCCAGTTAAACGTGACATCCTCACTTGTATAGCCCTGCATCTGAATATTTCCTTTGACCATGCAGACGATGTTTTCATGGCTGAGCATCACGGCTTTCGGCGTGCCCGTGCTTCCCGAGGTCAAAAGCAGCATCGCCAAATCTTCCGGACGGGGATGATGACAGTCCGTATCCATTTCGTGCGCACTGAGATCTTCTGCCGCCAAAGCGCAAAACCCGGAAAGCTCCTGCTCCTCCGCCCATTCAGTCATCTCCGGCAGCACGTCACGGCTTGTGATGACATACGGCTGATTCAAAAGCGTCCAAGCGTCTTTCAGTTTTTGCGTCCCGCTGTTCATTTCTGTATAAGCCGGAGCGGCCGCAAGCGGAACCGGGATCGCTCCTAAAAAAACACAGCCCCAAAAAGCAGGAATGAGCTGGGAATTGTCACTGAGCTGTAATATGACTTCATCCTGAGCCTTCACTCCTGATTGGCGGAGCCCTTTCACAATCGAAAGAGCGATCTTTTTCAGGCCGCTGTAAGTCTGGTACACTTTGGTGCCGTCAGGCTGTATATATGTGATACCCTTTTGATCTCCCGCTGCCGCGGCGGTTTTGTGCAGGACTTCAGGAATCGTCATCGGCTGATCCGCTGAAAGCCGCAATGATTTTCCATAGCTGACAGATGGCTTGAGTAACCCGCTTGCCTTCATATCACTTTTCATAGAGCTGCCTCCATTTCATCTGTATGTAAGATGTATGTCTTATACTCCGTACATCGTCGTGATTCGTTTTTTCACTTCATCATCATGAAACGTCTCATCGTGCATGATTAACTCCTTCTCAATGACAGCCGGAAGCTGCTCGCGAAACGGCGTCACCAAGTGCCTTTTCAATGTAATTAAAGAGTTTCTCGGTTTTTCTGCAAGCTCACGGGCCAATTCCTGCGCATAGTCTAGTACTTCCTGCCGAGGAAGCACCGGAAAAGGCACCCCTCTTTTCTCCAGGTCACCGCCGCGGTAGTGGCCGCCGTTTAACAGCATTTCATGGCCGAGGCTTGCCCCAAGCTTCTCCGGAACGATAAAGGTAGCACCCATTCCGGGGGTGAAACCGTATTTCATAAAGTTTGCGGTATACACGCTTTCTTTGCTTAAAATGACAAAATCACTGAAAAGCCCCATGACAAACCCGCCTCCGATTCCGTGGCCCTGCATGGCGGAAATGACGGGAATATCACATTCCAGCGCCAAAGAGTACATGCGGTCTTCCGTAAACTTCGTGATGCCCTGCTGAATCCTGAGCAGGCCTTCCTGTGTGCCTCCGGAAGCAAAGTAATGGCCGTATCCTGTTAAAATCACAGCTTTATAGACTGACGATTTTTTTATACGGGTGAATGCTTCCATCAATCCATCCGTCAGTTCTTTGGAGAAGGCGTTTTTATGGGCTTTATCCTGCATTGTCACTTGGATAATATCCGGTTCAATTTCGAGCAGTTCAACTGCGGCGTTCGGCATGATATCCTCCTAACTGTTCTCCGTTTCCCAAGGAAGCCGCCCCGTTTCTGCATAACGGAAGATGGCTGATTGGTTATCCGGATCTGAAAACATCGCTTGATTTTCGGCTAGAGCAATGGATTTCGAACGATGAACAAGGTCGTTTAAGGAATCCATGTATTTTTTATAGCGGATGACTGCTTTTTTCGACAGCGGGCGGAGGCGCAGCAAATGCTTTCTCAGCTCTGTTGCTGAGTCCGGGACGCATACGTCACAAAGTCCCCATTCAAGCGCCTGGCGTGCCGGCACGGGCTTTGTCATGATCGTCATATAATGCGCCTTTTGACATCCGATTCTTTGAATTAAAAACGGCAGAACGCAGGCCGGATAAAGTCCGAATAACAGTTCAGATAAACTGAACGAAGCATTCTCCTCTGCTATGACGATATCGCACGCGGCGGCAAAACCGACACCTCCCGCATTTACTTGTCCGCGGACGCGGGCGATTGTGATGTACGGCCCGGATTTTAATGCCAGCCACAAACGGTAAAGCGGCTCCTGCGATTCCGCATGCTGCATTCCCTGCCTCATTCTCCGGTACATCTCATCAAAATCCGCCCCGAAACAAAATACCTCCGGCTGCCCTTCAAGCACTACGGAGGTCACGGAGTCTTCACATTCAGAAAGAACGTGCAGGCATTCCTCCACTAAACGCTCATTAATCGTATTGTTGGCTTCAGGCCGATCAAAGGTGATGAAGCAGACATTTTGCTGAAAACGGACGTTTATCGTTTCATAGGTCACGATATCCACCTGTATTTCCGATGAAATTCCGTGATTTCTTCCAAATATAAACGAGGGCTCCCGGCATGATGGTCTAAAATGTTCGGAATCATATTCATATCCAATTTGACATTCCGGGTACCGAACTTCACCAGACCGCTGCCTTTAAACAGTTCTTCATATTCTTCCATGGACAGCCTGTACCTGTTGTTCAGATGCTCTTCTATTTTGAAAGAATGCTGCCGCGCTTGCCCTTCAGGCGTCACAACGCCGCTGTAAAATTCCGAACAGCATCCGGAGCCGTAGGAGAAACAGCCGATCCGCTTAGAAGTGCCGAATGCCCCTTGGTCAATCGTGCTTGCAAGAGCCAGTAAAGAGGCTGCCCCCATAATGTTTCCGACTCTTTGGCAGTAGCGGAGCCCCGGCTCTACTCTGGTTTGAAAATCTTGTTCGATCTCAGCGTTTTTCGCTTTTGCAAGCTTGCGCATCATCGTCCGGTGGGCCCCTTTGACCATGCCGCCAAACGGTGTATGGAAGGCAAGATAGTGAAACGTCTCTTTGTAGTCAGCGCCCGGCACACGGTTTTTGTACTCGCGAAATGTCTGTTCACAGCAATCGAGGTAAGACATCAATGACAAATCGGCGTCACCGGCTTCACTGTCCGGGATCGGACGGCATGTATCCATCACCTCATAGCCGTAATAGCCGTTGGCGCCCGCATCCGCCTGAAATACGATGGGATTTTCACCAATCAATAAGGCGACGGCACCCGCTCCGGCGCTCGGTTCTGCGTAAGACCAATCCTCGCTTAACGCATCGCCGCCTTCGGCAATTAAAAACCGGGAAATATCCGTCGCGACGACAAGCGCCTTCGCTCCGGGGGATGTCTGCGACAAAATAAAGTTAAGCGCCATCTGCAAGCCCGCCGTTCCTGAATAACAGGCTTGTTTCAGTTCAAATAAACGGCAGTTCCGGTTGAGGCCTAAGTGATCATGAATATATGTACTGAGTGATTTTCCGAAGTCGATGCCGGACTCCGAGCAGGTAATCAGCAGCTCGATTCTGTCTTTTTCAGCCTCTGTCAATCGGTCGATAATCGGCTTTGCCGCGTTAACGCCGAATGTAACGGGGTCTTCGTACGGAAGCGCCACCGCTTTTTCTTTCATCAGTAAATTCTCAAATCTGGCAGGGTCTAAGTTTCTGTACTCCGCCAGCTGCATGACATCAAGGTATGCTGTCCCGCCAAACACATTTATCGCTTCTATTCCGGCAGCCGCCATGAACTTCGCCTCCAATATGAATTTTGAGTTTCCGATTTTTCCACCGTTTTATCAGACAGCCTGTACCTTTTCATAAAGCTTTTCCGCCAATTCGCCGATGTTTGACACTCCCGTCAGCTCAACACGCGGGATCTGCAGTGATAATTCTTCAAGCATCATCGTGATAATTTCGGCGCGGTCCACTGAATCCGCCCCCAGATCAACTAACCGGTCTTCCTGTGAAAGCTGTTCGCCTTCTAAATCAGGCAAAACCTCGTAGATTGTGTTCTGCAGCAATTCAAAGATTCTTTCTTTACTCATTGTCAGTTCCTCCCTGTTTCATCTTTTATGAATATTCCATGTTTTCAATCTATCATTTCGTCTTGTCAACACGTTTGCAAAAATGAACCTAACTTCTGATTCAAAAGCGTGGCCGTCTCTTCCATAAGCCGCAGGCCGATACCATCGGCATGGCGGTTTTCCCAGGACTCCAGCTCCGTACCTTTCACCCATTGATTAAAGGCGCCTAATGCCGGGCCGCAATGAATCTGGAAGTCTACCTTGGCATCCGGGTCTCCTTTAATCGCCGAAGCAGAACTTTGCCTGAAATACCATTTGAATATGAGCGCCATTTTCTGTTTCGGATTCCGTTCGGCTTTTGAAATGTCTTCATTCGAATAATGAGCCTTCACTTTGTCATAAATACTGCTTACACTTGCCTTAAAATACTTCTCTTCTATTTGTCTGAGTGTCTTTTCATCAATTTCTTCAATTGAGCGGTGACGCTGATACAGTTCATGCAGCTTAGAGGCGCGGGTCGGAAAGAACAGCCCTTTCTTTAATACCTGCACCTTGCTGCCTGATTCAAACATATCGCCGGCCGGCGCGTAGGCCGTGTCCTGTACATTCATCTGCTGCAGGAGGTCCTTTACGAGGCCGCTCGTCGCTGCCTCAACGGTGCATTGGTTAATAGATCCGGTCACAATAAAATCAGCGCCGAGCATAAATGCGGCCATGGCAGCCTCGGGCGTTCCGATTCCCCCTGCGGCTCCGATGCGGACAGTTTTGCCGTATCGGTATTTTTTCATCATGTCATCTCGTAAACGGATGATCGCCGGCATGAGACTGTAAGCAACTCCGCCGTCAGTGTGGCCGCCTGAATCAGCCTCTACGCAGATGTCATGCGCAACGGGTATTTCTCTCATCAGACTTGCTTCTTCAGCGGTAATTTTGTTTTCGGCTGCAAGTTTCTGCAGAATGTGATCAGGCGCCGGGCTGAGAAACGCTTCCGCTACTTCCGGACGGGACAGCTTGGCGATAATCCGCTGACGCGCTATTATTTGTCCGCCGGCACCGCGTTTTAACCCCTTAGCGCGAAACCTTACTAAAGCGGGAGTAACCGTTAAAAACGCTGATGCTTCCAAGTTCTGAACCCCATGCTTCAGTAAAAGATCAATCATTTTTTCTTCTGAATCTGTATGCTTCATGTTATGTACAACATTTATGCCGAAGGAACCGCCGTCACGAAGCTCATGCTGAATTGACAAAATGACGTCCTCAACGTGCGCGATGTTCAAACCGCCCGTTCCGAAAAAGCCCATCATTCCTTTTTCAGCCAGTTTGACAACCATTTCTTTCGAAGAAATTCCGCGGTACATGCCGCCGGCCAAGTAGGCGTATTTCAATTGATAATCGCGCTTAAACTCTTCATTTCCTAAAGACGCCGCCGTAATTGAGCTTTTTCCAGCCTCAGCCGGGACTTTGATTTCATCTGTTATCGGCTCCGCTTCAGCCGTAATTCTTTGTATCAGCCCCGTCAGCACTTTTCCGGGACCGATTTCCTCAAAGCTCATGTTCTTTCTTCCCATTAAGAAACGGATGCTGTCTGTCCAGTTCACCGATCCCGTTATTTGTCCGGTGAGTGTCTCTTTCAGCTCTCTTTGCTCATAGGGTCTTGCCGTCACATTTGAAATGACCGGGATGGACAGCGGCTTAAAATGGAAAGATTCAATAAACCGTGAAAACTCTTCCTTCGCTTCCAGCATGTATCTGGAGTGAAAGGCGCCGCTGACATTTAAGCGGTGAACCATTTTTACGCCGTTTACGGCTTCAAAAACGGATGCTGCTTTTTCAATATCTTCTTTATATCCGGAAATGACAATTTGCTGCGGTGTGTTCATGTTGGCGATATCAATCATATCCAAGTGATTTTCTCTTAAAACATCCGTCACCTGCTCATGAGTCAGGCCGATCACCGCTGCCATGCCGCCTCCTTTTGCGCGGCTCATCAGTTCGCCCCTTTTTTTGACCAACTGTAAGCCTTCTTCAAAATCAAAGGCGCCCGAAGCGTATAACGCGTTATATTCGCCCAAACTGTGTCCGGCGGTAAAATCCGGTTTCAAGCCGGTTTCTTCTGTTTTTTTCAAATAACTGAGGGCATTGACGACATAGAGCGCCGGCTGAGTGAATTGAGTCTGATTGAGACGTTCTCCGTCCCGGCACAGCTCCTGAATGGAATATCCGAGAATGTGATCGGCCTTTGCGGTTAATTCAGGATAGCGGCCGAACAGGTCCTCCCCCATCCCTATTCTTTGCGAGCCTTGGCCTGGAAAAACAAAGCTGATCATCTTACAGTCTCCTTCCGGGCGGTGATAAAATGCTGTCTTCTATTTGCTGCAAATGTGTTTGTTCTTTATGAAACGGCGTCATAATGGCACGGATGCGTTCAGCCGATCCTGCAGGAAGAATCTGTTTGGCAAATGCGGCCAATGTTCCGGAAGGCCCGGCATCAATATAGAATCCTTTTTGGCGGCTGTCTGCGAATTGAAGCGCTTCGCGGAATCGAATCGGCTTTCTTACGATATCCCAGAAAAAGTCCGCTTGTATATCGGTCTCAGCCTCTCCGGTCGCACTGGAGATGTACGGTATAAACGGAGTCCGGATTGATTTCTGAGCTAAAAAGCGCTTGTACGGCTGTTCCGCCTGATCAACCAGCGCTGAGTGAAACCCGTAAGATACCGGCAATAGCTGATGAGGAATCTGCTTTTCTCTCAGATCGTCCATGATCTTTTTGATATGTTCCCGCTCTCCCGAGATGACAAAGTGAGAATGATAGTTTACAGATGCCAATTCACTATGTTCGCCGAGCAGCGGATCATCTTGATATAAAGCCGGATCACCCAGTATCGCAAGCATGCTGCCGTTACGGCAAGTTTCCGTAACGATTCGGGCCTGTTCCAGCACGCAATCTAAAGCATCCTCGGCGCTCAGCACGCCCGACACAGCGGCCGCTGCATACTCTCCGAGGCTTGCTCCGATCACATAATCGGGACGTATGCCTCTTTGCTCCAAAGCATATGCAAGTGCGTACTCAGCCATAAAAATGGCAGGATGGCTGAAAAGAAGGCGGTCAAATGGATCAGACAGACGATTGCCTGTATGATACATCTCTTTAAG
Source organism: Bacillus sp. EB106-06-01-XG163 (assembly GCF_058791615.1). Lineage (NCBI taxonomy): Bacteria > Bacillati > Bacillota > Bacilli > Caryophanales > Bacillaceae > Bacillus > Bacillus sp. EB106-06-01-XG163. The sequence goes on from NZ_JBYTDS010000001.1 coordinate 229,141, forward strand.
GACAGAGTAACCGAAACGGCTGACTGCAAAATCGTCCAAGTCAAGCATTTTCTGCCGAAAAGCGGCGTTATGTGCAAACAGCTCTTTCCCCATTTGATAGTATTGGGAACCCTGTCCAGAAAACATGAAAACAATTGGCTGGTTCATTTGTTCTCCTTTTTGCTCTTTATTTTTTCAAAATATTGATTTGTGAGTTTTTCGTGATGTCGTGTGCAGGTGAAGTGGTCGTGATGTTGTATGGCTGGCACTATTGTGTGAGATAAGAATTTTGACTTGCGTTCCGCTACATGGCGGGTGAAGCTTCAGTTTCTTTTTTGATGCGGTGAATAAGTCCTGTCAGCACATGGCCCGGTCCGACTTCTTCAAATTCCATCCGCCCTTTGTCCAGCAGATAGCGGATGCTGTCGTTCCATCGCACTGAATGGTCGATCTGATCGGCCAGAACGGAGTGGATTCCGTCTTGCTCATAAGGTCTGGCATGCACATTAGAAATGACGGGAATTGATATAGCAGAAAAATGAAATGACTGTAAAAATTTTTCGAACTCTTGTTTTGCTTCACTCATATACCTCGAGTGAAAAGCGCCGCTTACGTTTAACGGATGAAACATCGTAACGTCTTTTAATCCTTCGAATACGGTTTTGGCTCTTTCAATGTCTTCTTTGCGTCCGGATATGACAACTTGGTGAGGAGAATTCATATTAGCAATATCAATCGTATGTAATCCGTGCGTTTGAAGGGCGTCTGACACTTGAGCTGCAGTTAACCCCATAACAGCGGCCATTTTTCCGTCAGTGGCCATACTCATTAATTCGCCTCTTTTACGGACAAGCTGCAGGCCGGTAATAAAATCAAAAGCACCTGCTGCAAACAGCGCATTATATTCTCCCAAACTGTGGCCGGCCACATAATCCGGCTTTATGTCATTGTCTTGGATTTTTTTCAAATAGCTTAACGCGTTTACAACATATAAAGCAGGCTGGGTGAACTGCGTCTTGTGAAGGTTGGAATACGGATTCTCAAGACAAAGCCGTTTCATGGAATATCCGAGTGTTTCATCAGCCTGCTCCGTTAAGTCTTTAAATTCATCAAACAATGAGCTCCCCATTCCCTGCTTTTGAGAACCTTGTCCGGGGAATAAGTATGTGATCATTTTCTCAGCCATCCTTTCTCGGATTCAGATAAGAAGCATGTTCAAGTTGATAGTAACTTCACAAAAATACCATGTCAAGTTAATTTATCCTATGTGAACTCCTGAATAATGCCTATTTTTCCCTGTCGAAAGGCGGACTCAGGGCTTTCGGAACAGGCGTAAGCAGAATGTCCCATCCGGCCTGCCCGGCGTTCTCTTCCGCAAACTCCCGTTACTCAGCCATTCATCACCAGAAATCTAGTAATAACTTCCATTCCATTTCAGAAGTTCCTTGCCTCAAAAGAAAAGCTAGTTAGATAGAACTAAATTACACATTACTTAAAATGAAACAGCCCTTTTTGATTTTTTCTGTTGCGGAAATTCACAAAATGTTCTTTTTTTTCAATCTGAAAGTAAATATTGTTTTTCAAAAGACTCTCCATTTTTTGACCCGGCTTCTCCCCGAAGGAGTGCCCCGGATACACACGCACATGCGGCGGAATGGAGGCTTTGATCCTCTGTATACTGTGAAACATATCTTCAGCTGAGCTGCCCCTGTCCTCACATATACCGCACCCTTCTGTAAACACGGTGTCACCGGTAAAAAGATGATCAGATAGCAAATAGCACATTCCCCCGGCCGTATGTCCCGGGGTCAGTATACTTCTGATGATAAACCCTCCGGCCGCAAAGGTTTGGCTGTCTTCAAGCGCTATTAAGTTTCTGCACCGGAATTGATAGAAATCGATTTCCGCCGACGACATGTATATATCAGAATGATAGATTTGCTGAAGCGGCTCCGCCAAGTTTACATGGTCATAATGCGAATGTGTTAATAAAATAGCTGATAAATCAACATCCAATTCATGCAGTTTATCGGTTATTTTATCTATTTCCCAGGACGGGTCCACCGCTATCGCAGATTTTTTTGAGCGGTCTGCGATAATATAACAATAGTTGGACCACATCTGGTGATAAGTTTTGATTTGATGCACTTCATATGTATGATCCATTGTCACCATTCCCATTTAAAAGATCCGGGCAGACTGCTGCCGCCGCCCAGCCGACTGTAACCACTTTACCAGATGACACCACGTTTTTCCATGGATTTTCCGGTAAAGTTAAAAAAACTTTCTGCTCCCGCCAAAAGCACCAGTCTGGACCTTTTTTACAATTTGCTATGCTGATATATAAGGAAATCAGAATATTAATTTAGATGAATTCTTTAGGGAATTTTATTCAGAAAATGAAGGATGAATATGGGTTTCGGATAAAAAGAAAACAAATTGAGCTTTTGTTTTGAAAAGCAATTGCCGAAGCGGTCGAAGGGGATAATCAGTTTTTAGAAATGATCCGCAATCAAGATTATTATTTCAATCCTTTTCTTCAAGATAAACTAAATCATACGGGCTCTCGAAATATATCAGAATACCTTAGTTCTTACACCGAATTCAACGTTATGTTGACATTAACATAATTGAACTTAGAAAAGTACGGCGGAATTTACACTCTTTTCAAATCAGCCCTAGCTGCAACAATTCACGAAAGCGTCGCGCAGCTTTTTACTGTGCAAAAACAAAACTAACATAAAATCATTAAGTGTAAAAAGTAAATATTAATCATTAGACAAATAGACTATGTTATATGGGTCGGAGTTTACTGCTCAAGGTAAATTGCCCTGGGATGCAAAAGCACTAAGAGCAGATTGGGATGCAATACCTGCTAAAGTTAAAGCTGCTATGGGCGGAATCGGCGTTTTGAAATAATTCTTAATACGATCGACAATTTTACTGGTGCAGTTGAAGATGCGTGCTATGCGGGTGCTCTAAAAGAACTGGCAACCCAACAGCCGCTTGGTGGATTACTAAAACTCTTAAGCTTTTCATTTAAACGGGGCTATTGTTGGTGTTTAACAAATTTATCCTGTGTTAAGCTTTAAAGTGATTATTTCTAAAGTGTTAAGACAGGAGGTAACTATGGAAGATAAAAGTAACGCTGACCCGAGCCCAAAAGTTATAAAAATTCTAACTTACATTATTCCTATAGTTTTAATAGGGCTTATCCTTGTTCTTAAGAATATTAATACCGCAGCAGCAGAAATTTCATTTTATATCGTTGCTGTCGGTGTAGTTCTCTTAGTGGTTTTCAGTTTGATCAAAAATAGAAAAAACCGCAGGAAGAACTAAATGTAAGGGGGCTAATTACTAGTCCCCCTTGACTAACTTGCGGATAGTATAACCTGCCAAATTCGAATTTTATTTAAATTCCCCCTCCATCTCCTCCCTGTGAATTTGGAAAAGCAGGTACCCATCTATATAACTCAGGGTAGTCACCTGGTTCTTCACAGATAACTTTAAGATTTTAAGGAATCGCTTTCTCCATTATTTCACTATTAATGCAGTGACATATAGACGGTTACACCAAACACAAGATGCTGCGCTGTCACCCCAAATACTATCCATAAACAATTTTTATATGAAAGAAAAGCAGCTGGATGTTAAACAAATTATTTTCATGATTTACGGCATACAGATGCAACAATTATACCAGAAATTAAAAAACTCAAAAGTTATCTCTGACAGGCTGGGTCATTCAAACTAGTAAGGCTACTTGTGGGCAAATAACGGTTTAGTCTCACATACATAAATCATTGTTCTTGCATCACACGCTTAAACATCTTCTCCATCTCATACGTACTGTTATTTTTAGTTTTTTGACAATAAACCATGATTACTCAAAACATTGATATTTCAGAGCTTCTAATAGTTTTCTGGGTAAATATTTTTATTAAATTAGCATGGTTAGACATAAAGAGAGCAGCCTCCTTTTTTGATGATAATAAATATGATGATGAGTGGACCGAGAATGGTTACAAAATTAAATTTAAGCGAACCCCTATTATAAATATAGCGGATGTTTATATATCTAAGAAATAGTCTTAACTTTTTAATTTAAGGGAATGAAAGATATGCTGACTCAGAAAGGAAATATACCGTATTATACTTAACATGAGCTACCGATGTAAAAGGCCAGTTAAAGAGAAAAACAGGAAAAAGCGAAATAGATTTACGTGCAGTTGTAAAAAGTCTCATGCGACAAGGAGAGGTTCCGTAAGACAAAATACAAAATTGCATCATCTAAAAAAGCCCAAACTCTAAAAAGTTGGGCTTTTAATTTAAGCGGGGAGAAAGCGATTTGTAGCCTTAAAATAAAGTTTGATTAAATGAACTTAATAAACCTTGATAAAAGTACAAATAGAAAAAACGTGTTTTGAAAAAAAGATTGATCAAAACACGTTTTTTCTATATTCATTTCAATCATCGTTTTATAAAAAAGTTTGATCATTTTATGTCTAGAATCTTCAACAAACGCGCAGTCTGAGGAATAGTACCTTATAATAAAAACTGCTGAGTGCTACCTAGACTGAATACTCCACCCATGTGTTTTAAGCTTTTTTATATAATCTTCAACACTAATTTTTTCAACTTCAATTGCTAACGGCGTCAGTGAAACAAGGCACTCATTTGAAGTATAATTTATTGTAACTTTTACCACCTCGTATCCATTATGGAAACCTGAATCAAATCCAGGATCGTCAATTATATCTCCTACTTGAGGGCGAAAGTCAGATTCAAATGTTTTCACTAATGTTTGAGTATTTTCCTCTGTAGGTTCTTGATTAATTGATGAGACAAATAATATTAAATTTATATTCAAAGCATTTCCCCCCTTTCTATGCTGTTTAAATAATCTTTAGTTTAATTCTATTGTTATTAATGATAACAAATTTTAACTTGCATCACAAATTAATTGTGCCATTAAATGGACCGTTTGTTGAATTCTAAAAATCTGTATTGTTAATGTGATTCTATCAAACTTTTTTATAAATTATCGGACTTTGTTTTACATAATCAATCTTTATTTTAAAGCTACACGATTAAGTTTTTTAGTCCTCCCCTGTTTTTCTTTTATTTGATTTTACTACTATCCCCGTAATTTGCACAAATGGAAAAACCGCAATATGATTGCGGTCTGCTGTGAATCTGTATTTGAAGTTATTCAGTCCGCTCATCAGCTTGCGGCTTTAGTAAGATGGTTAAGACAATTCCTGATAATATCAAAACATTTCTATAAAAAAAGATTCGGATTATAGAATGCTTAAAGACAATTACCTGGACAAGGAACAAGTATCTGTCTTTATGGAGGCAGCAAAATCTTCTAAATATCATCATTACATGATCGCTTTAACCTTTTAAGGACCGGCTTAAGAAAAGGTGAACTCATTGCTTTATATTGGTCCGATATTGACTTTAATAACAAAACTTTAAGGATTGCTAAATCTAAGAACGAGTTTGGAATCATAGCACCTAAAACCCGTAAAAGTGTTAGAACTATAAGCATCGATGACACTTTAATTAAAGAGATGAAAAAGTTTAAGGAATGGCAAGAAGAAAATAAAATAAAACACGGTGATAATTATAACCAGTCTCCCTTTTTTATTACCAACCATAAGGGAGATGACCTTGGACCGTTTGGAATTGATAAAGTCATAGATTCCTTGCTAAAGAAAACTGATCTGCACCACATTACTCCACATGGTTTGAGACACACACACACCATTATGCTGCTAGAAAGTGGTGCAGATATCAAATTTGCAAGTGAGAGACTCGGTCATACGGATGTGAAAATGACAGCTGATGTCTATATCCATATCTTGCAGAATCACAATCAAAAAAGCATTAATCGGTTTGATGAATACCTAAACAGCTAAAATCAGTGGGCAAAATGTGGGCACGAGAGATAAATCCCTCACAGAATCCTTCTACATCACACGCTTAAACATCTTCTCCATCTCATACGTGCTGTGATGAATTATGATCGGCCGGCCGTGCGGGCATGTGAACGGGTCTGTCGTTCGGCGCAGGTCATCCAAGAGCGCTTTGATTTCGTCGTTTCGCAAATGGCGGTTCGCTTTGATTGAGCCTTTGCAGCTCATCATAATGGCCGCTTCCTCCCGCAGTTTTTTAATATCGATCTGTTTGGCGTCAAGCACCTGCTGAATGATTTCTTCAATCAGTTCAGCTTCTTCCCCTTTTGGAAACCAGGCCGGATGGCAGCGGACGATGTAGCTGTTCGTGCCGAATGCTTCTAAAAATACTCCGACGCTTTCAAGCTCATGCTGATGCTGGTCAATGATCAGCGCCTCATTTGCCGCATAATGAAAGGTGAGCGGCACGATCATATCCTGCACTTCAGGCTCGACCTGCCCGACTTTCTCCCGGAAATATTCGTATTTAATCCGTTCTTGTGCAGCATGCTGGTCAATGATATACAAGCCGTTTTCGTTTTGGGCTAAAATATATGTCCCGTGCATTTGGCCGATCGGATACATCACCGGAACTCTTTCTTCCCGTATTTCTTCAGAGTCAGCCTCCTCTTCAGGCTCCGGAATATCGGAAACATGCGCTTCCGTTACCGGCATGCCGATCTTCGGCGGCACTCCGTGACCCGCTTCATCCGGCAGGGACTCTTCTTCTATTACCGGCTCAGGCTCTTTTACGACCGAACTCAGCTTCATCGGTGAGTAAGACGGCTCCGGCGTTTTTTCAAGAAGTTTCCGCTCAGGCGCGCTTTCCTCGAATGTCATAAATTGCTGTTCGTTTTTGGCCGGTGCCGGCGCGGATTTTTTCGGGAGCTGGGCGCTCGGAATAAGCCGTTGCTTTTGAAACACTTCCTTTATCCCGTCACGGATCAGCTCATGCAGCTCCGTCTCTTTGCTGAGGCGGACTTCAAGCTTCGAGGGATGGACATTGACATCGACCAAAATCGGGTCCATCGTAATTTCGATAAACGTAATCGGATGGCGGCCGATCGGCAGTAGTGTGTGATAGCCCTCATGCACCGCTTTTACAAGCGGGAAATTCTTAATGTATCTTCCGTTAATGACAGATGACATGTAGTTTCTGGATGCACGCGTGATTTCCGGAAGCGCAATGTAGCCCTTGACTTCAAAATCAAGCGAGCTGACATGGAGCGGTATCATTTTTTTCGCAACCGCCGTCCCGTAAATTGCGGCCAGCACATGGCGCACGTCCCCGTTACCGTTTGTCTGCAGCAGATTTTTCCCCTGATGGCGGAGACGGATCGATACTTCCGGATGCGCAAGAGCGATCCGGTTGACAACATCCGTAATATTGCCGAGCTCCGTATGCACGGTTTTCATATATTTCAATCTGGCGGGTGTATTGAAAAACAGGTTGGTAACGATAATCTCCGTTCCTTTTCTGCTGGAGGATTTCTGCTCAGAAATGATATTCCCGCCCTGAAGAATGAGATGGGTTCCCGCTCCCTCGCCGATGCTCGTTTTGATTTCCAGATGAGAAACAGACGCGATACTTGGCAAAGCTTCTCCGCGGAAACCGAGTGTTCTCACCCGGAACAGGTCGTTTTCATCTTTGATTTTACTGGTCGCGTGGCGGCGGAAAGCCCGCTTGCAATCATCGGTTTCCATCCCTTCGCCGTTATCGAGCACCCGAATCGACGAAAGCCCCGCTTCCTCTATGTCGATTTCAATGACTGTGCTGTTTGCGTCGATGGCGTTTTCCACCAATTCTTTAACGACTGAGGCAGGCCGTTCGACCACCTCGCCGGCCGCTATTTTATTCGAGAGTTCATCTGACAGCTGGATGACTTTTGCCAAGTCCGTCACCTCTTTCTATTTTAATTTTTTTTGCAGCTTGTACATTTCATTCATCGCCTCAAGCGGCGTCATATCGAGAATATTGATTGACTTAAAAGCTTCAAGCACTTGTTTTTCTTTATTAGAAACAGCCGGTGCCTTCTGTTCTTTTTCACCGTCAGCAAAAAAGGACAGCTGTGCCGGTTCTTCTCTGACGGCGGACTTTTTCTCAGATACCGCCGGAAGCTCCGGTTTATCTCCCGTCTGCTCAAGCTGTTTCAAAATCTCCTGCGCGCGGCTGATCAGATCGTCCGGGAGCTCGGCAAGCTGGGCGACATGAATGCCGTAACTTTTATCTGCGGCTCCTTCTTTGATTTGATGGAGAAACACGACCGTTCCGTTATATTCCTCTGCGCGCACATGAACGTTTTTCAGCTGAGGAAGCTTATCTTCAAGCACCGTCAGCTCATGATAATGCGTGCTGAACAGTGTTTTAGCGCCGATATGATCATGGACATATTCAATAATCGCCTGTGCCAGCGCCATTCCGTCGTACGTTGATGTCCCGCGGCCGATTTCATCAAACAGGATCAGGCTATCTTTTGTGGCGTTCACAATCGCGTTTTTCGCTTCCAGCATTTCCACCATAAAGGTGCTTTGTCCGGAAATCAAATCATCCGCTGCCCCGATTCTCGTGAAGATTTGATCAAAAATCGGCAGAACCGCTTCTTTCGCGGGCACAAAACAGCCGATCTGGGCCATGATCGATAGAAGTGCGATCTGTCTCATGTACGTGCTTTTACCTGACATATTCGGACCCGTAATCAGGAGCATTTCCCGCGAATCGCCCATCAGGCAGTTGTTCGGGACGTATTCTTGACTGTCCATCACCTTTTCAACGACGGGGTGTCTCCCTTCAATGACTTTTACTTCATTATCAGAAAAGACGGGCTTTGTGTAATGCCTGTTTTCACTGATCGTAGCAAAGCATTGCAGTGCGTCCAGCTCACTCATTTGTTTGGCAAGACGCTGCAAGCGCGGAATAAATTGTTTCACCTTTTCACGCAGTCCGGCAAAAAGCTCATATTCCAGCTCGCAGATGTTGTTTTCCGCTTCTAAAATAAGCGCTTCTTTTTCCTTCAATTCCGGCGTAATGTACCGTTCGGCGTTTGTGAGGGTCTGTTTCCGCTCATACCGTCCGTCTTCAAGCAGATGAAGGTTTGCTTTTGTGACTTCAATATAATAGCCGAACACTTTATTGAAACCGACCTTTAATGAACGGATGCCCGTATAAGCGCGTTCCTGCTGCTCCAGTCTGGCAATCCAGTCTTTACCGTTTTTGCTGGCGTCACGGTACTCATCGAGCTTCTGATGATAGCCGTCTTTAATTAAATTGCCTTCTTTTAACGATAACGGCGGGTTTTCATGAAGGGCTTCTTCTAACAGGTCAAGCAAATCTCCGCACGGATCAATCAAGCCGGCGCGTTCTTTTGCTTTTTTATGGTTAAGAGACCCTACAAGCTCTTTGATGCTCGGCACTTGTTTTAAAGATTCTTTCAGCTGGATTAAATCCCTTGCGTTGACGTTTCCGAATGCGACCCGGCCCGCCAGACGTTCTAAATCGTATACTTCCTTCAGGCGCTCTCGAAGATCTTCACGCTCAAACAGATGATTGATCAGCGTCTCGACCATTTCCTGGCGTTCTTCGATTTGGGATGCCCTGATCAGCGGGCGGTCAATCCATTGTTTGAGAAGCCGGCCGCCCATCGCTGTTTTCGTCTCGTCTAAAAGCCAAAGCAATGACCCTTTTTTGCTTTTAGAACGGATCGTTTCCGTCAGCTCAAGATTCCGTTTTGAATACAGGTCAATTTTCATCGCTTCTTCCAATTCATATACTTGAACCGGCTGCAGGTGATCCAGGCTCCGTTTTTGCGTTTTCTGCAAATACGTATATAAACGCATAAACGTCTCTGTCAGCTCTTCGCCCGGCAAGTGCTTTGCGATTTCAATGCGTTCTGTTATTTCCCCGTCTTCGATGGAAATCGTGGCGCCGCACCGTTCTTTCAGCTGAGCAGCTGTATGTTCGTTAAACTTGCTCGATACGACAATTTCCTTTGCGCCGACTGAGTAAATTTCTGACATGACATCTTCAATCCGCTCAATAAATACGGCCAGGTTTTCTCCAGTCGTTAAGTCCGATAAAGCGAGACCGTATCCGTCACGGAATTCGGAAACGGAAGCGATAAAGTTGTTTTCCGACTCGTGGATGCCTTTTCCATCCATCACGGTTCCCGGTGTGATCAGCTGGACGACTTCTCTTTTTACAACGCCTTTAGCCGCCTTCGGATCTTCCGTCTGCTCACAGATCGCCACTTTATAGCCCTTTTTAATCAGCTGTTCAATATAAGCCGCCGCGGAATGATACGGCACGCCGCACATCGGAATTTTATCAGCCGAACCTCCGTCTCTGCTTGTCAGTGTAATTTCAAGCTCTTGTGACGCTTTTTTTGCATCTTCAAAAAACATTTCATAAAAGTCACCAAGCCGAAAAAATAAAAAGGCATCTTGGTGCTCTGCCTTTATCTTCAAGTATTGCTGTATCATAGGCGTGTAACTAGCCATCATTTAATCCCTCACTATGTATCTTCTCTTATCCGAATCCCATTATAACATAAACAAAAGAGTGATATCTTTATATATAAAAAAGAGACTTGGGGTGTTAAACTCCCCTAGCCTCAACTTATTCTTCAGGATCTCCGACTAAAAATTCAGGGTTAATGTCCTCTAATTCTTCATCAAGATCGTCTTCCCAATCATCATCATCGTCTTCTTCCCAGTCAGGATTGACTTCGACGACGACTTTCGTTTCACCGACCACTTCTGCTAAAAATTCTCTCTCTGCCTGAACCACGATTTTATTTCCGTTAGGAGAAATGGTGACTTCAAGACAATTCGGCTGCTGCAGCACTTTGGCAATGACTTCGTGTTCGTCATCTAAGTAATTTGTGTCTCTGTATCTGAGTTTAATCACATCGACATACTTTACTCTCTCGGTTACAACTTCCGTTTTTGTATTATCGGCGTAAGAGTACCAGACGTTTATATCATAATACCCTTCAATTTCTACAGTCTTCCCGATCTTTTCGGCATCGTACTTGTGGTTGATAATCCAGCCGCCCAATATACTTGACGGTTTTTCTCCAGGTGAGATCGTGTTGGTGCATTGGGTGAATTTTCTTCCTTTCGCAACTACCGCTTTCGTAATAATTTCCCTGTATTCAGACATTCCGGCAGGCCTCCTTGTTCTTCTTCGTGTTATCTTATGCTGGGCATTTGTCTCATGTGCATTTTTATAATAAAAATATAAAAATACAAAGTTTCTGTTTCATTGTATGCAGCCCTGCCCAGAAACTTTACTTTTAAGTATGATAAAACTTTCCAGTAAAATGGGACAAAACGGTGATTCAATGAAAACTTAGTGCATATTACAATTAGTTCTCAAACAGCAAAAAAACACGGGCCGATGAAGGCCCCGTGTTTAAATAGAACAGCTGTTATTCGAATGTTTTACTTTTGAACCGGTTTCTCCCGTCAGCAGGTTGCCTCCGGTAGATGTAATGATTTCGTTTGTCACCTGATTTGAGATCGTATGTGCGACAAGCTGAAGAAGGTCATTGACCTCAATCTGGGAATCTCTGAATTCTTGAATGATCGGAATCCCTTCAAGTTCTTCCTGCAGGGCGTCAATTTTACTTTCCACTTGTTTCAGCGCTTCAAGCTTTTCGTAGTGCTTCAGGTTAACGGCTTGCTTTTGCAGGGTTTTAATCTGATTAATAATCGCAGAGACTTTTTCATTTTCGTTAATCTGCGCCTCGGCGCGTTTGAAAAAATCAACTTCTTCTGTTTCAGAAATCATTTTCGCAAGGTTCCTAGCCTGCTGTACAATGTCTTTCTTTGAGTAAAGCGTCATTATTATTTCACCTCGATTGCTTCTCCTGCCATCACACCGTCAAGCGACCATGTTTTCGCCTGTTCGATTTTGACGCGTACAATCTTGCCGATGGCGTCTTTCGGCCCTTTGAAGTTGACGAGCTTGCTTTTTTCCGTATAGCCGGCAAGAATGTCAGGGTTATTTTTGCTTTCTCCCTCAACTAATACTTCGACAGTCCTGCCTTCATATTCCTTCATTTTTTTGGCTGAAATTTCTTTCACCAAATCATTGAGGCGCTGAAGACGTTCTTTCTTGACCCTCATCGGAACATTGTCTTTCATCTTCGCTGCCGGCGTGCCTTCACGAGGAGAGTAAATAAACGTATATGCGCTGTCAAATTCCACTTCGCGATATAACGAAAGCGTTTCTTCAAATTGTTCATCGGTTTCATTCGGAAAACCGACAATAATATCGGTCGTCAGTGAAGCGTTCGGCATCGCTGCTTTAATTTTTCCGACAAGCTCCAGATAGCGTTCTCTGTCATATTTGCGCGCCATCATTTTTAACATCGCTGAGCTTCCTGATTGAACCGGAAGATGGATATGGTCAAGAAGGTTGCCGCCTTTGGCGAGCACTTCGATCAGATGATCATCAAAGTCACGCGGATGACTCGTCGTGAATCGGATTCTCGGAATATCAATTTTACGCAGTTCGTCCATTAAATCACCGAGTCCGTACGTCATATCCTCAAAATCTTTTCCGTACGCATTCACGTTTTGACCGAGCAGTGTGATTTCTTTATAACCTTCGCTTGCAAGTCTTCTGACTTCCTGGATAATTTCCTCAGGACGGCGGCTTCGTTCTTTTCCGCGGGTATACGGTACGATGCAGTATGTGCAGAACTTGTCACAGCCGTACATAATGTTGACCCAGCCTTTAATTTTTCCGTTGCGGACTTTCGGAAGGTTTTCAATGACATCCCCTTCCTTCGACCACACTTCAATGACCATCTCTTTTGATAAATATGCCTCTGATAACAGTTCCGGCAGACGGTGAATGTTGTGCGTGCCGAAAATCATATCGACAAACGGGTGCTTCTTAAGGATGCGGTTTACGACTGATTCTTCCTGTGACATGCAGCCGCAGACGCCGAGAATCAGGTCCGGGTTATTTTTTTTGAGCGCCTTTAAATGGCCGAGCTCTCCGAACACTTTGTTTTCAGCATTTTCCCGGATAGCGCAAGTGTTTAATAAAATAACGTTCGCGTCATCAACCGAATTTGTCGCTTCATAACCGAGCGCCATAAAAATACCCGCCATGACTTCCGTATCATGCTCGTTCATTTGGCATCCGTACGTGCGGATATAAAATTTCCTGCCTTCACCGAGGCCTTTAAATTCTTCTGAGATTTTAAAATCGTTATGATATTGAACGGATTCTTTGCCCCGTTTTTTCGCATCTTTTAAAGAAGGCGGAATATATACGGCTTCAAAATACTTGCTGTAATCCTTTTCGGATGTTTTGTCCGCCGGATTCACTTGTCCGCTTTCCTGCTTTTGCTTTTCATTCATGTTCGAATGTCTCCTTTCAACCGAAACTTCCACCCTCAAGTATACTGGTTAAAAGCGTTTGACACAACCGCCAGCCTATTATTGTACACCTTATTGAGAATAAGAATCAATAAGAAATAAAAAAGAGGGAATCATTTCCCCCTTACACAAGCTGCAGCTCTTTTGCGGCTGAACGGATTACTTCCAGGGCCCGGTCAAGCTCCTCTTTTGTATGCTCCGCCGTAATAATGGTGCGGATTCTCGCTTTTCCTTGGGCGACCGTCGGATACACGATGCTTTGTGCAAAGACCCCGCGGGTCAATAAAAGGTCTGAAAATGCCTGGGCTTTTTCTTCCTCCCCTATTAATATCGGCACGATCGGTGTTTCGCTTTTTGTGAGGGTCAGCCCCATTTGAACCAGTTTGTCTTTGAAATACGCCGTGTTCTCCCATAGCTTTTCCATATGCTCCGGCTCTTCCAGCAGGACGTCAATGGCTTCTATGCATGCGGCCGTTACCGCAGGCGGATGAGAAGTGCTGAATAAGAAAGGACGCCCTTTATGGCGCAGGTAATCGATCAGAACCTGCGACCCTGCGGCATAACCGCCAAGCACTCCGATGGCTTTGCTTAATGTGCCCACCTGTATGTGGACTCTTCCGTCAAGCCCGAAGTGATTAACCGTTCCCCTTCCGTTTTTTCCGAGTACGCCGGAAGCATGCGCGTCGTCGACCATCACAAAGGCATCGTACGCCTCTGCAAGTTTGACGATGTCAGGCAAAGGAGCGATGTTGCCGTCCATTGAGAATACGCCGTCGGTGACGATCAGGCGCATGCGGTAATTCATTGATTTTTTCAGCACCCTTTCCAAATCGTCCATATCAACATGGCGGTACACCTTTTTATCTGCTTTCGTCAGCCTGATCCCGTCAATAATGGAAGCATGGTTCAGTTCGTCAGAGATCACGATATCTTCTTTTGTAAGAATGCTTGATAAGACGCCCTGATTCGTTGTGAACCCCGATTGAAAAACAAGTGCCGCTTCTGTTTTTTTAAAGTTTGCCAATTTTTTCTCCAGCTCATTGTGCATTGTGAATGTTCCGGCGATTGTCCGGACGGACCCCGTACCCGCTCCGAATTCTTCCGCGGCGCGTTTGGCCGCTTCGACAAGCCTTGGATGCGACGTCAAACCGAGATAATTGTTCGATGAAAGCTGTATCACGTTTTCCCCTTTGACTTCCACCGACGGACCCTGCTTCGTTTCAATTTGTTTCATTTGCTGCCACGTTTTATTTTCTTTCATTTTATCAAGCTCTGCTTTTAGAAATTCAAATTCTTTCATTATAGAACCCTCCCCTTATGGAATCAAAATGACTTTGCCGCACTGGCCCTTTCTCATCAGGTCAAACCCTTTTTCAAAGTCTTCAAGCGGAAACTGATGCGTGATCACTGGCGTCAGATCAACAAGGCCGGATTCAAGCAGGTGCGATACCTGCCGCCATGTTTCAAACATTTTTCTGCCTGTGATGCCTTGGACGGTAAGTCCTTTAAACACCACGTCATTTGTCAGGTCAACCGTCACCGGACGTTCCGGCAGACTCAGCATGTGGAACCTTCCCCCGTTGGCCGCCATCTTTAATCCTTGTGCTATAGCTGCCGGGTGGCCTGACATTTCGCAGACAAGGTCGATCCCTTCTCCGCCTGTTAAGGTGTCGATCACCTCAAGCGGATCTTCCTTATCAGCTGAAATGGTGATCGTGGCTCCCAATTTCTTCGCAAGAACCAGCCTGTAATCATTTTTATCAATGGCCGCAATACAGGATGCACCGGCCGCTTTAGCCACTGCCACCGCCATCAGCCCGATCGGTCCGCAGCCGATAATTGCAGCGGAACCGCCCGCAAGCTGGCTGCTTTCCAGCACCGTATGCACCGCGTTGCCAAGCGGCTCTTGAACAGAAGCGACGGCGGGGTCCATATCAGCGGGATTTTTCCAAACATTTCGAGCCGGCACTTTGACATATTCAGCGAAGGAACCGGCTGTATCTACGCCGAGGATCTTTGTATGGGTGCACACATGATGTTTTCCTGTTAAACAAGGGACACAAGTACCGCAGACGAAGTGGGTTTCAGCCGAAACGTAGTCACCTATTTTGACATTTGTGACGTGCTTGCCCGTTTCCGCTACGATACCGCTGAATTCATGTCCGAATACTTGAGGTGTTTTGATTCGTTTCTGCGCCCATTGATCCCAATTATAAATATGCACATCTGTACCACATATAGATGCGGCCTGTACTTTAATGAGAACTTCATTCTCATTAATGGAAGGTATGGGAATTTCTTTCAGAGTTGCTCCGAAAGCGTTTTCATTTTTGACGATAGCTTTCATCTTTCCTCCCAACACGTACACTCCTCCTCGAAAAAACACTGTAATAACTGGATTGTAACATGATATAAAAAGGAGGTAAATACCAGTGTCCACTCCAAGAAAACAACTGCTTCCGTCCGGAAAAATGGGCGGGATTTTTTTTGAATATTATATGAATAAAGCCATTTATCATCTCTTCGTACTATCAATATAATATTGTGAGAAAATATGACAACAATAAAAACAACCCGCTCGCCTTACGCAAGCAGGTTGAGAATATCATGTTTTTGTTTTTAACGGGGTTCGACGATTAACTTAATCGCCGTTCTTTCTTCTCCGTCAATCTGTATATCTGTAAAAGCCGGAATACAAATCAAATCTACGCCGCTTGGCGCGACAAAGCCTCTGGCAATCGCAACCGCTTTAACAGCCTGATTTAAGGCACCCGCCCCAATTGCTTGAATTTCGGCGGCTCCGCGTTCCCTCAATACACCGGCAAGCGCGCCTGCTACTGAATTTGGACTTGATTTTGCTGAAACTTTTAAGATTTCCATTTCTGCTCCCCCTTAGTTTTACAATGGATAAGTGAGTGTTCATTAGAACAATCATTATTAGATGTTGCTATCCAAAAAGCCATCCCCACAATGCTTTTCAAAAATAGCGGGCTACCTTCCATTTTTACTATATTCACTAAGAAGTTGCTATATTCCTGCTTTTCCTTTTAATATTTTTATAAAATAAACACATGATCACCTATTCAAAGAACATATGGTCATCATTGATTAATATCCGTTCGATATTTACGGCCTTTTTCGTTTGATCGTCGATGTCAATGAGCACTCCGCTCAGCGTAGTTTTACCTTCCGCCACCGTAAACCGGACAGGAAGATTGGTTTTAAACCGCTTGATGACCGTTTCTCTGTCCATACCGAGAATTCCGTCGTACGGACCCGTCATGCCTACATCAGTAATATATGCCGTTCCTTTCGGCAAAATGCGGTTATCTGCCGTTTGCACGTGTGTATGGGTGCCTACCACGGCAGAGGCTCTTCCGTCTGTGTACCAGCCGATCGCAATTTTTTCGCTTGTCGCTTCGGCGTGAAAATCAATAAAAATGTACGGCGTGCGCTTTTTCGCTTCTTCTATTAATTCATCCGCTTTAGCAAACGGATCATCAAGCGGCGGAAGAAACGTCCGCCCCTGTAAGTTAATGACGGCAAGCTCTTTTCCGTTCGATTTAATATAGGTAATGCCTTTGCCCGGCGTACCTTCCGGGAAATTCGCCGGCCGGACAAGATGCGGCACATCATCAATAAAGTCGAAGATCTCTCTTTTATCCCACGTATGGTTTCCCATTGTAATGGCATCTGCTCCCGCTTCCATAAGGCTGTGGTAGATCTTTTCTGTCAGTCCTTTTCCGTGTGCTGCATTTTCTCCGTTAATAATTGTAAAATGCGGTTTATGTTTCGCTTTCAGTTTCGGGACATATTCTTTTACCATGTCGCGGCCCGGGGAACCGACAACATCTCCGATAAATAAAATTCTCATACATTCCATTCCTTCCTTTTCAGGGACTCAAAAAAATAAAGTGATGCGCTAAGCATCACTTTATTTTGCATACTCTACGGCTCGAGTTTCTCTGATTACGGTCACTTTAATGTGGCCCGGATAATCAAGCTCGTCCTCAATTCGTTTACGGATATCACGTGCCAAACGATGGGCTTCTAAATCATTAATGGAGTCCGGCTTCACCATGATGCGAACTTCACGGCCGGCCTGAATCGCAAATGATTTTTCAACACCTTCGTAAGACTCGGAGATTTCTTCAAGCTTTTCAAGTCTGCGGATATAGTTTTCGAGCGTTTCACTTCTCGCACCCGGTCTTGCGGCTGACAGTGCATCAGCGGCAGCAACCAGAACGGCGATAATGGAAGTCGGCTCTTCGTCTCCGTGGTGTGACGCAATACTGTTAATGACGACTGGATGCTCTTTATATTTGGTCGCAAGCTCCACTCCGATTTCCACGTGGCTTCCTTCCACTTCATGGTCAATTGCTTTTCCGATGTCATGCAGAAGACCGGCCCGCTTGGCAAGCTTTGCATCTTCTCCAAGCTCGGAAGCCATTAAACCTGCTAAAAACGCAACTTCCATAGAATGTTTCAGTACGTTCTGCCCGTAGCTTGTACGGAATTTCAACCGGCCGAGGATCTTGATCAGATCCGGGTGGAGTCCGTGAACGCCGACTTCAAACGTCGTCTGCTCACCCATTTCCCGGATATAGTCATCTACCTCACGGCGGGATTTTTCAACCATTTCTTCAATGCGCGCCGGGTGAATACGGCCATCCTGAACGAGTTTATCAAGAGCGATTCTTGCCGTCTCCCGTCTGATCGGATCAAATCCGGAAAGAATGACTGCTTCAGGTGTGTCATCAATAATCAGGTCAATACCTGTAAGCGTTTCAAGCGTACGAATGTTACGCCCTTCACGGCCGATGATACGTCCTTTCATCTCATCATTCGGAAGATTGACGACCGATACCGTCGTTTCGGCAACATGATCTGCTGCACAGCGCTGCAAAGCAAGCGACAGAATGTTTTTCGCCTTTTTATCTGCCTCTTCTTTCGCACGGTTTTCGGTTTCTTTTGTCATGATGGCGATGTCATGTGAAAGCTCATTTTCAACCCGGTCAAGAATGATTTGTTTCGCTTCATCCCGTGTCAGGCTCGAAATGCGTTCGAGTTCTGACTGCTGCATACGAATCATCTCATCCACTTTGCTTTCCATCTCTTCAATATGTTGTTGTCGTTCATTCAGAGAATGATCTTTCTTCTCCAACATCGCTTCCCGTTTATCAATTCCTTCATGTTTACGGTCAAGATTTTCTTCTTTTTGAAGTAAACGGTTTTCTTGTTTTTGAAGCTCATTTCGTCTTTCACGAACTTCCTGTTCAGCATCTATTCGAAGTGTATGGATTTCGTCCTTTGCTTCAAGCAGAGCTTCTTTTTTCAGTGCTTCAGCATCACGCTTTGCATCTTCAAGGATTTGCTCGGCAGCACCGCGTGCGCCCGCAATCTTTGCTTCGGCAATGGTTTTACGAACATAGTAGCCAACAACTAAACCGAGCAGAGTCAGCAAAATGGAGATGAGAACCGTCATTGGGGTCATACTTTCACCTCCTCTTGCTATGAACTTGGTTTTTGCTTAAATAAGTGCCGGCATGTACATTGTCTGATTTTCTCAACATACAGAACCTTCACAGGGAATGAGTCTCTCACGCCCTTGTCAAGTTTAAATGGTTTAACAATCATGTTAAAAAAACAAATGTTACAACTTCATTGTAATTGTGTCGGAAATACTTGTCAAGCTTGCCAGCTTAACGATTCGCCTTCAGCTCGGATCTTCGCCCATGTATATATCATACCATACCTAGATCCGCTTTTCGTGAATGACGGCTCTGTTAGTCCGGCTGGTTAAGCAATTGGTAAATTCTATTGTTTACCTGTCCTAATTTGGCGTTATTCTGAATGTTTGACAGTAATATGACATATTTGCTTGCCGAATGGCTGAAGCTGTTCAAAATGTTGTAACCGGGCATAACACCGTGATTGGAATAGCTTCCCGGATCAATGTAAAACCCCATGCCGTAAGCGGCACTGCTTCCTGCTGTAAACATTTTTGTGAAGCTTTCTTTTGAAAGGAGCGTGCCGTTTACGATCGCTTTATCAAATTTATAGAGATCTTCAGCGCTCATATACATGTCGCCCGCCCCGTACAGCTGCGATAAGTCCAAAAGGTGCGGCGTTACAAGACTGCCGCTCTCATCGACTTTGTAGCCGACGGCAGGATATTTGGCTTTGGCAAATGTTTTGTAAAATCCGGCATGCTTCATTCCGGCCGGTTTGAACACGTGTTC
This sequence comes from Bacillus sp. EB106-06-01-XG163, assembly GCF_058791615.1. NCBI lineage: Bacteria > Bacillati > Bacillota > Bacilli > Caryophanales > Bacillaceae > Bacillus > Bacillus sp. EB106-06-01-XG163. The sequence continues at coordinate 248,714 of NZ_JBYTDS010000001.1, forward strand.
TTTTATATATTGTTCATAAGACTCCCCGCTGACTTGAGATACGATATAAGCAAGCACTGAATAGTTGGAATCCCTGTAATCCCAAACCCCGGGCTGCCGTTTAATTCCGCGGTATTCTATATCCTTGATTAAATCAATTGGAGAAATCGGTCCCTGTCCCTCAATATGCCCGTTTATGCCGGACGTATGATTGAGCAGGTTTTTCAATGTAATGCGCGTGCCGTTAGGAAAATTCGGCAAGTATGTACTGACGGGGTCACTCGTCTGCAGCAGCCCTTTTTCTTCAAGCTGCAGGACAGCCGTCGCGATTAACGCTTTTTGTGAAGAACCGATATAATATGATGTCTCCGGATTGTTTTTAATTTTTTGTTTTCGGTCCGCATAGCCAAAGCCTTTTTTCAGCACAACTTTTCCATCTTTTACGATCATTGCTGTGCCGCTGAACCCGATCTGTTGCAAGTAATTGCTGATCTGTTTATTGTGATCGATTGATTTAGGTGTTTTCTCTTTTTGCGTCTTTTCTTTTTTCTGTTGAGTCTGGTCTTTTGAAGTATCAGATTGAGCGGCGGGAGCGTTTTTAACGGATTCCTTCTCCCGGTGATGCGCTGTGACGGTCCAGATCATAATAAAAACAGTGACAAGCAGCAGAAAAAGAAACAGCCCTCCCGTTTTCATCAGCTTCTTCTTTCTTTTTTTATTTATTCTTGTGCGGCGGGGGCTCGTCATCTTTTTTCCTCCTCAGATATAATTTCAACTTTCGCCATGATGTTAGACGAGTGAAGGGTGAAAAAAGTTGTAACATTCCAGATAAAATTTTCCGAAACAGCCAGTGTTTTTTTGAAACACACAAAAAAAGAGCGGAAATTGCTTATTCCGCTCTTTTGATCGTGTTTTTATTCTTCTAATTCCATCTCTTCCTGAACTTCTTCCGCTTTGTCCGTTACACCGTTATTGTCTAAACCGTAATATTCACGGATTTGTTCCTGAATCATCAGCATGATGTCTTTATTTTCTTTTAAGAACTGCTTGGCGTTTTCACGGCCCTGACCGAGGCGTTCTTCTTCATAAGAATACCACGAACCGCTTTTTTGCACGATATCCAGTTCAGTTCCAAGGTCGATGATTTCCCCTTCTTTGGAGATTCCTTCACCGTACATAATGTCCACTTCAGCCGTACGGAACGGAGGAGCGACTTTGTTTTTTACGACTTTAATTCTCGTTTTATTCCCCATCACGTCGTTGCCCTGCTTTAATTGCTCGGCACGGCGCACTTCAAGGCGCACGGAAGAATAGAATTTCAGCGCGCGGCCGCCCGGTGTCGTCTCCGGATTTCCGAACATAACGCCGACTTTTTCACGAATCTGGTTAATAAAGATTGCGATTGTTTTAGATTTATTGATAGCGCCGGAAAGCTTACGGAGCGCCTGAGACATAAGACGCGCCTGTAAACCGACGTGTGAATCACCCATGTCACCTTCAATTTCAGCTTTTGGAACAAGCGCCGCAACAGAGTCAACGACCACGATATCAACAGCTCCGCTTCGCACCAGCGCTTCAGCAATCTCTAGCGCCTGCTCTCCCGTATCCGGCTGAGAAAGCAGAAGCTCTTCGATATTGACACCGAGCTTTTGCGCGTAAACAGGATCAAGAGCATGCTCAGCATCAATAAATGCTGCCTGTCCGCCTTTTTCCTGAACCTCAGCGATTGCGTGAAGCGCTACAGTCGTTTTACCTGAGCTTTCAGGTCCGTATACTTCAATAATCCGTCCGCGCGGGTATCCGCCTATTCCGAGAGCGGTATCAAGTGCAAGGGAACCGCTTGGCACCGTTGAAATTCTTGTATCCGTTTTTTCTCCGAGCTTCATGATGGAACCTTTGCCGAATTGTTTTTCTATTTGCTTAAGAGCCATATCTAAGGCTGCCTGACGATCACTCATTTATTTTTTCCTCCTTTATCTTGCCACTACATATACTATACCTTGTTTACTGGCATTTGCCAAGAAAAAAGCGAACGCATATTCGGATTTTTTCCGCGTTCGCTTTTCTGCAAAAGAGCATAATTTCCCTTATAAAACTTAAAAATCAGAGAAAACGGCTCTTTAAAACTTTATTTTTGATCCAGCATTTTTAAAATGAGATGGCAGCCGTATTTAGCGGCGCGCTTTCTGATCCCGGTTCTTGAGCCGGCAAAGTTAAATTCGTGCACCTCTTCTTTTCCTTCCGCTGAAATGCCGATAAAGACGCGGCCCGGCGCATGCCCTTCCTGCGGGTCGGGACCCGCCACCCCGGTAAAGCTGATGCCGATATCGCTTCCGGTCAGCTTTCTCACACCGGCTGCAAGCTCTTTCGCACACTCTTTGCTGACCGCTCCGCTTTCTGCGAGCGTCTCAGCTTTCACGCCGAGCACATGCTGTTTCACGCTGTCGGAATAACAGACAACGCCCCCTGCAAATAGTTGAGACGCACCGCTTAAATCAGTCACCCTCTCTGAAAACAGGCCGCCTGTAAAGCTTTCGGCAGAGGAAATCGTAATTCCGTTTTGTCTGCATGCTTTTGAAAGCTCCTTCACCAGAGACGTATCATCATATCCGTAGAAAAATTCACCGACACGTTCTAAAATGGCGGCTTCCGTTTCTTTTAAAAGCCGTTCTGTTTCTTTTTCGTCGGCATGTTTCGCCGTTAAACGCAGCGTGACCTCTCCGTCAGCAGCGAGCGGCGCAATCGTCGGGTTCGTCTGCGCATCAATGATATCTTCTAAATCAGCTTCAAGCTGGGATTCACCGATTCCGAAAAACCGCAGCACGGTTGAAACGATTTTCTCATTAGAACCGAGCTTTTTAAGAAGCAGCGGCTTTGCTTCATTTTCAAACATCGGACGCAGCTCGCTCGGCGGCCCGGGAAGCAGCATATAAAGCCTTGAGCCGTGCTCTGCAAGCATTCCCGGCGCCATGCCGAAATGATTCGCCAAAACGTCTGAGCCCTCAATGACGAGCGCCTGTTTGCGGTTATTCGGCGACATGGTCCGTTTTGTTTTCGCGAAATATTCTTCGATCGACCGGAATGCTTCGTCATTCAGAACGAGCGGGCGCCCCAGTGTGTTTGCAATGGTTTCTTTCGTCAAATCGTCCTTGGTCGGTCCGAGGCCGCCTGAAAAAATAATCAGGTCTGAGCGCTCTTCGGCAATGCGGATGACTTGCTTAAGCCGCTCCGGATTGTCACCGACAGCGGTATGATAAAACACGTTTACACCGATTTCCGCCAGCTCTTTACTGATAAACTGCGCGTTCGTATTGGCGATCTGGCCGAGCAGAAGCTCCGAGCCGACTGCAATGATTTCTGCTTTTTTTGCTATTTCCATCTTTAAGTCCTTCTTTCTTAGTTAGATGTTTTTAACGCATCCCAGTTCTTCGCAAAATAATCCCAGCCGGAAATGACTGTGAAGAGCACGGCCACCCATAAAGCGATATCGCCGAACGGGAAAGAAACGAGCTCAAACGGAAGATTATGCAGCAAAAGCGCGGCAACAGCGATGATCTGAGCCCATGTTTTAATTTTCCCCAGCATATTGGCGGCTACAACTTCCCCCGTTCCCGCCAGCACAAGTCTTAATCCCGTTACGGCAAATTCGCGGCTGATGATGATGATGACCATCCACGCCGGCGCAAGGTCAAACTGCACAAGCGTAATTAATGCCGCGGACACCAGCAGTTTGTCAGCCAGCGGATCTAAAAATTTCCCGAAATTTGTCACGAGGTTCAGTTTTCTGGCGTAGTAGCCATCCACCCAGTCAGTCGTTGATGCGATAATGAACAAAACAGCTCCCGTAAGATGCGCGACCGGAATCGATTCATCCCCTATATGAACGCTGCCCCACTGAAAAGGAACAAGCATGATAATCATAAATACAGGAATTAAAGCGATTCTTGCCAGTGTGATTTTATTCGGTAAGTTAAACATAAAGCCCCTCCAATAATATGTACTCGGACGTGAAGAAAAAGTCATCTTAATCGTTCAGATGACTTTTCCCCTTTTATTTTTTCATCTTGATTGTGATGGTCTGCGCCATCACATCATGCGGATTGAGTTCATAGGACAGAACCTCTCCGTTGATTTTAATTTTCAGGTTAGGGGCATAGCCCGTGCGGATTTCAATCTGCTTTTGATCCGTGACGTCTTTTTTAAAGGTTTCGCCTTTTTGCAGCGTTCCTTCTTTTAAAGAACCGCCGCTGTCATCACGGACGCGGATCCATGCGCTGTCAGAAGCAATCAGTTCAAGCTTATACTTATCTGCCCCGGAGACGTTGTATGAAGAAGCCGAGCCTTCCGTTCCGGCCGCTTTGATCTCCGTCTTTTCACTGCTTTTTTCTTTCTTCTGCTCTGACGCTTTTGTGTCCTTTTTGTCTTTTTTGCTGTCAGATTGCGCTTCGTCATTTGTATTGCCGTCGTTTTTCAGCGCAGAATCCTTAGGAATCTCATACTTGCTCTCACTTTGGGTGACGGCCTTATCTCCATCTGTCTGCCCGGATTTGCTCATTCCGAGCTGAATAATCGCATAAATGATCGCGATGACGATAATGACACCGATGACGACAAGGACGGTCGGAAGCCATTCCGCCGCCTTTGAAGCGGACTTAGGAAGCTCCCTTTGCATGGCGAGACCGGAGATTTTTTCCGACACATCGTCATGGTACGTGTTAGGGATGTCTTTTTTATATTCTTCAAATAACTGATCTGAATCAAGCCCGACAGCTTCAGCGTATTGCTTGATAAACGCCCGCACATAAAAATTGCCGGGAATGACGTCATAATTGCCTTCTTCCAGAGCGGTTAAGTATCTTTTCTGAATTTTCGTCGCCGCCTGGAGTTCATCCAATGACATCCCTTTTTCCTCTCTGGCTTCTTTAAGCCGGATTGCTAATTCTGTCACAACAAACACCTTCCAATATTAAAAATCAAAGCTTGAAAAACCGGTCTGATCAAATATTTGCGGTTCTTCTGCATGTTCATATGTAATAACTTCGTCAGGATCATTTCTGAGTTCGATAATATAATCGAAATCATCGAGCGTATACTCCGAATTTTGAACAAAAATATCGGGGTGCTCCACGACCTTTGTCGCCGGAAGCCGCATAATTTCACTGACGAGCTGAAGATGGCGCTCAGATCCCCGTCTTGTCGAAACGATGCCGTCGAGGATAAACACGTTTTCCGTGCTGTATTCATCGGCAACCAGCTGGCTCCGGATCGTTTGTTTTAGCAGCGTTGATGATACGAAAAGCCATCTTTTGCTGGCACAAACGCTTGACGCAACGATGGACTCCGTTTTTCCGACCCTCGGCATTCCCCGGATTCCGATCAGTTTGTGTCCTTCTTTTTTAAACAGCTCGGCCATAAAGTCAACCAGAAGACCGAGCTCGTCCCTTTCAAAACGGAAGGTTTTTTTGTCATCGGCATCACGCTGAATGTATCTTCCGTGGCGGACTGCGAGACGGTCGCGAAGCCTCGGTTCTCTCAGCTTCGTTACTTTAATGGTCTCCATTGTTTTTAAAATTGATTCCAATCGTTTAATTTGATCTATATGCCGGCATCTGAGCAGCATTCCCCTTCTGGAAAGGTCGACACCGTTAATTGTGACAATATTAATTGACAGCATCCCGAGAAGAGATGAAATATCCCCGAGCAGGCCGGGGCGGTTCACTTGAATTTCATATTCAAAATACCATTCGAGCTTTGCCAAATGATATACCCCCTCCATTGTGGCAAATTTTTACCTTCCTTTATCATAAAACATTTTTCTCTAATTAGAAAGAAGAATGTTGCTCTATAGAGGAAAACATAAAAAAAGAGAGGAGAAATCCCCCCTCTTAATGAGTGCTGTTATTTTCAACAAGCTTCACCATCATATTTGCGATGGCGCGCTGTTCATCTTCAGAAGCAACGCTCCAAAGATCAGCAAGCACTTTTTCCTGATGGTTTTTCGAGTCGACTTCGTTCGCAAGGTAACCGCCGATTTCTGTAGCGAGGTCAGTGATCGTTTCATCACTCATCCCTTTTTCCTGCGCATAGTTCAATCTGTCGCCAAGGAAATTCTTCCAATTATCCCAGTTTTCTAATACTGACATGTTGGGTTCCTCCATTTCATCTGTTGTTACAAAATTATTTTGTCCGTACAGATGCAAACTATACACACATTTTTTTCAGCAGTGCCAGCCGCCATTTACGGATAATATATGCCCCGTAATATAGGAAGCCTTGTCCGATAATAAAAAGGCCGCCGCTTCGGCGATTTCCTCCGGCTTTGCCAGCCGGCCCGCGGGAATTTCCTCTGCCAACGCTTCTTTTTCATCAGACGTGAACTGATCAAGCATATTTGTATCAACGGCACCCGGCGAGACTGCATTCACGCGGACGCCGCTCGGAGCAAGCTCTTTGGCAAGCGCTTTGACGAACGAATGCTGCGCTCCCTTGACCATGCTGTATAATACCTCGCACGATGCGCCTGTTTCTCCCCAGACGGAACCGATCGCGATGATGCCCCCGCTTTTTTTCCGGATCATGCCGGGCATCAGATTACGCGCCAAAAGAAACGGACTCGTTACATGCAGCTGCACCATCTCCCGCGCCGTGTCATCCGTAACGTCCGTAATCAGGCCGAAATGACTTTTGCCGCTGTTTAATATCAGAGCATCCACAGGCTGCTTAACGGAACGGCTGAGTGTCTCCGCGCCATCCGGTGAGGACAGATCCGCCTGAATAACGGAGGCTTTTACGCCGAATGATGCGCTCAGCCTTTCCGCAAGCCTGTGTGCGGCTTCCTTATTAGAATGATAATGCAAGAGGACGTCATATCCGTTTTTTGCGAGGACTTCACTTATACTTTGTCCGATTCCGCCGCTTGCTCCGGTTACGAGCGCTGTCTGTTTCATCAATCAATACTCCTTCTTTCCCCAGAAAAACATCCCTCAGGGCGTGAGGGATGTTTTGTTATGATTTTGGCACGACTTTGCAGACTGTCAGCCTGTCTTCTGATATTTCTTCTTTAATGACCCGCTTTACGTCTTCCAGCGTAATCTGCTCCAGTACGGTTACGACATCAAACAGACTCATATCTAAAAAGGCGTAGCGTGTGAATTGGTTGGCGATATATTCAGGTGAATTGAGCGCTTTTAAAAATGACCCGATTTTCTTTTTTCTCGCAAGATCAAGTTTTTCCGCAGTCACGGCTGATTCTGCATCAAGCAGCATCTGTTTTAATTCGTCAGCGAGCTTATCCGGCTCCGGTGTATCTCCTCCGACAGAGGCAAAACCGAATCCGTATTCAGCCGTGTAATCAAAGCTGAAGGTTTCATCAATGTAGCCTTTGTCGTACAAGTCACCGTAATGCGGTGAGCTTTTTCCGAAGAGACATTCAAGCATGAGGTTCATGCTGAGCTCGTGCTTCAACAGCTCCTGCCCCGTTTTATAAGGGTCTTTCGCCTTTAAGCCGACAAGACATTTTGAGCCTTGCACGTTCATTTTTAATTCCTGCTCCCGGCGGAAAACCGCTTCCTGCTCCTGAACTTCTTCACGTTTGATTTCAGGCTGGTCTGTAAACGGCTTTTTCTCCTGGTTTTTCCGCACCTGGCTGATGACCGCTTCAGGATCTACGGGACCGACGATAAAGAGCAGCATATTGCTCGGGTGATAAAACGTTTCGTAGCACTCATACAGCAGATCTTTCGTAATATGAGAGATGCTCTCCACCGTTCCGGCAATGTCAATTTTCACGGGGTGGTCTTTATACATATTTTCGATAAGGCCGAAAAACAGCCGCCAATCCGGATTATCATCATACATATTGATTTCCTGGCCGATGATGCCTTTTTCTTTTTCAACTGATTTTTCCGTGAAATACGGGTCCTGAACAAAATCTACGAGTGTTTCCAGGTTTTTCTCCACATTAGAAGTACTGGAGAACAGATAAGCGGTTCGTGTAAATGATGTAAAGGCATTTGCCGACGCCCCCTGCTTACTAAAGTCCTGAAACACGTCGCCGTCCGCTTTTTCAAACAGTTTATGCTCCAGAAAATGCGCGATTCCGTCAGGGACGTGTACCATTTCTTCCTTATTTAAAGGAACGAATTGATTGTCAATGGAACCGTACTTTGTCGTAAACACGGCGTATGTTTTATTAAAGCCCTGTTTCGGCAGCACATAGACATCAAGGCCGTTTGCCATTTTTTCATGATACAGCGTTTCCTGAAGCTGTTCGAAGTTTATCGGTTTAGTCAAGATGCTCCCCCCGTCCCTTTTAAGAAATAAGTCGTATCCAGCTTAATGTTCTTTCCGACATTGATAATGTCCTCTTTTGTCACTTTCTCGATATTGTCAAGGAATCTTTCGATCGGTATCTCTACTTGGGCTGAGGCCTGCTGATACAGAAATTCCGCTAAGCCGTATGCCGTATCAATGGTTTCTAATACTTGATTTTTAATAACGGCTTTCGTTTGGGCGATATCATCTTCTGAAAAGTCACCGTTTTGCATAGCCTGAAACTGTTCTTCAATGATGGTGACGGCCTGCTTGTAATTTTTCACCTCAATGCCCGACATGACCATCAAAAGCCCTTTGAAACTTTCCACCCTTGAGGCTGCATAATAGGCGAGGCTCGCTTTTTCACGGACATTTATAAACAGCTTTGAATGAGAGAAACCCCCGAACAGCCCGTTAAACACCTGCAATGCCGGATAATCCGGATCTGTATATGTCGTATTGGTCCGGAATCCGATATTCAGCTTGCCCTGCTTGACGTCCTCTTCATCAATGACTTCCTTCGGATCGGGCTGTTCATTCGCCGCGCTTCTTTCAAAAGGCTGCAGCTCCCGTTCTTCCGTTTTAAAATACGTATCAACGGCCGTTTTCACCTGATCTGTATCAACATCGCCGATGACGTACAGGTCCAGCTGATCTTCGCGTATGGCTTTTTGATAGGCTTCATACAAATCTTGCGGTGTAATGTGTTCAACATCATCGAACTCGCCGTTGACGTGAAGGGCATACGGTTCGCTTTTGCACATTTCCTGAACGAGACGCAGATTAGAATATCTCATCTTATCATCATATACGGCTTGAATCCGCTGTTTCAGCGTCCGTTTTTCCTGCGTGACATAAAGGGGCAGGAAGGCGCCGTTTTCCAAAGCGGGCGAAAAGACAAGCTCTGATAAAAGCTGAAGGCCTTTTTCCAATAACGGTGTGCGGTCCTTCAGATACTTTTCATTAGGAATCTCAAGCCTGAACGTAATGACATGACGTTCTCCCTTTTTTGTCAGATCAGCTGAAACGGATGTGCCGTACAGCTCATCAAAATAAGACCGCAGATCAGCGGTTTTCGGGCGGCTTTCTGTTCCGCGCAGAAGCACATGCGGAAACAGCGCTCTTTTTGTTACGAGCTCTTTCGTTAAAGGAGCCAGCATTTTAAACGTCAGCGAAACGGTTTTAAATTTCTCGGTCTTTACGATGTGGGCGGTGATCCCGCCGTGCTTTGACTTCATTTCATTTACGTAAGTCATGTGAAACCTCCTTCGTTCATTCTTTCATAGTATGTATTATGACCAAATTTCAGCATTCGCAAAAATGAGTGCGCAGATGTAATTATATCAACTGGAGGATTTATAAGGAAACAAAAAACCTCTGCCCGAAAACAGGCAGAGGCATTGAACGTTATTTTTTCAAATTGAAAGGCCACCAGTTGGCTCTTCCGAATATTTTCACCATGACCGGTACAAAAAACGGAAGGACGACAATTGCGTACATGAGAAGGCCTGTTAATACCACGGTTGCAATCTGTAATAAGGAAAGAACGCCTGACGGCAGCATGGCCGCAAAGGTTCCCGCTAAAATAATGGCTGCAGAAATGATGACGGAACCCATATTTTTCATACTGCTGATCATTGCGGGTTCCGTTCCTTCTTTTTTAAGCTCATTAAAGCGGTCCATTAAAAAGATGGAATAATCCACGCCAAGAGCCATCAAAATGACAAAGCCGAAGAACGGCACGGCCCAGTTTACGCCCGGATACCCGAAGAAGTGTGTAAAGATGTATTCCGTCACGCCGATGGATGCGAAATACGTCAGTACGAGCGACGCCACTAAATAAACAGGCATAATGAGGGAGCGCAGCATCACGATGAGAATCAGAAAAATTCCCGCCAGCATAAACATGGCCGTCCGTTTGAAGTCTGAATCCGATACTTCCTTCAGATCGGCATTCATGCTGGAGACTCCCGAAACGCCGAAGGAAGCATTCTTCAGATCCGTGTTCGGAATGGCCCTTTTTACGCTCGCTTTGATCGCTTGAATATCTTGAATGGCCGTATTTGAGTAAGGATTGTGATCAAGAACGACGGTCAATTCTGTCGTTTTTCTGTCATCTGACATGTACGTATTAAACACGCTTGTGAAATCACTGTTTGTCAACGCGTCTTTCGGCACAAACCAGCCTGTCATTTCTTTGTCTGACGCCTTGTGAAGCTCACCCAGGTAATCATTCGCCCCCATCATGCCGCTTGATACTTTCTTAAGCCCTTTTACACTGTCGTTAAGGCCGGAAGAAAGTTCGCTGAGCCGGGAAGAAAAATCACCGAGACCGCTCTTCATTTTTTTCTGGCCCTCGGCGAGCTGTCCTGCCGCCGATTCAAGGCGCGGCATTTGTCCCGCGAGAGCCCCCTGTCCGTCTGACACTTGCTGCAGACCGTTTTCAATACTGGTCAGACCATTGATCATTGCGTTAATTTGAGTGTCAATCTTCTTCTGAGCGGCTGCCAGTCGGGCAAATTGTTTTTCCGCTTGCTGCAGATGAGCCTTTTGACTGTCGACCTGTTTAGAAAAAGCTTCTGCATCCGCGTTTGCCTTGGAAACGGCTGACTGTACACCCGTAAAGGCCGATTTGATTTCTTGGTAAGAGGGATCGGTTTTGACTGACGGTATTGACGCTTCCAATTTTGCAAACGGCAGCCGGGCAAGCTGCTTGTTCAAATCGGCAAGCTGTCTGCTGGCTTCATCTTTCATCGGCAGGACGGTTTTTACCAATTTTAAAGCGTTTTGCGTTTCTGAAGCGAGACCGCTGTTTTGTTTGAGCTGTGAAGTCAGCATTTGTTTTTGCTCTTCAATCCGCTTTCTCATCTGGGCGACGCCGGCTTTATTCTCGTTCACGCCAGCCTGCAGTTTATTCAGGTTTTCTCCTATATCAGAAAGCCCGGATTTCAGAGACAATGTTCCGTCAATAAGCTGATTGACGCTTTTGCCCGACTCTTCGATCTGCGGCTGTGAATCAGCTAACGACTTTGCGGCATGCCCTAATCCGTCCGTGATTTTTTCAAGTCCTGTATTGCCTTTATCAAGCCCTTCTTGAAGCTGCTTTGCCTGATTTGTGACAAATAATTGATTCAATCCGTTTCCAGCGGGGCGCGTGGCGCTTCTGACCGTTTTTACACCCTCTGTTTTTTCAAGTTCTCTGCTGATTTTTTCGATATCAATCAGGTGTTTTTCGGTATTTAATGTCTCATCATTTTTGATGACGACTGTGGCCGGAAGAAGTTCTCCCGGGCCGAATGCGTCTGAAATCGTATTAAACGCGCGGACGGATTCATATTTATCCCCGATTTCGTCAAGACTGTTGTAAGACAGCGACCCTTTGTAAAGAAGGATAGGCGGGACGGTGAATACCGCAACGATTGCAAGACTGATGAGCGGCCTTTTAAATGAAAACCGCCCTGACGTTTCCCATGCTTTGCTTTGAGGATGGGAAATATCGCCCTTAACAGGCCAAAACAGGCTTTTTCCTAAAACAGCCATAAAAAACGGCACGATCGTCATGAGCGCAAGCAGCAGCACCGCGACACCGACCGCAACGGCCGCTGCCGACTGATACAGCTTAAATGTCGCAAATCCGATGCAGGCAAATCCGATCAGCACCGCACCGCCGCTGTACAAAACCGTCTTTCCGGCCGTTTTGTAGGTGACGACGATCGCTTCTCTTATATCAGCGCCATGCGACAGTTCTTCTTTAAATCTGCTGAGAAGCAGAATGCAGTAGTCTGTGCCGATCCCGAACATAATCGCAACCATAAAAATCTGCGTAAAAGTTGAGAGCGGAAAATTCAGCTGATCGACTAAAAATGCGACAATCGACTGGCTGACTAAATAAGATATCAATACTGATAAAAGCGGCACGAACGGAGCGACCACTGACCGAAATACAAGGATCAGCACGATCAGGATAAAAGCGACCGTTATATATTCAGTCTTTTTCAAGCCGTCCTGTGAGCTTTTTAACACATCTTCGTCGATCAGCGATTGGCCTGTAATGCCGTATGATACGCCGTACGGTTTCAGCTGTTTATCAATTTTATTTTTTATTTCGATGATATCGTTTTTGGATGTATCAAGCTGCAGCTGAACGAGCATCGTTTGTCTGTCTTTTGAGAGCAGCTGTTTTTTAATGTCGTCATTTTTCTCCCCGAAGTATGAAGTCACTGTTTTAATCTGAAGCGCTTTTTTATGTTCAGACAAAGTGCTGACGGCTTCTTCCAGACGATTTTTTTTGTCTGTCATTAAGCCTTTTTCGTGAAATACGATGACGGCAGAAGAAGACGGTGCATCGGAATCAGACATTTCATCAAGCAATTCATGGGCGTAAGAAGAGGAATATCCGTCCGGTACGGAAATCTGCCCTTTCTCCCGTGTCAATTCAGCCATATCAGGCGCTGTAAGCATAAATATCACCGTTGCGGCGACCCACACCGCGGCGATGATCCAGCGGGCTCGGATAATGTTTTTCATTATGTCTGCTGATCCTCCTCAGTCATCATCAATCGATATAATTTTTCATATGTATTCACGAACATCTCCGCCTCGTCTTCATCAAAATACATAATATATGAACGGACGAGTTCCTCAATCCGCCGCTCCACACGGTGAAATACTTCCGTCCCCTTTTCCGTGACATTTAAAAGTATGCTCCGGCGGTCGCTTTGGCTGCGTTCTCTATTGATGTAGCCTTTTTCATACAGGCGGTTCGTCATAGATGTAATGGCGCTTTTATTGACGTGGCACACCGCGGCCAGTTCAATTGATTTGCAATCGGGATTGAGCATAATATAGCGGAGGATGTAATATTGATCCAATGTCAGTTCTTTGTTCACTTTTTCAGCGATAATGCTGTCAATTTTTTTTAAGACATGCAGGTATACATCGGAATAACGCTGAATCAGCTGCTTTACTTTTTCTTCATGCACCTTTTCCCCCTCCTTCCGGTAGTTAATATGTTTAACTATTAAAAAGGATAACGACTTGACGGTATCATGTCAATCTTCAAAATAAAATAAAAAAAGACAGTGCAGATTACACCGTCTTTAATGATTCCTTTTTTTCTTTTGCTTGTGATGAGATATTTAACAGCGCTAAAAATACAGACACAATGCCGCAAAAAGCGGATAAAATAAAAATCAGCCAGCCCGCATTTGACATCAGGGCAGCAAAGATCGGCGGTCCCGCCGCTACTCCGATAAACCGCATGCTGTTATAAAATGAGGTAATGGTTCCCGATTCCTCGTTGTCTACGCCTTCTGTGATGACAGCGTCTAAAGCCGGCAATGCCATTCCGATACCGATACCGCTGACACACAAAAAGATAAATAATAAATAAAAACTGTGATTCCACCATAGGCCGATAAACGACAGTGTCACGGCACTCATTCCGAAAACGATGCAAAACTTCATTTTGCCTTGGTCTTTTCCGATTTTCCTGCCTGCTATATATGAACTGACGGATAGAAATAAAAGCGGGATTGCCAAAAGCGCTCCTTTAGCCACACCGTCAATGCCGTATTTCTTCTCCAGTGAGTCTGATAAATAAAAAAGAACCCCGAACAGCAAAAACATAATCACGCAGCCGATGATAAAAACCGTAAAGAGCCAGCGTCCGTCACGCTTAAATATGCGGCCGACATTTTTCACAAATTCGGAAATAGAAGGCGCTTCTTTTTGTTCCTCCGGCTTTGCCACCAAAAACAATACGAGAAAAAAACTGATGAGCGAAAAAAACGGAATGAACCAAAATGGCATAAACCAAAACCATGCAGCCAAGAGCGAACCGAGAATCGGGCTTATTACTTTCCCGGCAGTGTTAGACGTCTCAATATCGCCGAGCCCCGCGGTAATCCGCTCATCATCCCCTTTGAATAAATCACCGATAAACGGCATCACTACAGGAGCCGCCCCTGCCGAACCGATTCCCTGCAGCACCCGCCCCGCCAAGATAATGGGATAAGGATGCTTGAACGCGGTGGAAGCTATCGCGGCAAGCGCTCCGCCCGCACCGGCTATGAGAAGACAAGGCAGAAGAACCTTTTTTCTTCCGAATTTATCGGACAGATATCCGGCAATCGGAATACAAATAATCGCCACAATCGAATAGACCGTTATAATTAACGATACTTGAAAAGACGATATGGACAGCTTCTTTTCAATCATCGGAAGCACAGGAATCAGCATGGAATTCCCGAGTGTCATCACGAGCGGTACAGAAGCCAGAGCAATGATATTTTTCGTTCCATTTTTCTTCTTACTCAACTTATTCACCCATTCACTATACTTGGTTGTTTCCTGTTTTATTGTGCCTTGCAGAAAACAAAGTATGTACTGAAACGGCAAATAAAAAAACAGACACATGACGCGTCTGTCTTAAAAACGTTTTCTTACAACATGAAAACTGAACTTATCAGCCCGGAAATAATTTAATGAATACAGCACAGGTTCATCATTCTGATTATAGTGGGTTTGCTTCAGCAATAAAAGCGCCGTCTCCGGCTCGCATTCCAAAACCGGTGAAATCGTATCGTGATATCCGATCGGTTCGATATCAGCAACGGCATAGCTGATTACAGACCCGGAGTTTTTTTCCAAAAGATCAAAAATAGACTCCTGTTCATGACAGAAAGAATTCGGCAGAATGTGCATCGGAATCGTATCTAAACAGTAAACGACCGGAGTGCCGCTTGCCGTTCTCACGCGTTCCAAATAAAAAAGCTCCTGCTCAGGCTCAAGCCGGAATCTAGCGATATCTTCATCAGACGGCGTGATGACCTGAGACGACAAAAAAATCGTACCCGGCACCATGTTCGCCTGCTGAATCGTTTTCGTCACGCTGTTGAGCTGTTCAATACCTGAAAGAAACAGCGGTTTTGTATGGACGAAAGTGCCCACACCGTGCCTTCTGATAATCACATGCTCCTCTTCAAGGATACGCAAAGCTTCACGCAGAGTTGCCCGGCTGACACCCATTGATTTTGAAAGCTCAAATTCAGAAGGAAGCTTTTCCTTTTCGGTGTAAATTCCGTTTTGTATATCCTCTTTGATTCGCTCAATCACTTTTAGATACAAGTGACGATTGTCAGCTTTTGTAGACATGTTTCCCCTCCGTAAACCACTTTCATAAATTATTGAACAATTGGGACAACTATATCATGTTTTAATAAAAAAATAAATAGGAATGATTTTGGGTGATATCATTTTCAGTGAAAACTCTCTCCTTTTTAAGAAGAGAGCTCATCATATTGTTCCTTAGATAATAGTACTTCCCTCGGTTTGCTTCCTTCATACGGCCCGACGACGCCCCGTTCCTCCATTGCGTCAATCAGACGGGCAGCTCTCGTATATCCGATTCTGAACCGCCTTTGGAGCATGGAGACTGATGCCGTCTGCATGCCGATAATCAAATCGACCGCTTCGTCATAGAGATCATCCGTTACTTCACTGTGTGTTTCCGAAACTTCTTCCGGAATCATCTCTTCTTGGTACTGCGCTTTTTGCTGCGTAATGACATGATCAACGACATGCTCAACCTCTTCATCGGATAAGAATGCCCCTTGCACACGCACCGGCTTATTTGCGCCTACAGGCAGAAACAGCATGTCTCCGCGCCCCAGAAGCTTTTCAGCGCCGCCCATGTCTAAAATCGTCCGTGAATCGGTCTGAGATGAGACACTGAAGGCGATTCTTGACGGGATGTTGGCTTTAATAACACCGGTAATAACGTCGACTGAAGGCCGCTGTGTCGCGATAATCAAATGAATTCCCGCCGCCCGCGCCATCTGTGAAAGTCTCGTAATTGAATCTTCCACGTCGGAAGAAGCGACCATCATCAGATCGGCAAGCTCGTCAACGATGACGACGATGTACGGCAGCTCAGGCTGCTTGACTTCTTCTTCGGCATTTGACCGCTTAATATGATCGTTATAGCCTTCTATATTTCTCGTACCCGTATGGGAGAACAGCTCATAGCGGCGCTCCATCTCATTGACGACCTTTTTCAAAGCCTGCGAGGCCTTTTTCGGATCTGTCACGACCGGCGCAAGCAGATGAGGAATGCCGTTATACACATTCAGCTCAACCATTTTCGGGTCAATCATCATCATCTTCACTTCATGCGGTTTGGCCCTCATCAGAATGCTCGTAATAATACCGTTGACACAGACGCTTTTTCCGCTTCCCGTTGCCCCCGCTACGAGCAGATGGGGCATTTTGTTCAGTTCGGTAAGCACGGCTTCCCCGGAAATATTTCGTCCCAAGCCGATCAGAAGCTTCGCGTCCGGCTTGTCATTGAGCTTGGATTCAAGCACTTCTTTTAACGAAACCATCGCAACTTCAGCATTGGGCACCTCGATGCCGATTGCCGATTTACCCGGAATCGGCGCTTCGATCCGGATATCCTTCGCGGCAAGCGCGAGCGCGAGGTCATCGCTCAGATTCACGATTTTACTGACTTTGACCCCGACGTCCGGATACACCTCATATTTTGTGACCGCCGGACCGAGATGAACCTGCGTCACTTTCGCCTTTACGCCGAAGCTTTGAAAAGTCCGTTCGAGTTTTCTTGCATTCTCGTAAATGTTTTTCTTATCGGTCTGCTGGCCGGTATGTTTCGGGTCAGCCAGTATGTCCAATGAAGGCATTTGATAATCTTTATTTTCAAGCTCTGTAAACGTCATCGGCGGAGCCGCAGCCGTTTCGCCACTGTCTTGAGCGCCGCCGGAAGGCTCATCTTTTGCCGCTTGTGCAGCCTCCTGCGTTTTTTCCGGAATCAGCGGTTCGGCGGGCTCTTCCTGACGGTCTGAAAAGCTTGAAATAATCGGCTCTGAATGGATGATCGGCGAAATGATTTCCTCATCCTCTTCCTCCGGTTCAGGCTCTTCTTTTTTCTTTTGAACCCGTTTTTGTTTTTTGCCCGATTTTGTTTTTGTTTTCGGCGAAGACATGTTCGTTCTGACCGTTTTCATATCCTCAAGAAATGCCTGCCATTGACTGCGGATAAACCGGCCGACGGGGCTCGTCCACTTTTTGAGCGTTTCCTGCAGTGAACGGCCCGTTACAAGAATCAGCCCCATTAAGATCAGCACGATCGCCATGATCTGTGAACCCGTTGATGCAAATAAAAAGTGGGAAGCTGCAAACAGTACCGCGCCGATCATGCCGCCGCCCAAATCAGGGGAAGCAGCCTGCTGTTTCATGTCAATCATAAACAGCTCCCACGTGTTGCCGATGACACTTGCCGACCGAATCGACCCGTGATGAGACAGATTTTTAAAGAGCTGCACGTGAGACAGCAGCAATATACTGGCGATAATACAGTACATCCCTGCCTTTCTTCTCGTTAAAAGGCTTGGACTCTTCTTTTTCCAAAACAGCGAAATTCCGAGAAGGAAGAGCGCAATTAAGCATAAAACAAACCACTCTCCGGCAAAAAAACGGAACAAGTACACAAATGTCTGTCCCACAACGCCGAGCTGCAAAACAGCAATAATCGAGATTGCAACACAGAGCAGTCCGCTTAGTTCGTATTTTAGATTGAGCTTACTCTCTTGTTTCTTTTTAGATTTCCGTTTTTTCTTTGCCACACTCATCACCTTACTGCGTTAAAAAATGTAAAATCATACATCATGAAGAAAAGCAGCCTTTTGCCGGCTGCATTTTTCTGTAGGATTCCCCTATTATAGCATATTTTGCCCCCGAGAAACGGACTGAATGCCGGTTAGATTTTCAGCTTGATTTTTTGTCCCGGAGCGATGTCCGGATTCAAGAAATCCATCGGGTTCGTACTTAAAATCTGTACGACTTCAGCTTTATTTCCCTTCATCTCAACTAGCAGCGGCACGCCGGCGTAATCTACCTGTTCATGCACGCTTTGCTCTATATCCTGACCGTAAACGACTTCTTGGGGCATGACGGTATAAAGGATCATTGAATCATCCTTCCTTCCTCGCCCTTTCGTTCCTCAATCAGCTGATTCAGCTTTTTTATCGCCTGTCCGACGCCGCCCACGGCATCAATTAATCCGTAATCAGCCGCATCTTTCCCGACTACGTTCGTCCCGATGTCCCTGGTTAAGTTTCCTTTTGAAAACATCAGCTCTTTGAATTTTTCTTCGGAAATATTTGAATGATGGGTCACAAAGTTGACGACCCGCTCCTGCATTTTGTCCAAGTATTCAAATGTTTGCGGAACCCCGATAACCAGACCTGTAAGCCGAACGGGGTGAATGGTCATAGTCGCTGTTTCCGCGATAAAACTATGATCACATGACACGGCGATCGGCACACCTATCGAGTGTCCCCCGCCGAGTACGATTGAGACGGTCGGTTTTGATAAGGATGCGAGCATTTCCGCAATCGCAAGCCCCGCTTCCACATCGCCTCCGACGGTGTTTAAGATGATCAGAAGTCCTTCGATTTTCGGATTTTGCTCAATGGCGACGATTTGCGGAATGACGTGTTCATATTTGGTTGTTTTATTTTGCGGCGGGAGTTGGACGTGCCCCTCAATTTGGCCGATGATCGTCAGGCAGTGAATATTGGTATCTTGGGACATTTGCGGCAGAGATGTCTCTCCCAGCTGCTGAATTTTGCTCATAATGCTGTCTTTCGCATCTGATTTTTCGGGCTGCTGTTCTTCGGTGTTTTCCATACGATGATCCATTTTATCTTTCACCCTTTCCGAATGTCTCTTTGTATTATGAACAAAGATGATGATTTCCATCCGGGACATGAACAAAAACAAAGCCGGAGCATCATGCACTCCGGCTGTGTATACATTATACTTCCATAATGATCGGAATGATCATCGGCTTGCGTTTTGTTTTTTCATAAAGGAATTGATTCAGCGCATCACGCATTGCTTGTTTCAGCGTGGACCATTCTACGGCAGATGTTTCCGTCGCTTCAGTCACGATAGAGCGGACGAGCTCAGTAGCTTGTACAATTAAACCTTCTGATTCTCTGACATATACGAAACCGCGCGTAATGATCTCAGGACCTGATACGAGGTTCTTTTTCTGCTTATCGAGTGAGATCACGACGATGAGAATGCCGTCTTGTGATAATAAGCGGCGGTCTCTCAGCACGATGTTGCCGATGTCGCCGACTCCGAGGCCGTCAATCAACACGTTTCCGTACGTGACTTTATCCCCGATTTTCACATTCTGGCCGCGGAATTCAACGACGTCACCTTTTTCAATCAAGAAAATGTCGCTGCGTTTCATGCCGATCTCTTCTGCGATTTTGGAATGCGCTTTTTGCATTCTGAATTCACCGTTAACCGGAATTAAATATTTCGGTTTCAGCAAATTAAGCATGAGTTTCAATTCTTCCTGCGAACCGTGACCGGACACATGCACGCGTTTTTGGGCGAAAATGACTTGAGCGCCGGCTCGGGCAAGCAGGTTGACGGTTTTGGAATATATCAATTCATGCCCCGGAATCGGTGTTGATGCAATGACAACGGTGTCTCCTTCTTCAATGTTAAGCTGCTTGTGCGCCTGCTTGGCCATCCGCGTAAGAGCGGCCAGCGGCTCACCATGGCTTCCGGCTGTAACAATTGCCACTTCCCGCTTCGGATATTTTTTCACATCCTGCACAGGAATAAACATTTCATCTTCGGCTTCAATATAGCCGAGCTTGCGCCCAAGCTGAAGCACGTTTTGCAGATTTTTTCCGGCGATTGCAAGTTTGCGGCCGTTCTGGACGGCAGCCTGTATCACTTGCTGGATCCGGTTGATATTAGACGCGAATACAGCAATGATGACACGGTTTTCTGAATTGTTCATCGCATCGGAAATTTCACCGCTTACATATGCTTCTGACGGAGTATACCCCGGGCGCTCCGCATTGGCGCTGTCAGAAAGCAGG
This sequence comes from Bacillus sp. EB106-06-01-XG163, assembly GCF_058791615.1. NCBI lineage: Bacteria > Bacillati > Bacillota > Bacilli > Caryophanales > Bacillaceae > Bacillus > Bacillus sp. EB106-06-01-XG163. Next base: position 268,933 of record NZ_JBYTDS010000001.1, read on the forward strand.
GCGAGCACGCCGCTGTTTCCGATTTTGGCAATTTCGCCAATATCACATGATTGGTGATAAGCAGGCGTCTGGTCAAATTTAAAGTCTCCCGTGCATACAATAGAGCCAAGTGATGTTTTGAAGCTGACTCCCACTGAATCCGGAATACTGTGAATCGTTTTAAAGAACGATACTTTCGTTGATTCAAATGTAATGACTGATTTAGAGTGAACTTCACGCAAATCAGCTTTTCGATTATGCCCGTACTGCTTGAGTTTTTCTCTCAGTAATGCAAGCGTAAGCTTCGTTCCGTATACCGGCACCGACAGCTTGTTCAATAAATAAAAGACGCCTCCGATGTTTTCATCGTGCCCGTGTGTCAGAAAGATGGCCTTCACGCGGTCAGCCCGTTCTACTAAGTAGGAAATATCCGGAATGACGACATCAATACCGAGCATTTCATTTTCAGGGTGCATCAGCCCTGCATCCACTACAAATATGTCTGAGTCAATTTCAATGACATATAGGTTCTTCCCAATTTCTCCGACGCCGCCAAGGGCGATAATTCTGACGTTTTCTGTATTTTTCTTTTTCAAAATCTGTATCCTCCTAGTCTCATACCCGTCCATCATCACTTGTTCCTATTATAACTGATATCAATTTTAGAAAACAAGAAGAAGCGGAAGGTTTAGGGAAAACCAATATGTATACAAAACGGTCAAACTCACGATAAAAATGAGAATGACCGCGTATTTTAACTGTATAAATTTTTTCTTACAGTTCGCTGATGACGCTGCTCAGGCTCAGACGTTCATCTTCATTCAGCGGGATAAGAGGAAGACGCACAGATCCGACATCAAGGCCTTTCAGCTGTAGCGCCGTTTTGACCGGAGCCGGATTAGGCGCTTTAAAGAGCTCCTTCATGATCGGCAGAAGCTTCTGATGAATCAGTGCCGCGGTTGCCGTCTGCCCGTTCGTATAGTTTTTAATCATCTGCTGCATGTCAGAACCTACGATATGGCTGGCCACTGACACGACTCCTCTTCCGCCGACTGCGAGAATAGGAAGCGTTAACCCGTCATCACCTGAATAGACGTAAAAATCTTCCGGTGTTTCGGCAATGATTTTCGTAATGGCATCAAGATCGCCGCTCGCTTCTTTAATCGCAGAGATATTCGGTATCTCCGCAAGTCTGATGGCCGTTTCCGGCGCAAGCGAAGCGACCGTTCTGCCCGGCACGTTGTAAAGCATCACAGGAAGAGACGTTTCTTCCGCAATGGCTTTAAAATGACGGTACATCCCCTCTTGGGAAGGCTTATTATAATACGGCGTGACAAGCATAACGCAATCGACGCCGGCTTCTTCAGCTTTTTTTGTCAGTTTAATGGAGTCTTTCGTATTGTTGCTTCCCGTACCCGCAATAACAGGCACGCGTCCGTTCACTTCTTTGACTGTAAATTCCAAGAGTGCAATTTTTTCTTCCGTTGAAAGTGTCGGAGATTCGCCGGTCGTGCCTGCGACGACTAAAGAATCCGTGCCGTTTTTCAACAAATAGTCGATTAATGTAGACAGTTTTTGAAAGTCTACATTCCCTTTACTGTCAAAGGGGGTAATCATCGCTGTAGATATATTTCCGACATTCATTTTTTTCACCTCATCATGATTCAATCACATTTACTTTGAAAGTTCAAACACTTCATGCAGCGCATTTACGGCCGTTACCATATCTTTTTCATGAACGAGCACCCAGATCGTCGTATGGCTGTCGGCAGATTGCAGAATCGGAATGCCTTTATCAGAAAGTGCGGAGACGATTTTAGACGTGACACCCGGAACACCCATTATTCCGGCGCCGACCGCTGACACTTTCGCACAGCTTTCCGTCACTGTCGGCTCATATCCTAATTCAGCCAAAATGCTGCGCGCGGCTTCCGTTTTACTGCCGGCTACGGTATATACGATTTCACTCGGCGTAATGTTAAAGAAATCTACGCTGATTCCGGCATTTGCCATTGCTTTAAAGACTTCAGTCTGAACGTTGTATTGCCCCATTTTGGCGGGAACCTTAAATTGCGTCACATCTTTCACATGGGCGATCCCCGTGATCAGCCGTTCGAATACATCGCTGCCGATGTTAGACGAATGATGGGACGTCACCAAAGTGCCTTTGTCTTTTGAATAAGTGGAGCGCACGCGGATCGGCACCTTTGCCTGCATGGCGATTTCCACCGCGCGCGGATGAATGACTTTCGCGCCTTGATAGGCAAGGTTGCAGATTTCCGTATATGTGACGTTCGGAAGCGGCTTAGCATTTTCCACGATTCTCGGATCGGCTGTCATAACGCCTTCCACGTCCGTAAAAATGTCGATAAACTCAGCATCTACCGCCGCGCCGAGCGCCGCTGCTGAAGTATCGCTTCCTCCTCTGCCGATCGTCGTCGTGTCGCCTTTTTCAGTCGCTCCCTGAAATCCCGCGACAACGACAGCGTCATGGCTGGCGAGTGCAGCGAAAAGCCGCTCTGTTTTCATTTCTATAATTTTGGCGTCAGTATGCTGGGCATTGGTTAAAAAGCCGGCCTGGGCTCCTGTTAAAGCTGCGGCTTTTATGCCGTTTTCCTTCAGCATGCTGGAAAAAACAACGGACGAAATCGTTTCTCCGCAAGACAGAAGCATATCCTGCTCTCTCGGAGAAATGTCGGACTGGCTGCCGTAAAGGAGCCCGATTAAAGAATCTGTCGCGTACGGGTCTCCTTTTCTTCCCATCGCCGATACGACAACAACAACTTTATAACCTTCACTGATGGCATCTTTAATGTGTGCTAGCGCAAGCTTGCGGCCTTTGTCATCTTTTACGGATGTTCCGCCGAATTTTTGAACAATGATCTTCACTATTTTCACTCCAAATTAGTCTGACGTAACAGAAGAGAGCAGGCAGAGCCTTACTCTCTTCTGTTCGCCTATAGAAAATACGTTTGTTTTATACGAGGTTCAGTTTTTGCAGGCTTTCCGCGATTTGAACTGAGTTCCAAGCGGCGCCTTTTAACAGGTTATCAGAAACAACCCACAAATGAAAACCGTTTGCTCTGTCCAAATCTTTACGGATTCTTCCTACAAATACATCGCGTTTGCCGACGCAATCAGCAGGCATCGGGTAAAGCTGCTCCGCCGGATCATCCTGAAGCGTAACACCCGGAGCTTCTTTTAAAAGCTGTTTAATATCTTCAACGGTTGCGTCATCACGGTCAAGCTCAATGTAAACAGATTCTGAGTGCCCTGTTTCAATCGGCAGTCTGACACATGTCGCAGCCACTTCCAGCTTCGGCATATGCATGATTTTTTTCGTTTCATTAATCATTTTCATTTCCTCAAACGTATAGCCGTTATCTTGGAATTTATCAATTTGCGGAATGGCGTTAAATGCGATTTGATAATGCTTTTTGTCGCCTTTAACCGGCATAATGGACGGTTCTGCAGGTTCATTGTTTAAAATCGCCTTTGTCTGGCTGTACAATTCCTTCGCCGCTTCATTGCCGGCCCCGGACACAGCTTGGTAAGTAGATACAATGACTTTTTTCAAACCGTACGCTTTGCGGATCGGTTCAAGCGCAGCCACCATCTGAATCGTTGAACAGTTAGGGTTGGCGATAATGCCGTTATGTTTGTGCAGATCACCTTCGTTCACCTCAGGCACCACGAGCGGTGTATTTTCGTCCATCCGGAATGCGCTGGTATTGTCAATCACGATGGCTCCCCGTTTTACAGCCTCAGGCGCCAAGCTTTGTGATACGCTTCCGCCGGCGCTGAATAACGCGATATGAACGCCTTCGAAGCTTTCAGGAACAGCTTCCTGCACTGTATATTCTTCGCCTTTAAACGTTACTTTCGTACCAGCAGAACGCTTTGAGGATAGTAGTGTGAGTGTTTCGATTTCAAAGTTTCTGTCTTCCAGTGTTTTCAGCATTTGCTGTCCTACGGCTCCCGTCGCTCCGACAACTGCTACGTGTAATCCTCTTCCCATCTGTAAAACTCCTTCCGCCAATTAAGCATCATTTGTTGAATTGACTTTGCATTTTACGTTTTATTTTACCATAGAATAGTCACGGATTGACCGAATTTTTTTATTCCGGAATGATTTTCTGTCATCATGATTTTTTATTCATGATGGTGTACGAGCACCGGCTGAACTTGCTGGTGCAAAAGAGCTTTTTCTACCGTAATCGGAAGGAGATCCATTCTGGCGACGAGCGATGTCGGTTTTTTCACGTGGTCGTCCTGGCCGAACGGGATGAAATATATGTTTTTTGCGGACATCAGCCTCATTAAATTCGTTCCGTTTAAACCGAGTCCGTCGTTTGTCGAAATTCCGAGCACGACCGGGCGGCCGTTGCGGATCGTGGCTTTCGCAGCCATAAGGACGGGGCTGTCAGTCATCGCATTTGCGAGTTTGCTCATTGAATTTCCGGTTAAAGGGGCGATGACCATGCAGTCGAGCGGAAGTTTCGGCCCGAGAGGCTCCGCTTTTACGATGGAATCAATCGCCTCAAAGCCTGTTGCTTCTTCAATTTTTCTGACCCAATCTCCCCCCTCCCCAAAGCGGGTATCGGTCGATTGAACGGTTGATGTCACGACCGGCCGGACTTCAGCTCCTTGACTGATAAGCGCCTCTATTTGCGGAAAAACTTCCTCATATGTGCAATGCGAGCCGGTTAATCCGAATCCGATTCTTTTCCCTTTCAGAGACATGGTTATTTCCCCTCTTTCTTTAAGTCTGCCAAAAGCTTGCTCAATACGTTCGCAATAATCTGTCCGGCTGTTTTCGGGGCCACAATTCCCGGAAGACCCGGAGCAAGCAGCGCTTTAATGCCTTGTTTTTCAGCATATTTGAAATCCGTTCCGCCCGGACGGGATGCTAAATCCAAAATCAAGGTCTTCGGCGTCATGCGCGATAAAACGCTTTGATTCAGAATCAAGCTCGGTACGGTGTTAATGCAGATATCAATATCATTTACATGTTCAGTAAGCTCTTCAAGTTGAAAAGGAGAAAGCCCCATTTCCGTTATACGGGCCAAATGAGCCGAACTCCGCGCGCCCACTTTTACCTTCGCCCCTAACGCCGCAAACGTCCGGGCGATCGTCATACCGGTGCGCCCCATGCCGAGAACGGCGACATTTGATCCGTGAATGGTATAATCCGTATGCTGAATCGCCATCATGATTGTTCCTTCAACAGTGGGAATCGAGTTGAATATCGCGATATCGTCCCGTTCAAATAATTTCACAAGTTTGCGGCCGGCTTCGCTGGCGATCCCCTCAAGATACGCGTTGGAGATGCCTGAATAAATGACGCAATGCTCCGGTGTCCGCTCAAGATAGCTCTGCTTTAATACCACTTCTTCATTTGAAAAAACCGTGGAAACAACGCCTTCTCCGGTCGTTGCCGATACGGGCAGGATGATACTGTCTATTTTTTGAAAGGGAATCTCATCGATTTTGCATTTGACGGTTCCTGTAAAACCGTCATCCAATTGGTCAAACCCTGCAAGATAAATATCGGCATGCTGTTCTGTCAGCTTTCTTATAATCTCAAGCTGTCTTGCGTCACCGCCAATGATCGCAATTGTCAATCCGGTTAACATCTGAAACGTTCACCTTCTTTACAGTTACTGGATCTTTTAAGTGTCATCCTCCTCTTCATCGTATGTGCAAAGAGAAAGGGCGGTGAATGTACAGCGTCTTTTTCATGAAAAAAGCACCGGCTGTATGAGCCGGTGCTTGCAAAAAATGAATAAGATCTACTCTTCGGGAGGCGTGATCTCCCCCGGAACGTCTAAAATGATCATGTCTGATCCGATTTTTTGGATATGATTCCAGGGGACGCGGATGTCGTGGCCTTGTTTTCGCAATCCGAACCATTTTACCGTCGGTATCAACAGCGCGGTAATTTGTCCGTCCTGTTCATTAATTTCCAAATCGGTCTGGCCGAGCACGCCGAGCCGCTCTGCCCGTTTAATGTCCACAATTTCTTTACCTGAAAGTTCACTGAGCCTCATGATAGCCACCCCCTTGTACTATATGACCCGGAGCAAAAAAAAATGCCTGCCCCGTATAGAGGCAGACTGCTTTTCCGATTAAGACGAGGCCGGCATATTGCCGGTCGGGCTGATGAGCGATAGTGCGTAATCATCCGTAAATAAGCGGCGGCTGAGGCCGTTGACGCTTTCCAGGCTGACCGCATTTAATTCAGTGATAATTTCATCCATGGTCTTATGCTTTCCGAGCAGGAGTTCGTTTTTCCCGTTCCGGCTCATTTTGCTGTTTGTGCTCTCTAAGCTGAGCATTAAGCTCCCCTTCATTTGCTCTTTGCTGTTTTCCAGCTCTTTCGGGGTGATACCGTCACGTTTTAGAACCGATAACGTTTCCTGAATGGTTTCAGACAGAAGTCCGAGCTGATTCGCGCCGGTGCCTCCGTAAATCGTCAGCATACCGCTGTCTTCATAGGAACTGTGATAGCTGTATACAGAATAGGCCAGTCCTTTATCTTCGCGCACATCCTGGAAAAGACGGCTGCTCATGCTTCCGCCCAGCACGTTGTTTAAGACGATCAAATCGTAAATGTCCGGATCTCCGACTTTCAGGCCTTTGAAACCGAGACAGAGATGCGCCTGTTCGGTGTCTTTTTTTCTGGTCAGCTTTTCATAATGAAACTCAGGCTCGCTGATGCCGCTTGCTTTGCCCTTCGCTTCGTATGTACCGAACCATTTCTCCACGTCTTTAATGAATTGTTCCGTTACATTTCCGGCGACAGAAATGACGACGCGGTCCGGCGTGTAAAAGTCATCCATATGCTGTCTGAGAGAATCGCCGTTAAATGACGAAAGCGTTTCCTCCGTCCCGAGAATCGGGTAGCCGAGCGAATGATTGCCGTATGTCGCTTTGCTCAGCAGATCGTGGACAATGTCATCCGGCGCGTCTTCATACATTTTGATTTCTTCATATACGACGTTCTTTTCTTTTTTGAGCTCATCTTCGTCAAAAGCAGAATGAAAGAACATATCAGCCAGCACATCAAGTGCGTAGTTTGCATGCTCATCCAGCACTTTGGCGTAATAGCACGTATATTCTTTTGAAGTGAAGGCATTCACTTGGCCGCCTATCCGATCGAAGGATTCTGCGATTTCCCGTGCGGACCTGGTATTTGTTCCTTTAAAAAACATATGCTCAAGAAAGTGCGAAATACCGTTTGTATCCGGCGTTTCATGACGTGACCCCGTCCCGATCCAGACACCGATTGCCACAGACCGCACCGTTGGATTATTTTCAAGCACAACTCTTACACCGTTTTGGCATGTATAGCGTTTTATCAAGTCTGTTCCTCCTATTCAAAAGACAGGCAAACTGCCGCCTGCTACTTCATCAGCCTGTTTTCATCCATTAAGTCAGACACTGAGCCGAGCGCGTAGCCTTTTTCTTTGATTTTTGCAATCAGTGTATCCAGGCTTTTCGCAGTCGGATCAGTCGGATGCATTAAAATCATGGCTCCATTATGTATTTTGCTCAACACCCTTGTTTGTAAAACAGCCGGAGACGGTTTTTGCCAGTCAATGGTGTCCACGGTCCACATGATGGTGCCCATTCCTTTTTCCGCCGCAAGATCGACCACGGCTTTTCTGAAGCTGCCGCTTGGCGGCGCAAACCATTTCGGCTTTATGCCGAGCGTCTCGCTGATTTGTGCATTGGTTTTGTCAAGCTGTTCGGAAATGCTTCCTGAAGTCAGTTTGCTCATATCAGGGTGATTGTATGAATGATTTCCGATTTCATGTCCGTCTGCCGCTATTTTTTTCCCCAGTTCCTGATTGTTTTTCAGCCATTTCCCTTCAAGAAAGAAAGTTGCTTTGACCTGGTGCTGCTTCAGAATAGGCAGCATTTGCTCCACGTATTCATTTCCCCAGGCGACATTTATCAGGAAAGCGACCATCGGTTTGTCGGGATTTCCTTTATAAATGGGTTCGGGCGCGAGAGAATCAAGATGGACTTTCGGTTTTACCTGCTCATAGACAAGGCCGTCTTCGTGAAATTCTCCGTCCTTTTTCATTTGTTCATAGGATTTTTCCACATTGACTTTTAAACCGTTATATCCCGGTATACTCTTCCATATTTTATCAATCCGCGCGTCTTGCGGCTTCACTTCATACTCTGACGCTTTTTGCAGTAATTCTTCATAGAGCGGATCTTTTGATGCTGACACAGTTACAGCGTCTTTTTTCATTGCGTCTATGTAATCAACTGTATACGGGTTTTTTAACATTTCAAACGAAACAAAAAAAAGAAATAAAAAAACGGCAAACGGCACGAATTTTTTCAACATGTCCTTCCCCCCTCCTCACACATTATGTATGAGGAGGACAAGGTAGAACCCGTCTGTTGTCTTTCTCAAAATAAAGAAGCCGGGTCTCCCAGGCTCCTTGTTAGGTTTTCATTTAAGATTGTTGTTGTTCCTGTTCTTTTTCTTTCTCTTCGCGCAGCACTGCTTTACGCGACAGATTCACTCGTCCCTGTTTGTCAATTTCAGTTACCTTCACAAGGATTTCGTCACCGATTTTCACAACATCCTCAACCTTGCCGACCCGTTCGAGCGCTAGTTCAGAGATGTGAACGAGACCGTCTTTTCCGCTGAAGATTTCAACGAAAGCGCCGAATTTCTCAATCCGTTTGACTTTACCGAGGTAAAGCTGGCCGACTTCGACTTCTCTGACAAGATCTTCGATGATTTTTTTCGCTTTTTGGTTGCTGCTTTCATCAGTAGAAGAAATAAAGATGGTGCCGTCTTGTTCAATGTCAATTTTAACACCGGTATCTTCAATGATTTTGTTGATTTGTTTACCGCTCGGTCCGATAACGTCACGGATTTTATCCGGATTAATGTTCATCGTTAAAATTTTCGGCGCATATTGAGAAAGTTCTTTTCTTGATTCACCAAGCGTGCTGAGCATGCTGTTCAAGATTTCCATTCTTCCTTTTTTCGCCTGCTGAAGCGCTTCTTCAAGAATTTCTCTTGAAAGGCCTTCAATTTTAATGTCCATTTGCAGCGCTGTCACGCCTTTTTCCGTGCCGGCTACTTTAAAATCCATGTCACCGAGGGCGTCTTCCATCCCTTGAATATCCGTTAATACCGTATAGTACTCGCCTGATTTCACAAGTCCCATCGCGATACCCGCAACAGGGGCTTTAATCGGAACACCTGCGTCCATCATGGCAAGCGTGCTCGCGCAAATGCTGGCCTGTGAAGTGGAACCGTTTGATTCAAGCACTTCGGATACGAGACGGACCGTATACGGGAAGTCTTTTTCATTCGGAATGACCGGCTCAAGCGCACGCTCTCCAAGAGCACCGTGACCGATCTCACGGCGTCCCGGTCCGCGCATCGGGCCTGTCTCCCCTACGCTGAACTGCGGGAAGTTATAATGATGCATAAAGCGTTTTGATTCTTCCACGCCTAAACCGTCAAGAATCTGAACGTCCCCAAGGGCGCCTAATGTACAAACGCTGAGCGCCTGCGTCTGTCCTCGCGTAAACAGCCCGGAGCCATGCGTTCTCGGCAGAAGGCCGACTTCTGAAGAAAGCGGGCGGATTTGATCAACGCCGCGGCCGTCCGGACGGACTTTTTCTTCTGTGATCAAACGGCGCACTTCGTTTTTCACGAGTTTAGACAGTGTCTGTTTCACTTTTTTAATCGTATCTTCATCATGCTCTTCTTCTTCGAATTTCGCGACAACTGCATTTTTCACTTCATTGATCGCGTCTTCGCGAGCATGTTTTTCGTGAACCTGAATGGCGCTGAGAAGATCCGGCTCCGCAAGGCTTTTTACTTTTTCGCTGAGCTCTTCGTCAATTTCATACAGTTCGATTTCCGTTTTCTCTTTGCCGACTGCCGCGACGATTTCTTCTTGGAATGCGATCAGGCGCTTAATTTCTTCGTGACCGAACATAATCGCCTCAAGCATGATTTCTTCAGGAACTTCATCCGCTCCGGCTTCCACCATGTTGATGGCGTCTTTTGTGCCTGCAACGATGAGGTTGATATCACTTTTTTCAAGCTGGTCAACCGTCGGATTGATGACGAATTTCCCGTCAATGCGGCCTACCGTCACACCCGCGATCGGGCCTTCAAACGGGATATCGGAAACGCAAAGAGCGAGTGATGAACCGAACATTGCAGCCATTTCAGATGAGCAGTCCTGATCAACACTCATGACAATGCTGATGACCTGTACTTCGTTGCGGAATCCGTCTGCGAAAAGCGGGCGGATCGGACGGTCAATCAGACGGCTGGCTAAAACGGCCTTTTCACTTGGACGGCCTTCTCTTTTAATAAAACCGCCCGGAATTTTACCTACTGCATATAATCTTTCTTCATAGTTAACGGTAAGCGGGAAAAAATCTAGCGGTTTCGGTTCTTTTGATGCGGTTGCTGTGCTGAGCACTGCAGTATCGCCGTAGCGGACCATGACAGCGCCGTTTGCCTGTTTGGCAAGCTGGCCGGCTTCTACTGTAAGCTGTCTGCCGGCCCAATCTATGGTAAAGACATGTTTCTCTTGTCCCATTCGATTACGAGCTCCTCTCTTAATGTGTGAAATAATCAATTACTCCTATTATGAACGAAATGAATTGAACATATCAATGTCAAAGTAGTATGTAAAAGGATTTCATTGTTTTTTATCATTATTTTTTTCGCTTTAATACGATAAAAAAGCGGGAATCCTCCCGCTTTTTACGATTATCGACGTAAGCCTAGTTTGTTAATTAACTCACGGTAACGAGTTACGTCTTTATTACGCAGATACGTAAGAAGATTACGACGTTTACCTACCATTTTAAGAAGACCGCGACGTGAGTGGTGATCTTTCTTGTGAGTACGCAAATGCTCGTTCAAGTTGTTAATTGAGTCTGTTAGGATAGCGATCTGAACTTCTGGAGATCCAGTATCAGATTCGTGTGTTTTGAACTCACTGATGAGTTGATTTTTACGCTCTTGAGTAATTGCCATCCTGTTTCACCTCCATATCATAATTAGCCCCAGTTACCTAGCAACCGTCGGTGACTTCGGATTGCCAAGCAATGGTTTTAAGACTACGAAACATATGATACTAAAAATCGCGCCCATATGCAAATCTTTTAGAAGAAAATTTGTGTACTTTTGATGTTTTTTCCGTTATTTGCTGAAAAAACGGATCGCTTCTTGTTTGTCTTTCCCGATCTGAGCCGTCAGTTCATCGATGCCGTTAAACTTCCGTTCGCTTCGGATTCGTTTGTACCACTCGATTTTAACGTCTTCTCCGTATACATCCTGTTGAAAATTAAACAAATGTACTTCAATTGACGGCTGATCGGGACGCTTTTCATAAAAGGTCGGTTTGTAGCCGATGTTGCAGACGCCTTCATACACCTCGCCTTTTATTTCGGCTTTCACTGCATACACGCCTGTCGGCGGCACGATATAACTGTTGTGCAGGCCGACATTCGCGGTCGGAAAACCGATGGTGCGACCTCTTTTGTCTCCGTGAATCACAGTGCCCCGGACAAAATACGGCTGGCCGAGAAGAGTGTGCGCAAGTTCAACGTCACCATCCTGCAGCGCTGACCGGATATAAGTGGAGCTGATCTTTCTGTCCTGCTCGGTCTGTTTCTCGACAGTCGTGCATCCGGCCTTGCCGTTTAAATCGTCCGGCAGCGTCTCCATCGTGCCTTTTCCGTATTTTCCGTACGTAAAATCGAAGCCTCCCACAGCGTGCCGCGCGTTTAACCCTAAAATATACTCCTCGGCAAACTGTTTTGGAGACAGAGACGCAAACGCTTCATCAAACTTTACGGCATACAGCACATCAGCGCCTAAACGCCCGATCTGGCTGATTTTATCTTCAAGCGGCGTAATCAGATCCTTTGGCTCTTTGTCCCTGCCCAACACATGGGAAGGGTGGGGATGAAACGTCATAACGGCCAGCGACAGGCCTTTTTCTTCGGCAATTTGTCTGGCTGTTCCGATTACTTTCCGGTGTCCCAAATGAACGCCGTCAAAGTAGCCGAGCGCCATGACAGACGCCGGCTGCTCTTCTTTTTGTAAATGATGCGGATGAGAAATATGTATCGTCTTCACAGAACGGTCACCTTTTTTCTTATTGTTCGCTTTTTTGCATGAGCACTTTAGCCGGTTTCAGCAGTCCTTTTTTTGAAGGATGCGGCATATAAATGGCCACACATTCTCCGTCTTCAGTACAGACCGCTATACGGGCGTCAGCTGTCATTGCAGAAAATTCCGCCGGGATGTCAAACACTGACCCGTTTTCAGCTTTCTTAGCTAATGTATCACTTATGACCCATTTCGGCAAATGATTGAGCGCTCTATCGATCGGCACGGCATGCTCTGCAACCGTTCCGTCTGAAACCTGCTGTTCAAGTTCCTCAAACGTGAAACACTCATCAAGGCTGAAATCGCCGGAAGCGGTGCGGATGAGATGCGACATATGCGCGGGATAGCCGAGTTTTTCACCGATTGTCACCGCCAATGTTCTCACGTAAGTGCCCTTTGAGCACGTGACTGTAAAGCGGAATGATGCTGTGTCTTCTTTATAAGTGACAGGGGAAGTGAGCGCGATATCTTCAATCGTGATATTCCGCTTCGGCCGCTCCACTTCAATACCGGCTCTGGCGTATTCATAGAGCTTTTTCCCGTTGACCTTTACAGCGGAATACATCGGCGGCACTTGCTCCTGCGGTCCCTTCAGTTCGTCTAAAACGGCTTTGATATCCGCTTCTTTCAGCGGCTCCTTGACAGGTTTTACGCTGACCGTTTCTCCAGTCTGGTCTTCGGTCGATGTGGAGAAGCCGAGAGTGATCTCAGCATCGTACGTTTTTGACTTGTCGGTGACGTACTCAACAATCTTTGTGGCCCGTCCGACACAGATCGGCAGTACGCCTGACACTTCCGGATCAAGCGTTCCCGTATGTCCGACTTTCTTTGTTTTTAACAGTTTTCTTATTTTCATTACACAGTCGTGAGAAGTCATGCCGACCGGTTTATGTAAAAGGAGAACTCCGTTAACCATATGTCTTTCGCTCCTTTGTTATCAATTGTATCCCGTAAAACGCAGAAAAGAGGACAGACGACACTCGCCCATCCTCTTTCCTTGTTATTCAGACGGTTTATCTGAATGCAGTTCGTGAATCAATGTTTCAATACGGTTGCCGTACTCAATTGATTCATCAAATTCAAATTCAAGCTCAGGCGTTTTGCGGAGTCTGATTCGGCTGCCGATTTCGGAACGGATAAATCCTTTCGCTTTCTCAAGCCCTTTCAGCGCCTCCTCTTTCTTTTTCTCTCCGCCGAGAACGGAGATATACACCTTCGCTATTTGTAAATCACCTGAAACACGTACGTCTGTTACAGTGAGAAATCCGATTCTCGGGTCTTTCAGCTTTCGGCTGATAATATCCCCGAGCTCTTTTTTCATCTGCTCGCCGACACGGTTTGCTCTCATACTCAATTCAATCACCTCTAAGTTAAAACCACTCTGTTCTAGTGATCGTCCGTTCTATTTCGGGAAAGGAGTCAATAAACGCGAGTACACGCTGGATCTCCTTTTCCGCCTGAACGTGAGAGGAGGAGACGACGGCGATTCCGAAGCTGGTCCGCTGCCAAGTGTCCTGATAGCCGATTTCTGCGGCCGACACGTTGAACTTATTCTGAACCCTCGTTATAATCCGCTTCAGAACGGCTCGTTTCTCCTTTAATGATCCCGCATCATAAATGATGCATTCACATTCCGCAAATCCGATCACTTTCTTTCGATTTCCTGCATGACATACGCTTCAAGGATGTCGCCTTCGCGAATGTCATTGTATTTCTTAATTGTAATACCACATTCATATCCTTGTGAAACTTCTTTCACATCATCTTTGAAGCGTTTCAGAACGTCTACTTCCCCTTCGAAGATGACCACGCCGTCACGGATCAGGCGGAGTCCGCTGTCACGTGTAATGTGGCCGTCTGTTACATATCCGCCGGCAATCGTGCCGATTTTCGACACTTTGAATGTTTGGCGCACTTCAACCTGGCCGATGACTTTTTCTTCGTATTCAGGATCAAGCATTCCTTTCATCGCCGCTTCAATTTCTTCGATGACTTTGTAAATAATACGGTGAAGACGGATATCTACATTTTCAGCTTCAGCCGTGCTCTTAGCATTTCCGTCTGGGCGCACATTAAACCCGATAACGATTGCATTTGAAGCAGATGCGAGAATGATGTCTGATTCCGTAATCGCACCGACGCCTGTGTGAATGATTTTCACTTTTACGCCTTCTACTTCAATTTTTTGGAGAGCGGCTGTTAACGCTTCGGCTGAACCTTGAACGTCAGCTTTTACGATTAAATTGATGTCTTTGACATCGCCTTGTTTAATTTGTTCAAACAGATCATCGAGGCTCAGCTTCGCTTTGTCGCTGCGCTGTTCTTCCAGTTGCTTGGAAGCGCGTGCTTCACCGACAGAACGGGCTGTTTTTTCGTCTTTAAAGACGAGGAATTGATCGCCAGCCTGCGGTACGTCGTTTAAGCCCGTAATTTCTACAGGTGTGGACGGTCCGGCTGTTTTCACGCGGCGGCCGAGATCATTGACCATGGCCCGCACGCGGCCGAATGTATTTCCGACAACGATCGGATCTCCGACATTCAATGTTCCCGTTTGAACGAGAAGTGTCGCGACAGACCCTCTTCCTTTATCGAGCTCAGCTTCAATAACCGTTCCTTTTGCCTGACGGTTCGGATTGGCTTTCAGCTCTTCCACTTCACTGACAAGCAGAATCATTTCGACAAGCTCGTCAATTCCCTTGCCTGTAAGAGCGGACAGAGGAACGAAAATCGTTTCTCCTCCCCATGCTTCAGGAACGAGTCCGTATTCAGTCAGCTCCTGCATGACACGGTCAGGGTTCGCGCTTTCTTTATCCACTTTATTCACGGCAACGATAATCGGAACCTCAGCCGCTTTCGCATGGTTGATGGCTTCGACTGTCTGCGGCATAACGCCGTCATCAGCCGCTACGACTAAAATGGTAATATCAGTTACTTCCGCACCGCGCGCACGCATTGTTGTGAACGCCGCGTGTCCCGGAGTATCTAAGAACGTGATTTTTTTGCCGTTTTCTTCGATCTGGTAAGCCCCGATATGCTGGGTGATTCCGCCGGCTTCACCTTCAACAACTTTTGTTTTTCTGATGCTGTCAAGGAGGGTCGTTTTCCCGTGGTCAACGTGGCCCATGATCGTCACGACAGGCGGACGGATTTGAAGATCTTCTTCTTTGTCAGCCTCTTCATATTTTTCAAGCTCAGTTTCTTCAAGCACAATCACTTCTTCTGTTTCTACACCGTATTCAGATGCGATCAGTTCGATTGTGTCTTTGTCAAGCTCCTGGTTAATCGTAGCCATTACGCCCAGAAGCATCAGTTTTTTAATGAGTTCAGACGGCTCTTTGCCCAGTTCCTCGGCTAAAGCTCCGACTGTTAAAGAGCCGGAAAACGTAATTTTCTCAGGAAGCTCTTTTTTCGGCTTCAGCGGTTTTTGCTGATACTGATTTTTGTTGTTATGATTGCGTTTGTTTTTGTTTTTGTTGTTGTTATTCTTCTTGTTTTTGTTAAATTGATTATTCTGCACGTCATTCTTCTTTCCGTCTCGAATTTTGTTTGGTTGATTCCCAGCAGGCTGCTGATTAATCCCTTGCGGCTTGTTTTTGTTCGTTTCCGCAGGCTTCTGAGATGTAACGCCGGCGCCGCCTTTTTTAAATTTCGCATCAAGCTGCTTAATGGTCTTTTCTTCAAGCATTGCCATATGGTTATTTACTACTATATCCATGTTTTTCAGCGCAGTCAAAATTTCCTTGCTTGAAACATTGATGGCTTTTGCATATTCGTAAACTCTCATTTTAGCCATTCGTTCACCCCCAAAAATATTAATCGAGCAAGCTGATCAGCTTATTCGCAAAACCTTGGTCAGTGACGGCGACAACGACACGTGATTCCTTGCCGATAGAGCGGCCGAGATCAGCGCGGCTTTCGACTTTTTTATAAGGCACTTTATAATAATTGCATTTATCGGATACTTTTTTTGCAGTATTCGCAGATGCATCTTCTGTCAGCAGAACAAGTTTTGCACGCGCATTTCTAATTTCTTTTATAACCAAGTCCTCGCCCGACACGACCTTACGAGCTCGATTGGCCAGACCCAGCAAGGGAAACCATTCCATTCCAGACATGTTATTTTTTCACCTTTTCCGCCAGTTCCAGCAATTCTTCGAAAATCTGGTCATCGATTTGTGATTGAAATTGATTTTGCAATGTGTTTTTCTTTTTCGCAGCTAAGATGCATTCTTTCTCAAGGGTGATATAGGCACCCCGCCCGTTCTTCTTTCCGGTCGGATCGACTGAAATCTCTCCTTCTTTAGAACGGACAATTCGGATCAGTTCCTTTTTAGGCTTCATTTCCCCCGTTACCACGCATTTGCGCAGAGGAATTTTTTTTCGCTTATTCACCTAAAGTCACCTCTTATTCATCCGATTCGGCTGTTTCAGGCTCCATAAAGAGCGGCTCTAAATCGTCATCTTCTTCATGCTCTCTCGGATAGATGCCAAGGTCTCTTGCATCCGTTTCACTTTTGATATCGATTTTCCAGCCTGTCAGTTTCGCGGCTAAGCGGGCGTTTTGCCCTCTTTTTCCGATTGCCAGAGAAAGCTGGTAATCAGGAACGATGACAGTGGTGGCTTTTTCTTCTTCGCTGACGATGACATCCAGCACTTTAGACGGGCTGAGCGCATTGGCAACAAATTCAACCGGATCATCAGACCAGTTGACGATATCAATTTTTTCGCCTTTCAGTTCATTGACAATCGCCTGCACGCGCTGGCCTTTAGGACCGACGCATGAACCGACCGGATCAACGTCAGGGTCATCAGTGCGGACGGAGATTTTAGAGCGGTCGCCCGCTTCTCTGGCAACGGATTTCAGTTCGACCGTTCCGTCATAAATTTCCGGCACTTCGATTTCAAAAAGACGCTTCAACAGACCAGGATGCGTTCTTGATACATAGATCTGAGGCCCTTTTGTCGTTTTTTCGACCTTTGTGATAAATACTTTAATCCGATCGTGCGGTTTATAGCTCTCATTCGGCATTTGTTCATTGACGGGCAGCAGCGCTTCAATCTTGCCGAGAGACACGTAAATAAACTTGCTGTCTAAGCGCTGTACAATTCCCGTCATGATGTCTTCTTCACGATCGATAAATTCTGAGTAAATCACGCCGCGCTCAGCTTCACGGACACGCTGCGTCACCACTTGTTTCGCCGTCTGCGCAGCAATGCGGCCGAAGTCTTTCGGCGTTACTTCTATTTCAACGACATCTCCGACAAGGTAGTTCGGATGGATGTGCTGGGCGTCGTCAAGCGAGATTTCAAGTCTTGAATCGTATACCTCGTCTACGACATCCTTTCTTGCGAACACGCGGATCGTGCCCGTCTCACGGTTCAGATCGACCCGTACGTTTTGCGCCTGGTTAAAATTTCGCTTATACGCGGAAATTAAGGCAGCTTCAATTGCTTCGATGATAATGTCTTTACTGATGCCTTTTTCTTTTTCAAGAATAGTGAGAGCATCTAATAGTTCACTGCTCATGTTAGCGGTCTCCCCCCTTAAACACTAATACTTCATTCATTAAAATGTTACAGCTAATCTTGCGTTAGCTATTTTTTCATACGGAATATTGACCCGTTTCTTTCTTGTTTTGACCGTCATCTCTATTGTAACAGTTTGTCCATCGAATTCAGCCAATTTGCCTTCAAACACTTTTAAACCGTCAATCGGTTCGTACGTTTTCATGTACACATTTTTGCCCAGTGATTTTTCGAAGTCGGCTTTTTTCTTTAATGGACGCTCGGCTCCAGGAGAAGATACTTCAAGAAAGTAGTTCTGGGTGATCGGATCGGCCTCATCCAGCTTTTCGCTTAACGCTTCGCTGACTTTGGCGCACTCCTCAATATCAACACCGTTCTCGGAATCAATAAACACGCGAAGGAACCAGTTTTGACCCTCTTTGACAAATTCAATGTCTACGAGTTCAAGCTGAAGGTCATCCAGTATGGGCTGAGCCATTTCTTGAACGGTATCAGTCACTTTTTTGCTCATGTTTTTCCTCCTTGTGCTGTCGATATCATATCAGCCGTTCCTCTGCATAAAAACCCTGCTTCAAAAGAGCAGGGGCATTGAGAAAACGATGGACATGTCGAGGCAAAATTGCCTGTTCAATACAAAAGAGCGGGTTTCCCCACTCTTTGCCTCGGTAATCGTTAGCATTTCCAATAAAACTATACCATAACCATATATTTAATGCAAATCAAACTCCGCTCGGAGGCTGTGCACAAAGCTTAAAACAGAGACAGCTGATTTTGGTCCGGAAGCGACTCAAGACAGCCGTGACGGTCTAAATACTCTAAAATGGTTTTTGACACTTTTCCGCGTTTTTGAAGATCCTCTTTTGAAAGGAACTCCCCTTCCTTCCGCGCTTTCACAATATTGAGAGCGGCGTTGGTTCCGAGTCCCGGAATTGAGTTGAACGGCGGGATGAGACTGTTGCCGTCAATGATAAATTCCGAAGCGCTCGAACGGTATAGATCGACCTTCTGGAAGGAATAGCCGCGCTCACACATTTCAAGCGCAAGCTCTAACACGGTAAGGAGGTTTTTCTCCTTCGGCGAAGCATCAAGCCCTTTAGAGCTGATATCATCCATCACCGCTCTGATGGCAGTCGAGCCTTTAATCATTGTATCAATGTCAAAGTCATCTGCGCGGACGGTAAAATACGCAGCATAATATAAAAGCGCGTGATGCACTTTAAAGTATGCAATCCGCACCGCCATCAGCACGTATGCGGCGGCGTGGGCTTTCGGGAACATGTATTTGATTTTTTTGCATGAATCAATATACCAGTTCGGCACATTGTTCTTTTTCATTTCTTCTTCCCATTCCGGCGTCAGGCCTTTGCCTTTACGGACGAATTCCATGATTTTAAAGGCCAGTGAAGGCTCAAGGCCCTGATAGATCAAGTAAACCATAATGTCATCACGGCAGCCGATCACTTCGCTCAGTTCACACGTATTGTTGTGTATCAGTTCCTGCGCATTGCCGAGCCATACGTCCGTTCCGTGAGAAAGCCCGGAAATCTGGACAAGCTCGGAGAACGTCGTCGGCTTCGTATCCTCAAGCATCTGCCGCACAAATCGCGTCCCGAATTCAGGAATGCCGAGCGTCCCCGTTTTACAGCCGATCTGCTCTTCAGTAACGCCGAGCGATTCTGTGCCTTGGAAAATCTTCATAACTTCCGGATCATCTGTCGGAATTGTCTTCGGATCAATTCCGCTTAAATCCTGGAGCATCCGGATGACGGTCGGATCATCGTGCCCTAATATATCAAGCTTCAGCAGGTTGTCATGAATGGAGTGGAAGTCAAAATGAGTCGTTTTCCATTCAGACCCCGTCGCATCTGCCGGGAATTGTATCGGTGAAAAATCGTAAATATCCATGTAATCCGGGACAACGATAATCCCCCCCGGGTGCTGGCCGGTCGTTCTCTTAACGCCGGTGCAGCCTTGCACCAGACGGTCGATCTCCGCGCCGCGCATGTGTAGGTTGTGATCGCCCGCATAGCCTTTCACATATCCGTAAGCCGTCTTTTCCGCGACGGTGCCGATCGTTCCCGCGCGATACACGTTATCTTCACCGAACAATACTTTCGTGTAGTTATGGGCATGCGGCTGATACTCACCTGAGAAGTTCAAATCGATATCGGGTACTTTGTCACCTTTAAAGCCTAAGAACGTTTCAAACGGGATATCATGTCCGTCCTTTTTCAAAGGGGTGCCGCAAGACGGGCAGCTTTTATCCGGAAGGTCAAAACCGGAACCGACTGATCCGTCATTAAAGAATTCGGAATATCGGCAGCTCGGGCACACGTAGTGCGGAGCGAGCGGGTTCACTTCAGTAATTTCCGTTAAGGTCGCCACAAGCGATGAACCGACGGACCCCCGGGAGCCGACGAGATAACCGTCATCCAGAGACCGTTTTACAAGCTTATGAGAGATGAGATAAATAACGGCGAATCCATGACCGATGATACTTTTTAATTCTTTTTCTATTCTCGCTTCCACAATTTCGGGAAGCTCTTCACCGTAAATGCTTCTGGCGCGCTGATAGCTCATTTCACGGATCTCTTCATCGGCTCCGTCAATTTTCGGCGTGTACAGATCGTCTTTGATCGGTTTGATCTCATCGATCATCGAAGCGACTTTCTGCGTATTGTCAACCACGATTTCTTTCGCTTTTTCCGCACCGAGGAAGGAGAAAGCCTCCAGCATTTCATCTGTCGTTCTGAAGTGCACTTTAGGCAGTTCGTGTCTGTTTAACGGGTTGGCGCCGCCTTGGGAAGATATTAAGATCTTCCGGTAAATTTTATCCTCATCGTTTAAATAGTGGACATTTCCCGTAGCCACGACCGGCTTATTCAATTTTTCTCCGAGCTTCGTAATGTTGGCGATGATTTCTTTCAGCGCTTTTTCATCCCGGACGAGCTCAAGCTGCAGAAGGTGTCTGTATACTTCCGGCGGCTGCACTTCAAGATAATCATAGAAGGATGCGATATCTTCAACCTCTTCAGGAGATTTTTGCATCATGCCTTCAAAGACCTCACCCCTGTCACAGGCAGAGCCGATTAACAGACCTTCTCTGTATTTATTAAGCTGCGACCTCGGAATGCGCGGCACTCGGTAGAAATATTGAATATGAGAAATGGACACGAGCTTAAACAGATTTTTAAGGCCGGTCTCATTTACGGCAAGCAATGTAGCGTGATAAGGCCTTGATCTCTGATAAGCATTGGATTGTCCCATATTCTCATTCAGCTGATCATGATAAAAAATGTCTTTTTCAGCGGCATCTTTGAGCATTTTCAACAGCAGGTAGCCCGTTGCTTCAGCGTCAAAAACCGCTCGGTGATGCTGGGTTAATTCGATATCAAACTTCTTACATAACGTATTTAAGCGGTGATTTTTAAACTCAGGATACAGGAAACGCGCGAGTTCCAGCGTATCAATGACCGGATTTTTCGCTTTTTCCGTTTTCAAAAGACGCTTGTACGCTACATTTAAAAATCCCATATCAAAGCTGGCGTTATGAGCCACAAGCACGTCATCGCCGATCCATTCTTTAAAATCCCGGACGACATCAACGACATCGGGAGCGTCGCGGACCATGTCGTCAGTAATCCCGGTAAGCTCTATCGTCGTTGCTGACAGCGGATGGTGCGGATTGGCGAACGCTTCGAATTTATCGATGATTTCTCCGCCTCTTATTTTGACTGCGGCAAGCTCAATGATGGTGTCATACACTGCGGACAGACCTGTCGTTTCAACGTCAAAGACAACGTATGTGTCTTCTTCCAGGAGACGGTGAGCTGGATTGTATGCGATCGGAACGCCGTCATCTACGATATTGGCTTCCATTCCGTAAATCATTTTAATGCCGTGTTTTTTCGCGGCGGAATAGGCATCCGGGAAAGACTGCACAACGGCATGATCAGTTAACGCAATCGCTTCATGTCCCCATTTTTTCGCCTGTTCGACAAGCTTTCCGATGCCCGTTACAGCATCCATTTGGCTCATCGGAGAATGCAGATGAAGCTCAACCCGTTTTTCGCCTTCAGGAGCGGTGTCTTCACGGGTTTTGGCTTTTATTTCATTCACGTCATTTGCAATCATGACGAGGTCTCTGACGAATGTATCGTTTTGAATGCTTCCCCGCGCCTTTACCCACATGCCTTTTTTCAGCGTTTTCATCAAAGCGGCGTCTTCTTTTTCTCTGGCGAACATTTTTACTAAAATGCTGTTTGTATAGTCCGTGATTTTGAAAATGCAGAGCGTGCGTCCGCTTTTCAGCTCGCGTGTTTCAGCATCAAACACAAACCCCTGCACCGTAATTCTTCTTTCTTCATCCATGATGCTGTCAAGCGTCCGGATTTCTTCGTTCTCTTTAATTTGATAGCCGATGACAAGCGGTCCGGACGGTGCCTGATCCTCATCGCCCTCTTTTTCCTTCTTCTCCATCTCGATAAGCGCCTGCATCGCCCGCTCCTGATCTTCAGCAAGCTTTTGCTCGCGGAATTTCTGGACTTCTTGGTCAGATACGAAAATTTCGGTATCCAGCTGCAGTTCCGGAAAGCCGAATTGGCGGTAGCTGTGCTGAATCAGTGCGCTGTATTTATTTTTGAGCGCAGATGCTTCTGTATCTGTTTTTGTTTTCACGATCAGTTTGTTTCCCTTGAGCTTCGGCTTCTGCTGATTCAAAAGAGCCACCATCGGCGGCGAGGTTCCTTCAAGCTCTTCAATACAGCGTGTCCAATAATCCTGTACAAGCTCCTCTGTCACTGTAGGGTCGATGACCTGAACAGACGATGTGACACGGGCGATGTGAGCAAACGATTGTGTTAACCTCATCATGAATGAATCATATATTTGATACGGCAGAAGAGCCTTAAAGCGAAATTGGAAATGCCAGGCTTTTTCTGCTTTATGGATTGTCAGTTTATCAATCTCTCCGTCTTCAAAGTATGTCATGAAGGTATCATCTGTCATATTAAGCTGCTGCAGAAGAATCTGAAACTGTCTTCTGTTTACTGATAACTGTTCCATTCAGACAGTATCCCTCCCTTAAAACATCATAAGTGAAGGTACCTCCGCAGGTGATGAGGTACCTTCTTTTTTCTCTATTTTAACATGATTTTGTATGATTCGTTATGGTGATTACTTCGTCTTGATAAATTCAGAAAGCTCACCCACTGAAACTTCGGCAGATTCACCGGTTTTGCGGATTTTCACTTCTACGATGCCTTCGTCGGCACGTTTTCCGACAGTGATGCGGATCGGAAGGCCGATCAGATCAGAATCAGCAAATTTCACGCCTGCGCGTTCAGCGCGGTCATCGTATAATACCTCATAACCTTCCGCCTGGAATTTGCCGTAAAGCTGTTCAGCAAGCTCTTTTTGCGCTTCGTTTTTCATATTCAGCGCCAAAATATGAAGATCATACGGAGCAACGCTTTTCGGCCAGATCAAGCCTTTTTCGTCGTGATGCTGTTCAGCGATGGCTGAAAGCGTTCTGGACACGCCGATTCCGTAACATCCCATCAGCATCGGCTGCGCACGCCCGTTTTCATCAAGGTATGTCGCATTCATCGCTTCAGAGTAACGCGTGCCGAGTTTAAAGACTTGTCCGACCTCAATCCCTTCAGCGAAACGGATCGTGCCTTTTCCGTCAGGTGACGGATCGCCTTCCTGAATGATTCGAAGATCGGCATACGCTTTTACAGACGCGTCACGCTCGATGTTTACGTTTCGGTAATGACGGTCTTTTTCATTCGCGCCGCTAACGGCGTTTACCATTACTTTCACGGCTTGGTCGGCATAAATCTCAATGTCGCCGGCAGCGCCGATCGGCCCCGCAAATCCCGGCTCCGTGCCAAGTTTCTCTGCTACTTCTTCATGAGACGCAAGCTCAACCACTTCCGCGTTCAGAAGGTTTTTCACTTTCACGTCATTGACCTCATGATCGCCTCTTACTAACACGAGAACAAATCGGTCATCAGCTTTAAACAGCATGGATTTGATGCAGGCGCTCGGCTCGATCTGCAAGAACGAAGCGAGCTCTTCAATGCTTTTGACATTCGGCGTATCAATTTTCTCCAATGCCTCGGGTGTTTCATCTGACGGCTCGCTGTTCATGACAACTTCCGCCATTTCCGTATTGGCTGCGTAAGAGGATCCATCGGAATAAGCGATGGTATCTTCCCCTATTTCAGAAAGAGCCATAAATTCATGCGTGTCTTTTCCGCCCATCGCGCCCGAGTCGGCAATAACGGGACGGACGTTTAATTCACAGCGTGCGAAAATGCTGCTGTATGCGCCGTACATGTTTTGGTATGTTTCCTCCAGACTTTCTTCAGAAGCATGGAAAGAATACGCATCTTTCATGATGAATTCGCGTCCGCGCAATAACCCGAAACGCGGGCGTTTTTCATCTCTGAATTTAGACTGGATCTGGTAAAGAGTGAGCGGCAGACGCTTATAAGATTTCACCTCATCGCGCACGAGAGAAGTAATGACTTCTTCATGTGTCGCGCCTAAAGCAAATTCACGGCCGTGGCGGTCTTTCAGACGCATTAATTCAGGCCCGTACGTATACCACCTGCCTGATTCCTGCCATGTTTCAGCCTGCTGAAGGGCCGGCATCAGCATTTCCACCGCGTTGATTTTTTCCATTTCTTCACGCACGATCTTCTGAATGTTTTGAATGACCCTGTAAGCCAGGGGCATGTAACTGTAAACCCCGCTCGTATTTTGTCTGATAAATCCCGCTCTCAGCAGAAGCTTATGGCTTTTTGCTTCAGCATCAGCCGGCACTTCTCTCAGGGTCGGAATAAGCGTCAAACTTTGTCTCATGTCTTCGCACCTCTGATTTTTTACTAGTCAATTATAAGAATAAACGCTGGATATCGTTCCATGTGACAACCAGCATAAGAAGCATTAAGAAAGCTACGCCGATAAATACGACAAATGCTTCCTTGTCACGGTTTATCGGCTTGCCGCGGATTGCTTCAATGAATAAAAACAGCAGCCGCCCACCGTCAAGCGCCGGGATCGGCAGCAGGTTGACAATTCCCAGGTTGATGCTTAAAAACGCCGCAAACTGGAATAGGTTGATAATACCGGTTTTTGCAACTTGATCCGTCATATCATAAATGCCGACAGGACCCGAAAGCATATCAAGCTTAAACTGGCCTGTCACAAGTTTGCTCAGATTGGTCAGGATCGCTTTTGTGACATCAACGGTAGATGTCGCGCCATAGGCAATCGCTGCAAGCGCGCCTTTTTCAGTCGGCGCATAAGAGCCGAAGCGGCCGATTGTTTTTTTATTTTCATCTTTTACAGCTTCAGGTGTAACCGAGATATGAAACGATTTGCCGTCCCGTTTGACGGCGACATCGATTTTTTTTCCGGGATTTTCTTTTACCGCTGTCACGATGTCTGTCCATGACCTCATTTTTTCCCCGTTAATGCTCTGGATATAGTCGCCTTCTTTTAAACCGGCAGCCGCTGCGCGTCCATTGTCTGTCAGCTTCCCGAGCTCAGGCTGATTCGAAGGCACGCCTTGAATGAATCCAAGCATGACGAGAATGACATACGCTAAGATGAAGTTCATTATCGGACCGGCAGCAATCGCCTTAATCCGCTTCCATACGGGTTTAGACCCGAATTGTCGATTGTAAGGCGCAATCTGCACTTCTTCTCCGTCTACGATAAAAAAGGAGGTCTGACTGACAGTAAAGCCCGCCAGTTCATCTTCTTTCCCCTGCTCGTACCCGGTAATCTTCATTTCGTGCTCAAGATCAGCCGTCTCCACCTCGATAATTAAAGCGTCGGGATATTTTTCCTTTTGATTAATGATGACTTTTTCCACTTCGTCATCTTTATTAAAAAGAAGCCCGACGGTATAACCGGGTTTGACTTCGATCATCTCCGGGTCTTCACCGGCCATGCGGACGAACCCGCCGACCGGAAGGAGTCTGATCGTATACACGGTTTCATTCTTTTTAAATGAAAAGATTTTAGGGCCGAAGCCGATCGCAAATTCACGGCAAAGGATTCCCGCTCTTTGGGCGAGCAATAAATGCCCCAGCTCATGGAAAAAAACGAGCGTTCCGAAAATAATAATAAACGCGATAACTGTATTCACGAACATACCACCTTATGTGAGTATTGAATTAACGTATCCCCGGGTGTCTTTGTCCACTTCTTGGATATCCGCAAGACTCGGATCCTGAATTACGCTGTGGCGGTCCAATGCTTTTTCAATCAGGTCCTCAATCGATAAGAATGAAATCCGTCCGGCAAGAAAAGCGGCAACGGCTTCTTCGTTGGCCGCATTTAAAACCGTCGGCATCGTTCCCCCTATTTTACCTGATTCAAAGGCAAATTGTAAGCAGCGGAACCTTTCAAAGTCAGCTTTCGCAAAATGGAGGCTTCCGATCTCCCATAATTCAAGCCTTTTTGTTTCAGGCAGAGGCAGCCGGTCCGGATATGTCAGCGCATATTGAATCGGCACCCTCATGTCCGGATTTCCGAGCTGGGCGATGACGCTTCTGTCGTGAAATTCAACCATCGAATGAATGATGCTCTCCTTATGTAATACAACGTCAATCTGTTCATACGGAATGTCAAACAGCCAATGCGCCTCAATGACTTCAAGTCCTTTATTCATCATTGTAGCCGAGTCAATCGTAATTTTTGCGCCCATCGACCAGTTCGGGTGGTTAAGGGCGTCGGCAATCGTTACAGACTCAAGCTCCTGCCGCGTTTTATCTCTGAAACTGCCGCCGGATGCCGTAATGACCAGGCGCTCGATATTTTTGCTCTGTTCGCCTTGCAGCGCCTGGAAAATAGCGGAATGTTCGCTGTCGACCGGAAGAAGAGGAACACCGTATCGTTTTGCGTGTCCTTTCACTATATGCCCGGCAGTGACGAGAGTTTCCTTATTTGCAAGCGCAATTGTTTTTTTCTGTTCAATCGCTTTCAAAGTCGGGATTAAACCGACGCTTCCAAGCAGCGCATTGACCACGATATCGACTTCGTCCATGACTGCCGCTTCAATCAGGCCTTCTTCTCCGATGCCGATTTGACATTCATGAGAAAAAGACGCTTCTTTCACTTTTTGATATGTATCCATGTCGCCGACTGCTACATATTTCGGCTGAAACGTTCTGATCAACGGGATCGCTTTCTCGGCGTTTTTACCGAAAGTCATCGAGACGAGACGGAACTGATCTTGATGCATGCGCAATACGTCTAACGTCTGCTCCCCTATTGATCCTGTTGCTCCTAAAAGACAAATATTCTTCAAAATGCCACTCCCATTCTATGCGTCCAGATCGGTCTTATTTTCATATTAGCCTTTCTCATGAAAAAAGCGCAAGCAGAAAGTATAAGAACGGCATGACAAACAAAAAGCTGTCAAATCGATCTAAAATGCCGCCGTGCCCGGGAAGGATTTTTCCCGAATCCTTCACATCATAGTGCCGCTTAAGCGCTGATTCAACCAAATCCCCGATCTGTCCGAACACAGACAGAACAAGCGTGATGACCAAAAGAACCGGGTATGAAATCGGAAGGTGCGCAAACAGCTGAAAAACAGCCGTAAAAATAAGGGCGATGACAATACCGCCGAGAAACCCTTCCACCGTTTTGTTGGGACTGATTTCGGGCCACAGCTTCCGCTTCCCGAGCGACTTTCCGACGAAATATGCGCCTGAGTCCGTTGACCATATGACAACGCAGGCATAAAAGATATACAAAAGCCCGTTTGTTTCAATGTTTCTGATTTCAATAAAATAATGAAAACACAGTCCGATATATACCGTCGCGAGAACGATAAACCCGACTTCGTCAAACGTAAAGGTGTTTTTCACGAGCACCGTATAGCTGAGCAGAATCAATACGGCGAAAATCGTTACTTCCATTTTCGCATCGAAAAAATGATACTTGTCCGGCATCATATACAGCCATAACAACAAGAGGCTGATCAGACCCGGAAAAGAAAAAAATCTGAGCTTTTTCATCCGCAAAAGCTCAAAAAGCGCTATACTTCCCATCACGTAAACAAATACGGTGAACGGCAATCCTCCGAAAATAA
This sequence comes from Bacillus sp. EB106-06-01-XG163, assembly GCF_058791615.1. Lineage (NCBI taxonomy): Bacteria > Bacillati > Bacillota > Bacilli > Caryophanales > Bacillaceae > Bacillus > Bacillus sp. EB106-06-01-XG163. Next base: position 296,739 of record NZ_JBYTDS010000001.1, read on the forward strand.
CCAAAAATAAAAATAATGCCGCTGCCAGAACACCTGTTAACAATCTTTGTTTCATTTCCACCATCCTCTAAATTCCGCCAAACCTCCGGCCCCGCTGCTGAAATTCTCCCACTGCCTGCAGAAAGTGATCTTCTTTAAAATCGGGCCACAGGACATCTGTAAAAACAAATTCACTGTAAGCCACCTGCCAAAGCATAAAGTTGCTCAATCTGATTTCTCCGCTCGTTCTGATGAGCAGCTCCGGGTCCTGGAGTGATTCTGTCATTAAATGCCCGGAAAAGAGCGCTTCATCAATGTCTTCGATATTCAGCGTGCCGCTTTTCACCTGTTCAGCCAGTGCTTTTGCCGCATTGACGATTTCCGTGCGTCCGCCGTAGTTCAAAGCGAAATTGAGAATCAGCCCGTCATTTTGTTCTGTATCTTTTACGGCCTTCTCAATCGCCCTGTACGTATGAGAAGGGAGCGCGGATTCATCTCCGATAATTTTCACCTGTACATTTTCCTCTATTAATTCAGGAAGATACGTATTCAGGAACTCTTCCGGAAGCTTCATCAAAAAGTCGACTTCCATCTTCGGGCGCTTCCAGTTCTCCGTTGAAAACGCATAAAGAGTCAGAACTTTAACGCCGAGCTGACTTGCGAGCTTTGTCACCCTTTTTACCACTTTCATTCCTTCATGATGTCCTGCAATCCGAGGGAGTGAGCGCTTCTTCGCCCAGCGTCCGTTTCCGTCCATAATAATGGCAATGTGTGCGGGAATTTCACCCTTCAGTATGTCTTCTTTTGTATACCGTTCTAAGTTGGAAGCCGCATTCTGCTGATTCTTCCAATTTTTGAGTATGTTGAGCATGAGATTCCTCCGTCACCCAAAAAGGTTGCGTTGCTGATGATCAATGTAATCAACAGTATTAACAAAAAAACCCCCTGTAAACATGAGAGGGTCTTTTCACATTATCTATTGTACATAGTTTTTCATTAAACTTCCATGATTTCTTTTTCTTTGTCCTTCGTGACGCTGTCAATTTTTGACACATATTCATCTGTCAGCTTTTGAACGTCTTCACTGGAAGCACGAAGCTCGTCTTCTGTAATGTCTCCGTTTTTCTCAAGTTTTTTGAGGTCATCGTTGCTGTCACGGCGGACATTACGGACTGCTACTTTCGCTTCTTCCGCGTATTTTTTCACGACTTTGACAAGTTCTTTACGTCTTTCTTCCGTCAGAGCCGGGATCGCGATGCGGATAATTGTGCCGTCACTTGTCGGCGTTACGCCAAGATCAGCTTTCAAAATCGCTTTTTCAATATCGCCGATTGCCGTTTTGTCATACGGTGTGACAACAAGCATACGCGCTTCAGGCACATTGATGGAAGACAGCTGGTTTAAAGGTGTTTGAGCACCGTAGTATTCTACTGTCACTTTATCCAATAGAGATGGGTTGGCACGTCCTGCGCGGACTGACGCCAATTCGCGTGAATAAGCGGCAACCGCTTTTTCCATGCGTTCTTTTGTTTGTGTTAATACTTCGTTTGACAACGTTATTTCCCCCTTACGATCGTTCCGATTGATTCGCCGATTACGGCACGCTTAATATTTCCTTCTTCCATAATAGAAAAGACGATCAGCGGAATATCATTATCCATACATAGTGAAGAAGCCGTAGAATCCATGACTTCCAGCCCGTCTTTTAACACATCGAGATAAGATAATTTTTCGTATTTAACGGCTGACTCATCTTTTCTCGGATCAGCATTATACACACCGTCGACATTATTTTTCGCCATTAAGATCACGTCCGCTTCGATTTCAGCGGCACGCAGCGCTGCAGTTGTGTCCGTAGAGAAATAAGGGTTTCCTGTTCCCGCGGCAAAAATAACAACGCGTTTTTTCTCCAGGTGGCGGATGGCTTTTCTTCTGATGTAAGGCTCAGCGACCTGACGCATTTCAATTGATGTCTGCACTCTGGACTGAATTCCGAGCGTTTCCAGGCTGTCCTGCAGGGCAAGTGAGTTCATGACAGTAGCAAGCATGCCCATATAATCGGCCGTCGCACGGTCCATTCCTAAGTCACTGCCCGTTTTTCCGCGCCATAAGTTGCCGCCGCCTACGACTACGGCCACTTCGACGTCAAGCTCAGCGATTTCTTTTACCTGTTTAGCGATGGATTGGATGACAGTCGGATTAATGCCGTTTCCCTGCTCTCCTGCCAATGCTTCTCCGCTAAGCTTTAAAACGATACGATTGTATTTTGGTTTTTCCATAATAACCTCCAAGTGTAAACATTGCCGTTTCCTATTATGCAAGAGAAAAAAAGGTTTGTAAATATAGTTTTAAAAATAGGGAACACAAGTAGTGTCCCCTATACTGCCTGAAAAGCCGCGAAAGATTCGCCAAGGCTTTCCGCCATTATTTTTTCACTTGGTTCATAACTTCTTCAGCAAAGTTTTCTTGGCGTTTTTCAATACCTTCTCCAACTTCGTAGCGGACGTAAGTTTTAACAGATGCGTTTTTCGCAGCCACAACTTGTTTCACTTTTTCGTCTGGGTTTTTAACGAAAGCTTGGTCTAATAAGCAAATTTCTTCGAAGAATTTGTTCAGACGGCCTTCAACCATTTTAGCTACGATGTTTTCCGGTTTGCCTTCTTGAAGAGCTTGCTGAGTCAGAATCTGACGCTCATGGTTTGCTTCTTCTTCAGACACTTGGTCGCGGGAAATGTAACGAGGATTTACCGCTGCAACATGCATCGCGATGTCTTTTGCAAGATCTTCGTCAGTTGTTCCGCTAAGAACGGATAATACGCCGATGCGGCCTCCCATGTGAAGGTAAGCACCGAACGCTTCGCTGTCTTCTTTTGTAATAACAGCAAAACGGCGAAGAGTGATTTTCTCTCCGATTTTAGCAACGTTGCTTGTGATGTATTCTTCAACAGTAGAACCGTTTTCCATCTTTTGACCCATTGCTTCTTCAAGATCAGCAGGAGCGTTTGCAAGAAGGTGGTCAGCAAGCGTGTTCAGAAGCTCTTTGAAGCCTTCGTTTTTCGCAACGAAATCAGTTTCAGAGTTTACTTCTAAGATAACGCCTTTGTTGCCGTCAGTTTTAATAAGAGTAGAACCTTCAGCAGCGATACGGTCAGCTTTTTTAGCTGCTTTCGCAATTCCTTTTTCTCTCAGAAGGTCGATTGCTTTGTCCATATCTCCGTCAGTTTCAGTCAATGCTTTTTTACAGTCCATCATACCAGCGCCTGTTTTTTGACGCAGTTCTTTTACCTGCTGTGCAGTAATAGCCATTTGAATTCCTCCTTATATGTGTAAACAAGATATGTATAGATACATTTTTCTTGAAAAAAGGTGATAAAAGGCAGTCCCTCTTATCACCTTTTGATTAGGTTACGCAGTTGTCGTTTCTGTTTCAGGTGCAGTCTCTTCAGCAGCTTCCGCTTCTTCTTCGCCTTGCTTCGCTTCTAAGATAGCATCTGCCATTTTAGAAGTAAGAAGTTTGACAGCGCGGATTGCGTCATCGTTTGCAGGGATTACGACATCAATTTCATCAGGATCACAGTTTGTATCTACGATTCCGATGATAGGAATGTTCAATTTGCGAGCTTCCGCAACAGCGATGCGCTCTTTGCGAGGATCGATGATGAATAATGCATCAGGAAGATCCTTCATGTCTTTAATTCCGCCGAGGAATTTTTCAAGACGCTCTAATTCTTTTTTCAATTGAACAACTTCTTTTTTCGGAAGTACTTCAAATGTACCGTTTTCTTGCATTTTCTCGATGTCTTTCAGACGCTTAATGCGTTTTTGGATTGTTTCGAAGTTTGTCAGTGTACCGCCCAACCAGCGTTGGTTGACATAGTACATGCCAGAGCGTACAGCTTCTTCTTTAACAGAATCCTGGGCTTGTTTTTTTGTGCCGACGAAAAGGATTTTTCCGCCTTCAGCAGCAAGGTTTTTCGTGAAGTTGTAAGCTTCCTCTACTTTTTTCACTGTTTTTTGAAGGTCAATGATGTAGATTCCGTTACGCTCCGTGAAAATGTAACGCTTCATTTTTGGGTTCCAGCGGCGTGTTTGGTGGCCGAAGTGAACACCAGCTTCAAGCAATTGTTTCATAGAAATAACTGACATGTGATTTCCTCCTAATAAAATGGTTTTTTTCCTCCGCTTAGGTCATTTTTGTGCAGAACTGCCGTTTGCAGCACCCTCTGCATAAATCGTTAAGCGTGTGTATTTAACACCAAGACATAATATAACACAGCTTTATGCGACAATCAAGAATCCTTTACAGCTTTGCCGCGAAATTTTAAAAACAGCTCGATTTCTGTCTTTCCGCTCTGCATCCGTTTGGCGATTTCCGCGGGGGTGAGCCCTTGTTCATATAATTCTGAAACACGTTCTTCAAACGAATGCGCACCGTTGTTTTCATCACTTTCAGCCCGTTCCGTTGCACTGATGAGCTTTTCCATGTGGTCCGGAATATCAGGCTCTTCTTTCGGTTCCGGCCGGGGTTCGGCATCTTCGTCCGGCGCTTGACGGCTTTTTGCGTCTTCGAGTCTTTCATTTTCTTCTTTCAGCTCAAGCAGAAACGCTGCAAGGGTGTTTTCCGTCTCTTCAAGAATCTTCTTCTGCTGGCGCTCCGTCTCCTTGAGGGCTGAAAACCTCGTGTACAGAATAATGACGGCATAAAGCAGTACGCCGTGAAGCACAAAGCTTAAAAGCCATAATAGTGTTGACATGTTTTTCACTCGCTAACCATGAGTTCATTATTGAATTACTTTTTCAAGCAGATGTTTTAATTTAAACAGCGCCTTTGAATGAATCTGTGAAATCCGCGACGTCGAAAGGTTCAGGACTTGTCCGATTTCGGTCAAAGTCAGTTCTTCTTTATAGAATAAACTGACGACAAGCTGCTCTTTTTCAGAGAGCTCGTGAATTTTGCCCGCAAGCTGAGCGATCAGCTCGTCCTTCATGATTTTTTCTTCCGGCGGCACATTTTTGTCATCTCTGATCATCACTTGAATATTCTCACCGTCATCCTGGTCGTGAAGCTTTTCATCAATTGATAAGAGATTGGCAAAAAACCCTTCATTCATCGTTGATACTACGTCCTGCTCCGTCATCCCCAGCTCTTCTGCGATCTCTGAAGGCGTCACATTCCGAAGGTAGCGCTGTTCAAGTTTTTCGATCGCCGCTTCGACTTTTTTTGTCTTCTCCCGTGAAGTTCTGGGCAGCCAATCTTCTTTACGCAGCCCGTCGATGATTGCACCGCGAATTCTAAACGAGGCATAGGTATCAAATTTTAAATCCCGGCCGGGGTCAAATTTTTCCAGGGCATCATATAAACCAAGCATACCAAGGCTCATTAGATCGTCTTTATGCACCGATTTCGGCAGTCCGACGGAAATTCTGCCGACATGATATGTGACCAGCGGCATGTAACGGCGCATTAAATCATCACCGGCTTTAGGATCTTTCCACTCTTTCCAGCGCGACCAAAGCACCTGATCTTCATAATTCAAGGATTGCATTGTTATCCCCCTACCTCATACCTTTATTAAATCGTTGTTTCACCTTGTTTAACAGTTCGAATGTGCAGCATGCAGGACTTTGGCTCAAATTCAATCGTCCGGCCGCTTGAGCCGCCCGTATCTTCACTGATGACCGGAATGTTATACAATGAAAGCTGCTCTTTGATGGCCGCTACATTCCTCGGACCGATTTTCATCAGGTCGTTTGTCATTTTAAACTTAAACATCTCCGCTCCCCCGGCGAGTTTTGCCTTCAGGGCAAACTTGCGGCAGCCGGCTTTCAAAAGCATATCAATCGTCATCTTAACGGCGGTGTCCGCGTATTTTGCACGGTTGAGCTCCGCCGTTTTTGATAAACCGGAGTCCGGCAGCATGACGTGAACGAGTCCTGCCGTTTGTTTGTCTTTATCGTATAAAACCAGCCCTACGCATGAACCGAGTCCCGAGGTCCGGATTTTATCCGGGTAACGCGCGACTTGAACATCCGCAATCCCCACTTTAACGACTGCGGCTTCCGCACGGCTCATAAAGCCGCACCCAATGAGACGAAGAGCTTTTCAAAAGAATCATAGTCCGGGAGCATAAACATGTGGGCTTTGAGCTCCTGCCGGCTGCCCTGGTCAAAAATAGAAGTATCCACGACAATGGCATGCTCTCCGACTTGGCTGAGTTCCATCAGCCCTTCACTGATAACCGCGCCGAACATATCAAGTGAGATTTCCGGCACGCTCGGGTAAATCTCAAGCTTTGTCAAATCAGCCAATGCCGTTAAATAGGAACCTGCTAAAATATTGCCGAACTCATGTAAAGCAGAAGAACTCAAATGATCTTCGCCCAACTGGTCAATATCAAAATCCGGATTTCCGATCAGCTCTCTGATAAACTGTTCCGCCTGATGAAAAGGCATGATGAGAAAGATAGAGCCGGTCATGTCGCCTTCCATTCTTAAAAAGATACTGGCGACCGGCGTTTCAGCCCCGCCGAAAAAATCAGCGAGCTCATCAAATGTCAATAAAGTCGCAAACGGCACTTCCATGTCTATCTTTCTGTTCAGCAGCTGAGCCATTGCAGAAGCCGAGTGACCCGCCCCGATATTTCCGACTTCCCGCAAAATATCCATCTGCTCTTCTTTGATCGCTTCAAACTTACTCATGTTGTCTTTTCCCCTTTAAGCATTAGGCTCTCCGGACGCAGATGCCGAAGCACCTTTATCCAGCACCGCATGCGCATCGATAATATTGAGGAGCCTGTTATCTTGCTTGACGATCTGTTTAATCCACACATCCGTTTCCTTTGTCTGGCTTTCAGGCGCGGATTCGATTTCATTTTCATGCACGGTGATGACGTCATTGGCCTCATCCACGACCCATCCGACATCAGCGTCACGGTAAGAAATGATGATAATCCGAGTCTCTTCTGTGATGTCCTGTTCAGGCTGATTCAGACGTTTTCTTAAATCAAGAACCGGGGTAATCACTCCGCGCAGATTGATAACGCCGCGGATATAAGATTCCACACCCGGGACCCTCGTCGGTTTTTGCCACTTTTCAATTGATTTCACCTGGGAAACTGAGATAGCGTATTCTTTCCCGTTTATCATAAACACAATCATTTTTTCACCTGTTTTGATTTCAGCAGTCATTCGGGCACCTCCTCGTGTCGTTTTAGTAGATCAGCGCATTGCAATCAATAATCAGCGCCACTTCTCCGTTTCCGAGAATCGTAGCGCCGGAAATCGCAAAGACGTTCGTCAAATAGTCGCCGAGTGATTTCAGTACGACTTCCTGCTGTCCTATAAAAGAGTCCACGACAAAAGCAGTGGATTTATCGCCCTTTTTCACGACGATTACATGGAACTGATCGGCATCCTGTTTTGAATCCGTAATGCCGAATTCTTTTTTCAGATAGACGATCGGAACGATTTGGCCTCTGAAATCAATCACTTCTCTGTCATGCGTCTGCAGGATATCTTTCTTATCAATAACAGCCGTCTCTATAATAGAAGAAATCGGTATCGCAAACGTCTCTTCTTCCAGTTTAATGAGAAGAACGGATATAATTGAAAGTGTCAGCGGAAGCTGGATACTGAAAAGAGAACCTTGGCCTTCCGCGGATTTGACACTGACAGAGCCGCCGAGTGATTCGAGTTTATTTTTTACGACATCCAGGCCGACGCCCCGCCCTGAAATGTCAGAAATTTGATCGGCAGTCGAGAAGCCCGGAGCAAAAATAAGCTCGTAAATCTCATTATCTTCAAGCGTTTCAGCATCACGTTCGGTGATTACACTCCGCTCGAGCGCTTTTTCAAGAATTTTTTTTCTGTTCAGGCCGGCCCCGTCATCTTCAACCTCAATAAAGACGTGGTTGCCGCTGTGATATGCCTTAAGCACGACATGACCTGATTCCGGTTTTCCTTTATTCACCCGCACTTCAGGCGATTCAATGCCGTGATCGATGCTGTTTCTGATTAAATGGACAAGCGGATCGCCGATTTCATCAATCACCGTGCGGTCCAGCTCCGTTTCAGCTCCGATGATGGACAATTCGATTTTCTTGTTTAATTCCTTTTGAAGCTGGCGGATCATTCTCGGGAAACGGTTAAAGACGGTTTCTACCGGCACCATCCGCATATTAAGAATAATAGACTGAAGGTCGCCCGAGATTCTGGTCAGGCGTTCAACGGTTTCAGTCAGCTCATTGTGGTCAAGCTCTTTGGCGATCTGCTCAAGACGTCCGCGGTCAATGACAAGTTCTTCAAAAAGGTTCATTGAAGAATCCAGTCTTTCAATGTTGACGCGAATCGTTTTCGAGCCGCTGTGATGCTTCGGCTGTTCTTCCGTTTTCGCTTGCGGCTTAGGCTGTTTCTCAGCCTTTTTAACCGGAGCTTCCTTCACCGGTTCAGCCGCTTGCGGTTTTTCGGCCGTTTTTAACGGCGCACCGGCAGAAATTTCGACATTCTCCACTTCTGAAATGCCGCTGATGAGTTCTTTAATTTCTTCAGCAGGCTGCTTTGTCAAGAAACACACCTGAAAATCCGTTCCGAAATCTTCCGTCTCAAGCACTTCCGCGGCGGGTATTGTTTTTGCGACTTCCCCGGCTTCATTCAGCTTTTCAAATATCATGTACACGCGCACGGCTTTGAGCATGCAGCTTTCATTCAGGGAAACCGTTATTTCATAGCGGCTGAATCCTTGCTCTTCCGCCTCTTCAATAACAGTCCGTTCGAACTCATCATAATTCCATTCAGTTGAAGCCTGTTGTTTTGAAGCCGGCGGTTCTGCTGTTTCGGCTGAAGCCGCAGTCTCATGCACCGCATTTACGTCGAGCTTCGCACTCACTTCAGAAATATCACGTTTGCCGTCTCCTCCGTCAATAATGGACTGCACCATCTCTTCAAGATGATCAAGCGCTTCAAACAGCACATCCAGCCAATCTGATGTAACGGGCATTTCTCCGTTGCGGATGGCGTCCAGCACATTTTCCATCAGGTGGGTTAAATGCGCCAGATCTGTATATCCCATCGTTGCGCTCATGCCTTTCAGCGTATGGGCAGCTCTGAAGATGTCATGCACAAGCTGAAGGTCTGCCGGATCTTTTTCCAACAGCAGCAGCTTTTCGTTACATGTCTGTAAGTGCTCTTTACTTTCATCAATAAAGACATCTAAATATTGATTCATATCCAATTGATTCACACCCTCTCTTTTTTCACACATCCGGTGATGGATGCCGCGATATCTTCCACATGTTTAATCTCATGAATGAGGCCCGCCTTTATCGCTGACTTCGGCATTCCGAACACAACACAGGATTCGTCCGATTCCGCAATCGTTTTAACGCCGCCTGTTCTGAGCATTTCTTTTACGCCCTCGGTTCCGTCGCTGCCCATGCCGGTCATAATGACGGCTACCTTTTCGTAATCGGATAAGCGGCTTGCCGACCGAAACAAATAATCGGCCGACGGTTTATGCCGGCTTTCCGTATCATGAACGTCAAGAATGATGCGGAGCCTTCCGCCTTCCTCTGCAACCGTCATATTTTTTCCGCCGGGCGCGATGTACACCCATCCGTCTTTCGCTTCTTCACCGTTTTCCGCTTCTTTGACCTGAATATCTGACAAATGGTTGAGTCTGTCTGCAAGTGAAGCGGTGAAGCCTTCAGGCATGTGCTGAACAACAAATACAGGCGCCTTTAAATCCTTCGGCAGTTTCGGAATCACCTTTTGCAGAGCCCGCGGTCCGCCTGTAGAGGTCGCGATGAATACGGCCTGCTTGGCGGATTTTGCTTTCGGTCTATCAAATCCCGCCAAAGCCGGACGTTCCGGGATAGAAGACTCTTTCACTGCCGCCTCAGGTTTTTGTGCGCGGGACAGCCCGGCTGCAATCACCCTCTCAATCAGCTGCTCTTTAATTTTATAAAGATCAAGTGAAATCGCTCCGGAAGGCTTGGTGATAAAATCAAAAGCGCCCATTTCCAGGCAGTTGATCGTTCGGTCCTTCCCTTGCTGTGTCTGGCTCGATACCATGATTACGGGAAGTTTATATATGCTGATGATCTTCCGCAATGTATCCGTTCCGTTCATGACCGGCATTTCAATATCAAGCGTGACAACATCCGGTTTGAGAAGCTCTATTTTCTTCAGCGCCTCTTCCCCGTTTCTGGCTGTCCCGATGACTTCTATCTGCACTTCCGCAGCCAGAAAATCGGTAATCATCTTTCTCATAAAAGCTGAGTCATCAACGACAAGCACACGAATCACTGTAAAGTCCTCCTCAATAAAAAAGAAGATAATCTCTCAATAAATGCCGGTTTCTCTTCTCTTGGTTTGTTTTCTTCCGTTTGAAACAAGACATCCGTCAGAAGACGGACGGACCTGCTGGCTTTTGCTTGAGGACTTTTTATTAAAAAAGGCACCTGGTCAATGACGGCTTGACTTACTAACGGGTCATCGGGTATGGAGCCGGCGAAACGCACCTCCGCGCCTAAAAACGTGTGAATCGCATGAGAAAGGCGGTTGTACGTGTCCAGCGCCTGTTTTTGGGCGCGGGCGCGATTGACGGCAATGTTTACAGTCAGCCGTTCATCCGCGAGCAAAAGATGTTTGATCGCGCTGTAAGCATCCATAATGGCCGTCGGCTCAGGCGTTGTCACGGCGAGAATGTCTTCCGCCGATAAAATAAACGGCAGCTGTTCTTTTGAAAGTCCCGCTCCCATATCAAACAGAACGTAATCAAAATCGCTTAATACAGCGGAAAGACCATTCATAAAAGCCGACCACTTCTCTCTGTCTGCTTGATAGATCGCCTCAAGCCCCGTTCCTCCGGATATGTAGCGAAGGCCTTTCGGACCGGAGGACAGTGATTGCGCCAACGCGTGCCGATTCTCCATCACATCAATAATGGTGCGGGAAGAAGCAGCGCCGATCAGCACATCAATGTTGCCCATTCCGATGTCAAGATCAATGATGAGTGCTTTTTTTCCTTTTTCCTGCAGGGCAACTGCCATGTTTAATGTTAAATTAGATTTTCCGACGCCGCCTTTACCGCTGATGACGGCTAATGTCTTCGCTTTTTTCTCATAAAGCTCCGGCTTGATCATTTGCCGCTCTCTCATTTTCCTTCTTAATGACTCTGCCTGATCGGGTTTCATGTCAAAAGCATCCTTACAAACTCTTTTGGTGAAGCCGATAGGATGTCTTCAGGCACATCCTGTCCATTTGTCAAATAGGCGGCGCCGATTCTTGATTCCGACAGCACTTGAAACACGGAGCCGAGTGAGGCGGTTTCATCCGTTTTCGTGAAAATGAATTGATTGACCGGCACACCTGAAAACTGTTTCAGCACCTGTTTCATATCTTCATATTTTGCAGATGCGGATAATACGAGAAAGGATTGTAAGCCTGATTCAAACGGAATCATCTCTTGTAATTCCGTAATATACTGCTCTTCTTTAAAGTTTCTACCGGCTGTATCAATGAAAACATGGTCATATTCAGCGAATTTTTCCAGTGCCTTCAGACATTCTTCCTTTGAATAGCATACTTCAAGAGGAGCCTGAAGCAGCTCCGCATATGTCTTCAGCTGCTCGACTGCGGCAATCCGGTAAGTATCCGTCGTCATAAAGGCAATTTTTTTATGCTCTGTCAGCATTGATGAGGCCGCGAGTTTCGCAAGTGTAGTCGTTTTGCCGGCCCCGGTTGAACCGAAAAGCACGACGTATTTTGATTGAATCCCTTCCTGCCACCTGTCTGCCGAAGGGAGTTTTTTCACTAACAAATCCTGCAGTTTTGAGCTGACATTTTCTTCAGTTAAATCTCCGGAAACAATTGAAGAACGGAGCAGTTCACTGAGTACGGCGTTTTGCGTATGATCAGGAAGCCCGGCTTGCTTCAATAGTCTCTCGGCTTTTTTTAATGGTTCAGGGAGCACTTCTTTAAAATGCGCCAGTTCGCCGGAAATACTTTGATCCGGAAGGCGCGGCGGCTGAACAGGCTCAGCTTTCTCCGCCGTTTTCGTCTTTTTCATTTCTTCAGCGGCAGCCGGCGGCGTTTTTCTCGCTTCCCTGACGTCACGATCTAAAACCGCTATCACTTCGACGGCCTGCTGCGACCGCAGCCCCAGCCATTTTCGTTTCTTTACTTGTTTGGAATGTAAAATAACGGCATCATTGCCGAGTTCCTTTTTGATTTGCTTCGCGGCATCCTGCATTGAAGCGGCTGTAAATTTTTTTATTTTCATTAAATATCCACCACTCCAATGCTCTGTACTTCAACATTTGCTTCCAGCTCATTATAAGAAAGAACCGGAAGATCAGGGAAATACCGTTCTAACAGCTGTTTTACATACATTCTGACAGCAGGCGAGCAAAGAAGAATCGCCGACTCCTGGCGGATGGAAAGCTGCTCGGCCTCTTTAGCGACAGAACGGATGATGCTGTCTGAAACCTCAGGGTCGAGTGACAGGTAATTGCCCTGTTCAGTCTGCTGTACCCCGTCTGCAATCGCTTTTTCCACCCGGCCTGAGCATGTGATGACCTTCAGCGTTTCATGCTCTCTCGCATATTGTGCCGTGATTTGTTTGGCAAGCGACTGTCTCGCGTATTCTGTCAAAAGGTCTGAATCTGTCGTTAATCTTCCGTAATCGGCAAGAGTTTCAAAAATGGTCACCAAGTTTCTGATTGAAACTTTTTCTCTCAGCAATTTGGCAAGCACCTTTTGAATATCGCCGACAGAAAGAGGGTTTGGCGTGACTTCCTCAACAAGCACAGGATAATTTTCCTTCAGATGATCGATCAGCTGCTTTGTTTCCTGTCTGCCGACCAGTTCATGGGCATGCTGCTTAATTTTTTCTGTAATATGCGTAGATACGACTGACGCCGGATCAACAACTGTATATCCCAGCATGTCCGCTTCATCTTTTGCAGCTTCACTGATCCATTTTGCGGGAAGTCCGAACGACGGCTCTATCGTTTCAATTCCTTCAATGACGTCATCTTCAGGCGTCGGTGACATCGCTAAGTAATGATCCAGCAGGAGCTCTCCTTTAGCGACTTCATTGCCTTTAATTTTCAATCTGTATTCATTCGGCTGGAGCGCGATGTTATCCCTGATGCGCACAACCGGAATGACAAGTCCCAATTCAAGCGCAAGCTGACGTCTGATCATGACGATGCGGTCAAGAAGATCACCGCCCTGCCCCGCGTCTGCAAGCGGCACGAGTCCGTATCCGAACTCAAATTCAATCGGATCAATATGTAAAAGCTGCACAACGCTTTCCGGGCTTTTCAGTTCATCCGCCTGAGCCTCTTCTTCAAGAATTTCTTCCTCTTCTTCGCTCGGCTTATCCGCTTTGGACAGCATGTAAGCGCCGAATGCAAGCAGACCGGCGATCGGCCCCGTCAGCAGAATGCCGATCGGTGTAAGAAGACCGAGCAAGAGTACAGTTCCCGCGGCTACATACAAGAGCTTCGGATAAGCAAACAGCTGGCCTGTAATATCATGACCGAGGTTTCCTTCAGATGCCGCTCTCGTCACGACAATCCCCGTAGCCGTTGAAATGAGTAAGGCCGGCATTTGAGAAACGATACCGTCACCGACCGTCAGCATTGTAAAGTGAGACGCAGCTTCTTGTATGCTCATCCCCTGCTGCAGCATGCCGATTACGATTCCGAAAATAATATTGATCATCACGATGATGATACCCGCGATGGCATCCCCTTTGACGAATTTGCTCGCACCGTCCATGGCGCCGTAAAAATCCGCTTCCCGGGCGACTTTTTCACGTCTGTGCTTTGCATCCTGCTCCGTAATCATGCCGGCATTTAAATCCGCGTCAATACTCATTTGCTTTCCGGGCATCGCATCGAGCGTAAATCTCGCCGCCACTTCCGATACCCGCTCGGCGCCTTTTGTAATGACGATAAACTGAATAATAATCAAGATAATGAAGACAACAAGCCCTACCAGCACATTTCCGCCGACAACGAAATTCCCGAATGTCTCAACAACCTTTCCCCCTTCTCCGTGAGAAAGAATCGAACGTGTCGTCGACACATTGAGCGAAAGCCGAAACAGCGTCAATAACAGCAGCAATGACGGGAATATCGAGAATTGCAGCGGTTCTTGCATATTCATTGTGGTGAGAAGCACGATCAACGCAAGAGAGATATTAATGATGATCAAAATACTTAACAACCATGGAGGGAATGGAATCACCAGCATTGCCACAATGAGGACAACACTTATTAAAACCGATAAATCTCTTGTTGACATGCTGTTTTTCTCTCCTTTTGAATCTGAAATTCACTATACTTTTTGTTTCGTTTTATATACATAAGCCAAAATTTCCGCAATGACTTTGAAAAACTCTTCCGGCACGGCCTGGTCAATGTCAACCTGATCATATAACGCACGCGCGAGCGGCCTGTTTTCAATCGTCATGACATCGTGTTCTTTGGCGATCTGCCTGATTTTTAATGCGAGATGGTCCACCCCTTTGGCAACAATGTAAGGGGCGTCCATTTTCTTTTCATCATATTTTAAAGCTATCGCATAATGGGTCGGGTTGGTGATGATGACATCCGCTTTCGGCACTTCCTGCATCATCCGCCTCATCGCCATTTCCCGCTGCTTCTGCTTAATTTTGGACTTGATTATCGGATCACCCTCCGATTTTTTGTATTCATCTTTTATATCCTGTTTTGACATTCTGATATTTTTCTCATAATCAAAACGCTGATATAAGTAATCAAGCCCGCCCAGCAGCATTAAAGCTCCTGATCCCGCAAGCCCCATCCAAAGAGTGAGCTTGGAAACGAAAGTGAGCACTTCCGCAGGAGTCAAAAGCGGAAGGCGGAGAATATCGCCATAATGCAGCCAGAGCACCATAAAGGCGGCAAAACCGACCACAGTAATCTTCAAAATGGATTTGACCAGTTCAACAATCGCCCTCATGCTGTAAATCCGCTTAAATCCTTTCAGCGGGCTGAGCTTATTCAAGTCAGGCTTGAGGACTTCCGCAGAAAACAGAAAACCCACCTGCATGTAATTGCTCACGACACCTGCCACAAGCGCGACCAGCATAATCGGCGCGAGGATGAGGCTGATATCTTTCACCGTATCCACGAACAGTTCATGCACGGCAGATGCAGACAGATGTAATGATATCGATTTCGTATAAAACGTTTTAATAAAGGACAGCAGCCTGTCCCGCATATAAGGACCGAGCGCGATCAGCGAAAGAAAGATAATCAGTAAAGAAACGGCTGTATTCACATCCGTACTTTTCGCGACCTGTCCTTTCTTTCTTGTATCCTTCCGTTTTTTCGGCGTGGCTTTCTCCGTTTTTTCACCGGCAAAGAATTGCAGATTCAGTCTGAGCCTCATCATGTCACACCGACCAATGCCAATAGATTCCGCATGGTTTCAACGGTAAGGCTGAAGATGTTGCGGACAACGACAAACATCACCGCCATACAAACGATCAGCATAATAAAGCTCACGGCTATTTTCAGAGGAAGCCCGACAACGAAAACATTCAGCTGCGGCACCGTTCTCGCCACGATACCGAGCGCCAAATCAACTAAAAACAGACTGGCCACAACCGGCGCAGACATTTGAAAAGCGATAATAAACATGGCATTGAAGCTTTTTGCGATAAAAAGTCCAAAGTGATCATTTCCAAACGACGGAAATGCCTGATCAAGCGGGATATACTGAAAGCTGTAATAAATCCCGTCCAATAAAAGATAATGGGCGTTTACGCTGAGCATAAATAACAGCGCCAGCGTATAAACGAATTGTCCGATCAGCGGGCTTTGCGTTCCTGATTGCGGATCAATGACATTGGCGATGGAAAAGCCCATCTGAAAATCAATAAAGGAACCTGCTATCTGAATGGCTGTCATCATCATGAAAGCGATCAGCCCGAGGCTCAAGCCCACAACGGCCTCTTTTATGACAAGCAGCATATACTGTTCCCCTATTTCTATTTCCGGCGCATGTTTCAGCGTGCTGAAGCAGATCACCGAAAGAAAAAAAGCAAAGCCGATTCGGTGAACCGCCGGCAGATTCCGATGTCCGAACACCGGCACCGTTACAAAAAAAGCAGAGATTCTGATAAAGACCAATAAAAAAGCGGGAAATAAATCAATGATGGAATTCATTTGATTCTACCCTGCAAATCGGTTCAGATGAGAAAACAGATCAGTTGTGAACGAAAGAATCGTCGACAGCATCCAAGGACCGAAAAAGATCAGTCCAAGCATCACTGCCACGATTTTCGGAATGAACGCAAGCGTCTGTTCCTGGATTTGAGTTGTCGCTTGAAAGATACTGACGAGCAAACCGACAATCAGCGCGATCGCAAGCAGCGGCCCGCTGATCATTAGTGTTACATATACGGCTTTTTCCGCCATGGAAATTACAAATTCTGAACTCACAATTAGCACCTACCCTAAAAGCTGTCAAGCAAAGATTTCACGATTAAATACCATCCATCGACCAAAACGAAAAGCAATATTTTAAAGGGCAGAGAGATCATAACCGGCGGTAGCATCATCATTCCCATTGACATTAAGACGCTCGCCACGACCATATCGATAATTAAAAACGGAATAAAAATCATAAAGCCCATTTGAAAAGCGGTTTTGAGTTCTGATATCGCATAAGCGGGCACCATCGTCGTCAAAGGAATATCCTGAATCGATTCAGGTTTTTTCATTTTGGCATAGTTCATAAACAGCGCCAGATCCTTCTGCCTTGTATGCTTGCTCATATACTCT
This sequence comes from Bacillus sp. EB106-06-01-XG163, assembly GCF_058791615.1. Lineage (NCBI taxonomy): Bacteria > Bacillati > Bacillota > Bacilli > Caryophanales > Bacillaceae > Bacillus > Bacillus sp. EB106-06-01-XG163. The sequence continues at coordinate 313,541 of NZ_JBYTDS010000001.1, forward strand.
TTAATCGGCTTCTCGGCTTTTGTATATGCTTCATCGAGACTGATTTTATTGTCCATCAGCGGCGTTAAGGCTTCCTTATTAATCTCTGAAAAAGTCGGCGCCATAATAAAAAACGTCAAAAACAGCGCAAGGCCGATTAAAACCTGGTTGGGAGGCATGTTCTGCGTCGCCAGTGAGGTTCTTACAAAAGACAGGACGATGACGATTCTCGTAAAGCAGGTCATCAAAATCAGAATCCCCGGCGCTACTGAAAAGACAGTCAAAAGCAGCAGTAATTTAACAGTGGAGCTGACTTCGGTCGGACTGCTAGAATTAAAAAGATTAATAAATTCATTCATGATGATAAGGGCCTTTCTTCTTTCCTTCAGAACGGCTTTGTTTCAGCTCGTTCAGCTGTTCTTTCAGCGCTTTTGAAAACGACGGAAGCATCGTTTGCGGCTTTTTTTCTCCATCCTTACGCGGATTTACGAGCTTGGTCCATTCCACTTTTGAAGACATCGACTCTTCGTATTGGCTCAGAATCGCCTCGCGCTCTTTTTCATCTTCAATTTCTTTTAAAAGCTGTATCGTTTCGCCCACACCGACTACGAGAACGCTGTTTCCCACTTTAATCAGCTGCACGGAACGGTTTTGGCCGACTGACGTTCCGCCGATATTTTCTACATATTGAAATGGCTTCAGCAGACGGTTTCTTCTATTCATCAGTTTGACAAATCCATAGATCAGCAGAATGACGAATAATAACGCCCCAATCATCTTTACAAAATCAAAAGCGGAGACAGAAGATGCAGAAGCATCCCCTATCTCTTGATCAGCCGTTTGTTTCGATGTATCGCTTTTTTTCTCTGTTTTGTTTGTTGATTGTTTGTCAAACCATTCGTTGACGGTGGAATTGTCAGACTCCGCCGCAAAAGCAGGGAACGGATGTACATTGAGTAAAACGAAACAACAAATCAAAGCTAGTAAACCATGACTCTTTTTCAACAGTCGTACACCCTTTAGCTTAATGTTTTATTAATAGCTTCAAGCACGCGGTCCGCTTGGAACGGTTTCACGATAAAGTCTTTTGCGCCGGCTTGAATCGCGTCAATAACCATTGACTGCTGGCCCATAGCCGAACACATGATGATTTTCGCCTGCGGATCGATTTGTTTAATTTCCTTTAAAGCTGTAATCCCGTCCATTTCAGGCATTGTAATATCCATTGTCACAAGGTCGGGGGAATGCTCTTTGAATTTTTCGACTGCCTGCGCTCCGTCTGAAGCTTCAGCTACAACGTCAAAACCGTTCTTCACTAAAATATCCTTGATCATCATTCTCATAAATGCTGCATCGTCTACAATTAAAATTCTGTGTGCCATAATCTGTTTCTCTCCTCTATGTTCGCTTATTTTAAATTGTTAAGGCGGTCTGCCTGACTTAAAATATCAGTGACTCTCACGCCGAAGTTTTCTTCTATGACAACGACCTCGCCCTTTGCCACGATCCGCTGGTTGACCAGAATGTCAACAGGTTCACCAGCCAGCTTGTCAAGCTCAATAATGCTTCCCGCAGAAAGTTCAAGGATTTCTTTGACGCTTCTCTTCGTTCTGCCGAGCTCAACCGTAACGGAAAGCGGAATATCCATCAGCATATCAAGGTTATTCCTTGATCCTTGCGCCGCTTCGTTATGATCAAATGCCTGGAATTCTACCGGAGCGACTTGAACAGGAGCAGCTTTTTTTGCGGTTCCCTGTCTCTTCGGAAGCTCGGGTTTTGCCTGCGGCTCCGGCTGCATGGCAGGTTCCGGCTGCGGCGTTTCGTATGTTTCCTGTGGTTCTGATACGGTTTCTGCGGCCTCTGACTCATGCTGATCTGCAGTCATCAGGTCTGCGATCAGATCTTTCGCAAACGTAATCGGATAAAGCTGCATGATGCTCGAATCGATTAATTCGCCGACTTTCAGACGGAATGACACTTTTACGAGCAGGTCATCCTCAGGTATTCTGTCGGTCCCTTTTTCTTCCGTCACATCCAGAAGTTCAACCCTTGGCGGAGAAATGTCAATCTTTTTACTGAACACGGTCGACATTGACGTAGCAGCCGAGCCCATCATTTGATTCATTGCTTCCTGCACGGCGCTCAGGTGGATTTCACCGAGTGACGGATCGGCGCCCCGGCCGTCCCCGCCGATCATCAAATCCGCGATGATAGCCGCGTCGCTTTGTTCGACGACGAGCAAATTGCTGCCGTCAAAGCCTTCTGTGTAGTTCACTTCAATGGCCACATACGGATGAGGAAATTCATCACTGATTTTGCTTTTTGAAATGACGGTCACACTCGGCGTCGTAATGTCCACTTTTTGATTTAAAAGAGTGGACAGCGCCGTAGCCGAGCTGCCGAACGAAATATTCCCGATTTCTCCGATGGCATCGCGCTCAAGTTCAGACAAGTTCGCCCCTTGAGGCTGTTCTGTATCCTCTGATTGACTGTTTGTGCCGTTAAGAAGAGCATCGATTTCATCTTGAGATAATCTATTGTTCATCTTGTTCACCTCTTATGTCGTGATCTAAAATTTGCACTGCCTGTCTTCGATTCACCCGGCCGGCCTGCCCTAAAAACTTCGGTTTGTTTCCGACCAATACAGTAAGAGGATCAGTCACTGATTTGTCCAGAGTTATACAGTCCCCGACTTCCAAACTTAAAAATTCTTCTATTGTCAGTTCAGAAGCGCCCAAGAGAGCCACAACGGGAATTTGAGCCGTCATGATGCGCTTTTCAAGCAACTTCGTTTCTTCGGGCTTCGCTTCATTCCGGTCTGATTGCATCCAATAATGTACGGAAAGCTTAGGGATAATCGGCTCAAGTACGACATGGGGAATACAAAGATTAATGACACCGCTGATTTCACCTATCTGCGTATTGAGAGAAATGACAACGACTGTTTCATTTGGGGAAACCATCTGTACAAACTGAGGATTCACTTCAAATTCAGTCATTTCAGGGTCAATATCAGCAATCGATTGCCACGCTTCTTTGTAGTTGCCCAGTGCATTTTCAAATAAGTTAGAAATAATATTCGTTTCAATTTCCGTAAGGCTGTCAGCTTTGTTATGAGTGATGCCGATGCCTCCCATGACGCGGTCAAGCATTGCGTATGCGATGGTGGGATTAACCTCCATCATGATTCTGCCTTCCATCGGATGAACATCGAATAAATTTAAAATCGTCATGTTCGGTATGGAACGGATAAATTCTTCATACGGCACCTGGTCAACTGAGCTGACGGATATATGAATATACGTTCTGAGCTTGGCGGAAAAGTGTGTTGTGAGAAGCCTCGCAAAGTTATCATGTATCCGGGTTAAACTGCGTATCTGATCTTTCGAGAATCTGAGAGCCCGTTTAAAATCATATACCTTTACTTTTTTCTCTTTAACTTCCTTTTTCAGCTCTTCCGCATCCGCCTCACCCGTGGAAATGGCGGAAAGCAGTGCGTCTATTTCATTTTGGGAGAGAACTTCTCCTGACATTTTCTTCACCTCCGTATTCTGTCAAATTTGTTTTTATTGCAGATTAAAGGAGGTAATGTACACTTTCTGAACTTTTCCTTCCTGGAGATAGCTGTTTACTTTCTCTTTTAATGATTGTTTAAACGCTTCTCTTCCTTTATCTCCCTCAATCTCTCCGGCGCTTGTGCCGGCTAAAATGGAAATGATGTTGTCTTTCACCTGAAAATCGCGTTTTTCAAGTTCTTCCTTCGCTTTAGCCGAGTCGGTTTCAAGCTTGATGCCGATACGGATGATGCTGTCAGACTTTAAGTTTGTCGTAATATCGTCGACAGACACAGTGGCTGCAACGACTTCGTCAATTGTCGGCTTTTTGTCTTTGCCGGAATGTCCGCTGACGACAAAATATGCTGCCGTTCCGAGGCCGGCGATGACAATTAAAATAATCAGCAAAATGATGACTAATTTTTTCTTCATTCTTCTTCCTCTATTCCCTGATCCAGTGAAAATATTTGTATGCTATGGTAAAACGATATGACTTTTTTGAGAACTGCTTCTTCCGGTTCTTTCACTACGAACTTTTTGCCGTTGGACAGTGTAATCGTCGTGTCGGGGAAGCACTCAATCTGTTCGATAAACAGCGCGTTCAGCGTAAAAGGCTGGCCGTTTAAACGGGTGACTTGAATCATGCAATCCGGAGAAGCGGCCTAACCGCCTCTCCTCCCTCCTTACCGTTTCAGATTAACCAGCTCCTGAAGGATTTCATCTGAAGTCGTAATGATTTTTGAGTTTGATTGGAAACCGCGCTGAGCAACGATCATTTCGGTAAATTCATCTGTCAGATCTACGTTTGACATTTCAAGATAGCCTGCCAAAAGCTTACCCGTTCCGTTTTCGCCCGGAGTGGTGACTGCGCTTGCAGCTCCTGAACTTAATGATTCTCTGTAAAGGTTGCCTCCGATTTTTTCCAGACCGGCGCTGTTAGGGAACGTGACCAGACCGATTTGTCCGGCATCATGAACCTCATCCCCTGCATCAGTGTATGTAACGGTTCCGTCTGCACCGATGCTGTAATCTTTCGCATCAGTCGGAATATTGATTTTGCCGCCGCCGATTTTTTCAAGGTAGTACCCGTCAGTCGTAACAAGGTTCCCTTGATTGTCCTTTCCGAAATTCCCCGCACGTGTGTAAACAATTCCCGCACCTGTATTAATCTGAAAGTAGCCGTCTCCGTCAATGGCTAGGTCGGTTTTATTCTGTGTAGCCTGCGGGGCGCCGGTTGAATGAACAACATCAATGGAAGAAGTCGCGGCACCCAAGCCGATTTGTTTTGAATTGGTCACGTTTGAACCGCCGGCGACTGTCTGGCTGATCATATCTTTAAATGTAACGCGGCTTTTCTTAAATCCCACTGTGTTGACGTTGGCGATGTTATTGCCGATTACATCTAGTTTTGTCTGAAAGTTTTTCATGCCGCTGATACCGGAATATAATGAACGTAACATGTTAAATTCCCCCTGAGTTTCTTATTATTTAGATGTTTCGCTGACGGCCGTGACATTCCACGGACTGACCTCTTTGCCATTTTCAAGCACGAGCACGTAATTGCCGTTTGAATGCTTGACTGAATTGACTGGGCTTGTCTGATCCTTCCCGTCGCTGTCGCTGAATGTAACATTTTTGCCGATCCAGTTCACATACATCGTAAACGGATCTTGATTTTCTACAAATTTAGTCATCGTCGTATTCATATTCATCATTTGCTCCAATGAAGAAAATGTCGCCATCTGGCTGATGAATTCTTTGTCATCAACCGGATTGAGCGGGTCCTGGTTTTGAACCTGTGTCATTAAGATCTTCAGAAATTCGTCTTTCCCTAAATTCGTGCTGCTGTTTACTGCGGAGGTGCTCTTCGCGCTTGAAGTGGTTGAAGCGCCCGCCGCGGCATAATCCGAGTTTACTGATGTCAACTATTCTTCCTCCATTTCATTGAGAGAAAGCTCCTCCAGCATATCTCCGAAATCGCCTGACTGCTGCTGGTTCTTCTGCTCTCTCTGTCCCTGATGCTGCTGTTTATTGTGATCGGCCGTCTGCCCGTAAACAGGCTGCTGATCCCCGCTTTGAAGGGGGACTGTAAAACGGTCGACTTGGACCGCCATATTCGGAAGCGACTGTTTCAGCTGAGGAAGATGCTGTTCCAGCAGCTCTTTCGCGGACTGGCTGGATGCGATTATTTTGCTTTGAAACATCCCGTTTTCGTTTGTCACCTTAATTGTGACAAATCCGAGGTTCTCGGGATTAAGACGAATCGTAAAGCTTCCGGTTGTTTTCCCGAAAGGCGTGTATTTCATCTGTTTCCAGCCGCTGATGACCTGATCCGTTAACGGTTTATTTTCTGTCGGCTGCTGTTCAGCTCCTGCGGACGTTTGCTGAATGCCGGCAAGGCTTCTCGTTCCCGAAAACAGTATAGGTGCAGACAATTTGCTGTCAGGCGCCTTTGCGTGAGTAACCGTGCCGCCGTTTTGCTGTTCTGTTTTCCCGGCTGACTCTTGGGATGATTCAGATGATTGAGATAACACAAAAGCTTTCAGCTCAGTTTCAGCCATATCCCATTCCTTTGTTCCCTTTTGAGAAAGGCCCGCAAGCTGCTCCGCGACGCTTTGAAAGCTCTTCAGCTCAGCGGCTGTCATGGAGTAAAGTTTAGATGCAGATTCGTTTTTCGGAAAAAATGTCTGCCGCAGGTCTTGAATCACGCGGTCTGGGACACCTTGTTTTTTCAATGCCTCTAATAAACGGGCGCCTTCCTGGTAAACCGCCTTTGCCTGCGCGCTGTCCGGCAGTTCCTGCTGAGATGTGAAGAGCTGGGATACGGCTTCTTGAATGAAAAGCAGGCCCTTCTCAAGCGCATCCTTGACGGAATCCCCGTCTTTTGCGGAAGAATCCGGCTCATCCGTTTCAGGCTTCGCCCCATGCTGTTTGCCCGCTAACATGTCTTCAACAGATTCGGCAAGCTGTTTCAATAAAGGAAGAGCTGTTTCAGCCGTCTGCTTTCCTTCAAGAGCTTTTACCGCCTCAAGCAGCTGTTTTAGCTGCAATTCTTTATCTTCCGGGCCGGCTTTCAGCCAATCACCGATTTTCGATAGGGCATCATTCAGCTCTGCGTCACTTGTTTTTGTTTCATCTCCGGGCTGCCGGGGAGAAGTGATTTCCGACAGGAGCCAGTTCTGAAATAGACCTAAGCTGTTTACATTCATCTTCACATTGCTGTTTTGCACAGTCTGCGTACGATTACCCGTTAATTCAAGCAGCTTCAACTTACATCACTCCTTATTTCCGTCAGCGGATAGTTTTTCTGTATATTTAGCCGCTTGTTCAGGAGTCATTTTCGTAAAGATTTCAGCAAGCTGCTTTTTACTTAATCCGTTTAAAATATCGAGGGCTTCTTTTTCTTTCAGCTTTACGATAATGCTTGCCGCTTTACCGCTGTCCATACTTTTATAGATGTTGATCATTTTATCTTTTCCGGCTGAATCCGCAGCGTCTTTTTTCGTTTCATCCGTCTTCGTTTTCTGCTGCTGTTCAGCTTCCTGTTTCAGTGAACGGATTTTCTGATTCAGATTATCGATTTCGGACTTGCTTGTGTCTAAATCTTTATTCAAAATGTTAATTTCACTTTTTTGTTCCTTTATGGTCTTTTCAAGAGAAGCCGTTCTGTCTTCCTTCTGCTTTTCCGCCGCGCTTTTCATTTCTTTCGTTTCGGGAACCAATTCTTTTAAAACAGGCGTTTTAGCGGCTGTTTCCTGAATCGGCTTCATCACATCAACGCCGGCAGCCCAAAGGATGATGCTTGCGACGATGATCAGAAAAATCAGCGGGATCATGATAAAAAGCAGGATTGAACCGAACTTTCCAGATCTCTTTTCTTTATCGGCCATTTCATTCGCTCCTAATGCCCCTGAATCATAAACTGCTTGATTGAAATGTCGTCCATTTCCCTCATCTCTGCAGCTTTGTCTTCAAGTGCGAACATATTAAATTGTTTTTCCCGCATTTTTTCAAATTTCTTTACTTCAATGTTTTTTTCGGTGAGCTGTTCCTGCTTCTCATTCATTTCATTTCGTTTCATGATGACAAGCTTTTGATAATGATAGATGGTGTTCTCAAGATTGGAAACGAATTGCTGATAATGTCTCATTTCCTGAACGCTCATCCCGCATTTCAGCTTTGATTCTTTGTCTTTTTCGAGCAATTCTTTTTTGCTCATATTTTCATATAGTTTTTCAGCCACTGTCTCAAATTCAGAAACCGATTGTCTGTATTCAGTCAATGTTTGGTCTTTTTCATTTTCTTTTAATTCCAGCAGCTTTTGAAATCTGAATTGGTATGCCACGATGTTTATTCCTCTTTTCCTGTCAGACTCGTCAATGCCGCAATGCTGTCTTCCAATTGAGCAGGTTCTTCCGTTCCTTGTTTTAAAAATTGAATAAGCTGCGGATAAAACTGAATCGCTTCATCAATTTCTCTAGATGACCCTCTTTTGTAAGCTCCGATATTAATGAGATCTTCAGAGTTTTGATAAGTTGACAGAAGATCGCGGAATTTGTTGGCCGCCTCTATATGCGCTGTGTCTGAAATATTAGACATGACCCTGCTGATGCTTTTCAGGATGTTCACGGCCGGGAACTGCCCTTTGTTGGCAAGCGCCCGATCGAGAACGATATGCCCGTCTAATATTCCGCGCACCGTATCGGCAATCGGTTCGTTCATGTCATCTCCGTCTACGAGAACCGTATAAAAAGCGGTTACCGTTCCTTGTTCATTCGCGCCCGTTCTTTCCAGCAAACGGGGCAAAATAGCGAACACAGAAGGTGTATATCCTTTTGTTGTCGGAGGTTCTCCCGCTGCCAGGCCGATTTCCCGCTGAGCCATCGCGACCCTCGTGACGGAGTCCATCATGAACATCACATTCCGGCCTTTATCGCGGAAGTACTCCGCAATGGCGGTGGCCGTATACGCCGCTTTCAAACGCATTAAGGCAGGCTGATCAGAGGTCGCGACTACGACTATCGAGCGTTTCAGGCCTTCTTCGCCTAAATCCTTCTCGATGAATTCACGCACCTCGCGCCCCCGTTCACCGACGAGTGCAATAATGTTTAAATCAGCTTCAGTCTGCTTCGCGATCATTCCCATCAGGGTGCTTTTTCCGACTCCGCTTCCGGCAAAAATCCCGATTCTCTGCCCTTTTCCTACCGTCAGCAGACTGTCAATCGATCTGACGCCGACACCCATCTTTTCCCGTATCGGCGGGCGTTTCATCGGGTTTGGCGGCGGCTGTTCCGTCGAAACGGGGGACAAACCTTTCGGAAGCGCCCGGCCGTCAAGAGGCTCGCCGAACGCGTCGACAACTTGTCCGATTAAACCCGCGCCTACTTTGATGCGGAGCGACTCGCCAGTGGCCTCCACAATGCTGCCCGGCGCGATGCTGGCCGCTTCCAGATAAGGCATTAACAGAATGTTTTCATCTTGGAAGCCTACAACCTCAGCTTTAATCGCTTTTCTCGCATGGCCTTTCGGATAAATGAGACAAACATCTCCGATTGAGCTTTCGGGCCCTTTTGATTCAATCATCAGCCCGATGACCCGTTTAACCTTGCCGTAGCGTTTGTACGGATCCGCTGTTTCAATTGAGTCTATTAAATACTGTGTCTTCATTGCTCCGCTCCCGCCTCAAGCGCCGTTAAAAGTTTTTGCTTTAATTGCATCAGCTGGGTGTCTATGCCTGCATCAACACGTCCGAACGGAGTTTCTATCGAGCACGTTCCCTTTGCGGCTTTTTCATCGGCATATAAGCTTATTCTGCATTCTTTGTATAACAGCTGCTGAATTTCGTCCATATGCTGATGAACCGTCTCATAATATTCAGGGTCCACATAGATGGAGATGTCATCATAATCTTTTACTTCGGCTACTACCTGTTTGACCAGCAGAAGGAAAGCCTCTTTATCATCACTTTTTTGCCGCCATACTTTTTTAGCGAGCGCAACGGAAAGCTCAATAATCTCTTCCTCAGCGCTTTCCAGTTTTTCCTCGACTGACTGTCTCGCCATTTCCATAACGGCATTGGCCCGGCTGATGAGATTGGCGTATTCAGCTTGAGCCTCGGCTTTTCCCAATGCCATGCCTTCTTCATATCCTTCTGCCTTTGCTTCTTCTATCAATCTTTGTTTTTCTTCCGCCCAGCGGTTTTTCTCTTCTTCAATCTGCAGAAGAGTGTGCTCTAATTGATTTTTCGCTTCTTCAGACACCCTGTCGGCTTCGGCCTTGGCAAAGGCCATGAGAGCCTCCGGATTTTCGGGTTCCTCCCGGTCTGGATGGGAATGTGATTTCCTGACTTCCTGCAAGGAAAGCTTGCGCCGTTTTTGTTCAGGAGAAAATGGTGATTGCTGTTTAATGATATTAGACAATAATATCGTCTCCTCCGCCTCGCGCGATTACAATTTCTCCGGCTTCTTCCAGCTTGCGGACGACGCCCACGATTCTTGATTGCGCCTCTTCTACATCACGCAAACGCACAGGCCCCATAATTTCCATTTCCTCTTTAAACGTTTCAACCATACGCTGTGACATATTGCTGAAGACGATCTCTTTGACTTCCTCGCTCGCAACCTTCAATGAAAGCAGGAGGTCGTCGTTTTCAACATCTCTGATCACGCGCTGAATCGCACGGTTATCAAGGGTGACAATATCTTCAAAGACAAACATCCGTTTTTTGATTTCATCCGCCAATTCAGGATCTTGGATTTCCAATGAATCAAGGATCGTTTTTTCCGTTCCTCTGTCTACGCCGTTTAACACTTCAACAACGGCTTCTATGCCGCCGGTCTGCGTATAATCCTGCGTAAAGGAGGAGGACAGCTTTTGTTCAAGGACCCGCTCCACTTCATTTATGATTTCAGGAGACGTTCTGTCCATAACCGCAATCCTTCTTGCCACCTCAGCCTGAACGTCCGGGTTCAGCTCAGACAAAATCTGTCCGGCCTGCACCGGGTCAAGGTAGGATAAAATCAGCGCCATCGTTTGCGGATGTTCCTGCTGAATGAAATTTAAAATCTGTTCGGGCTCCGCTTTTCTCGCGAAATCAAACGGCTTTACCTGCAAAGAAGAGGTGAGCCTGTTTAAAATGCTTACCGCTTTGTCTTCTCCGAGCGCTTTTTCAAGCACTTGGCGGGCGTAATTTAAACCGCCTTGTGAAATATAGTCCTGAGCGATTGCGATATTATGAAATTCTTCAATGATTTCATCTTTTCTTTGATGATCGACGCTTCTGACCCCCGAAATCTCGAGTGTCAATCTTTCAATTTCTTCTTCAGACAAATGCTTGTACACAGAAGCTGATACATCAAGGCCTAAGGAAATCATGAGGATGGCTGCTTTTTGTTTTCCTGTAAGCTTGTTCTGATCACGTTTCGCCATTTTCCACTCCCCCTAATCCTCGTCCAGCCAGCTTCGAAGCAATTTAGCAAAGTCTTCCGGTTTTTCTTTAGCCATTTTTTCAAGCTGTTTTCGTCTGACTGTTTCTTCCGTTTCAATTTTCTCTTCGTTGATATCAGGCAATCGAACCGGCTCGGGCGGTGTTTCATATTCATATTCTTCGTATTCATCCTCTTGTGAGCGTTTCTTTCTGATGAGGAGAATAATAAGCAGAATAATGGCCGCAAGTAGTACGCCGCCTGTAATGTATACCCAGATCGGAAGACCTGAAGATTGTGCCGAATCTGTGTTCAGGCTTGTTTTTCCTTCAAACGGCTGAACGGATACAACGATTTTATTGTTGATATCATTGTCTGTCAGGTTTTGATTTTGCGTTTCGTTTTTATCAAGAGACGTTCTGACGACCGTTCCTAAAATCTTCTGTATATCAGCCTGTCTCTGTGCTGATAAGGAAGCGGCATTTTTCGGATTAGGCGGCTCCACCATGACCTGAATGCCTAAATCACGCACTTTATACGGGCTTTCAGCGATTTCTTTATGAATGCGGTTGACTTCATAGTTGATTTTATTGCTGCTTTTTTCGTAGTCCCCGCTGTTTGAACCGCCGTTTGTCTCGGCATAGTTCGCGGTGTCATTGCTTCCCGTTCCGGCCGTGCCGCCGTTGGCCGCGCCGTCGCCTTTATACGTTTCCGCAACTTTTTCGGCGCTTACCGCTATGCCTTCCATGTTATCTTTATCGACAGGTTCGACAGTGTCTTCAGTGCGTTTTTCCTTCGTGAAGTCAACATCCGCCGTCACGGAAACAACGACCTTATCCTGCCCCATCATTGTGCCGAGCAGTGACTGAACATGTTTTTGAATGTCCTTTTCGACCTGCGACTTAATACCTTGCTGAGAAGCATAACTGTCAGAAACGGACCCTGCACCGCTGTCACTTTTGTCATAATATGTAGAATTTTGATCCATTATGACGATATTATCTTCTTTTAAGTTCGGAACACTTTTAGAAACGAGATGGTACAGCCCGTTGATCTGGTTTTGATCAACCGAGTAGCCCGGTTTCATCTGCAAAACGATTGAAGCGGACGCTGCCGGCTGATCTTCACCGATGAACACGGCTTCTTTCGGCATGTTGATCATGACCTTCGAGCTTTTAATACCGTCCATTTCATTTATCAGGTTTGACAATTCGGTCTGAGTCGCCTCAACCTTTAAAACGTCAAACTCATTATCCGTCAGGCCGAAGCCCGCATTTTGTCCGAAAAACGAATAATCAATTGATCCCGTTTTCGGCAGGCCTTCCGCGGCAAGCTGGACTTTAAGCGAATCCACTTGGCTCTCAGGAACCTTAATGACCGTGCCGCCGTCAGCAAGTTCAGAAGACACCTTTTTCGTATCGAGCTCTTCTTTAATCTTCCCCGCTTCTTCCGCGGACAAATCTTTATAAAGAGGCACCATCTTTTCAGACGAAGTAAAAATAATAACGACGATGAGTAAAATAATGAATGCGGCCAAGCCGCTTACCATGAGTATCTTCTGTGTTTTTGATCTGTTGTTCCAAAACGCTGCCGTTTTGGTTTTCATTTGCATTAGAGTACGATTCATGTTAACCCCCGGTCATTCCAGTCATTCTCTTCAATCTGACCACTACATCTGCATTCTCATGATTTCCTGATAGGCTTCCACGGCTTTATTGCGGAATTCGGTAGCGGCCGTCAGAGAAATATTTGCTTTTTGGGCAGCGATCATGACCTCGTCAAGGTTTACATCCTTTCCTGCAGCCAGTTCGTTCGTTATTTGGTCAGATTTCACTTGTGACTCATTTAACGAATCAATAGAGTTTTTTAAAAGCTCCGAAAAGCTTGTTTGGTTTGAAGAATCAGTTTTTTGAGTTTGGTTTAATTGATTCGTTACGTTTTGAGTATTTTGGGTTTGTTGAAGCTGAAAAGGAGTAATAGCGTTAACCACTTACATCACCTTACTTTCCGATTTCTAACGCCTTCAAAAGCATGCCTTTGGAGGCGTTTAATGCAGTTACGTTTGCTTCGTATGATCTCGAGCTGCTGACAAGATCCACCATTTCCTTTAATGGATCTACATTTGGTTTTTGTACATATCCGTCTTTATTCGCATCAGGATTCTCCGGATCATAAACGAGATTAAAAGCGGACGGGTCTTCCGTAACACCAGATACCTTTACGCCACTTCCCGCGCTTCCTGTTCCGTTCATCTTGGAATGTAAAAGGGACGAAAATGATTCGCCTCCGGATTGGAGAGATACCAGCTTTCTTCTGTAAGGCACCCATTCGCCATTTACCTGCTTCGCTCTCGTTGTATCCATATTGGCCAGGTTGGACGATACGACGTCCATCCGGACACGCTGTGCAGTTAAAGCGGAACCCGAAATATTTAAGCTTTGAAAGCCACTCATTATTTTCCTCCTGTCAAGACGGTTTTCAGAGAATTGAATTTGCCGCTCATTCTTTCAACCAAAGCCTGATAATTAATTTGGTTTTCGGCTAAATCTGTCATTTCTTTGTCGATATCGACATTGTTTCCGTTTTGCTGGTACGATGTATCACTGCTGGACACGATAGAATAATCGTCCCCCGAACCCGTAAAGTCAACGTGCCGATAGTCGGTTTTTACAGCCTCAAGATTGGATGTTTCCTGATCTAACAAATTTCGGAAAGAGACTTTTTTTGCCTTATAGTTCGGTGTATCTATATTGGCGATATTATTAGTTAAGACTTTTTGCTTAATGTCCGCTCTCCCCAAGGCATTCTCAAGATTTTGTATAGTTCCAGAAAATAAGTCCAAATCCACTTACCTCCATTTCAGATATTTTTCTCCTAAAAATCCTTGTCGAGAATTGTAAAACCATATGCTTATTGTAAGAAATAACAGGCTTAAAGTCTATGAAGTTAGGCTAAAAAAAAGTGCTCAATTATATCTATTTTGCATGTAGGTATTAAGTCCTAGAATATTTGTACTACAAGGATTTGTTTAATATAAGACTGAAAATAGCAGAATTTCTGTTTCTTCCTCCTTTTTTCACACAGCAAGATGGATTATCTCAGATCAGATTCCAATAAGCAACTTTAAACTGCAACTTTTCACCTATTGTCCATAAAAAAAGCAGAACCCCCATTTTTAGGGATCCTGCTTTTGTCTTAATGAGATTTAAGGTTTTCCAATTCAATAAGGAATTTGTTGTTCAGAACTTTAATGTACGTCCCCTTCATTCCCAGTGATCTGGATTCAATGACGCCTGCGCTTTCCAGCTTTCTCAGCGCGTTAACGATTACTGAACGCGTAATGCCGACACGGTCCGCAATCTTACTTGCCACAAGCAAGCCTTCGTTTCCGTCAAGCTCTTCAAAGATATGCTCAATCGCTTCAAGTTCACTGTAAGACAGAGAACTGATCGCCATTTGAACAACCGCTTTGCTTCGCGCCTCTTCTTCGATTTCTTCCGCTTTTTCTCTTAAAATCTCCATTCCTACAACGGTTGCTCCGTATTCAGCAAGAATGAGATCATCATCTTCAAATTGATCCTGCAGACGGGACAGAATGAGCGTGCCCAGTCTCTCTCCTCCGCCGATGATCGGCACGATCGTTGTTAAGCCCGCTTGGAACAGGTCTCTGTTTTCTACAGGAAACGCCGTGTATTCGCTGTTGATATCAAGGTTTGAAGACGTCTCCGGAACATTGAACAGATTTCTCGTGTACTCTTCCGGGAACTGGCGGTCTTCAAGCATTTTTTTCATGCGGTCATTTTCAATCTGCTGATTAATAGAGTAGCCCAAAAGCTTTCCTCTGCGGCTGACGACGAAAATATTAGAATCAATGACGTCACGAAGCGTTTCAGCCATTTCTTTAAAGTTTACGGGTTTGCCTGCCGCAGCCTGCAGCATGCTGTTAATAATTCGTGTTTTTTGTAGTAAAGCCATGATAAATAATCCTCCTAGAATTCCTCTTATTAAATTTTCACAATATAAATTGACTTAGATCTTTGTTGTTTGCAATCGTTCCGAGCTTTTCTTCAACGTATTGCGGCGTGATGGCGACTTTTTCCATCGTCACGTCCGGCGCTTCAAACGACAGGTCTTCCAAGAGACGTTCCAATATCGTGTGAAGCCTTCTCGCTCCGATGTTGTCCGTATCCTGATTCACATGATAAGCCACTTCGGCGATCTTACGAATAGCTTCGTCAGAAAATTCAAGAGATATACCTTCTGTCTGCAATAAAGCCTGATATTGTTTTAACAGCGCGTTATCGGGTTCGACGAGAATTTTCACAAAATCATCTACCGTCAGCTTGCTCAATTCTACACGAATCGGAAAGCGGCCCTGCAGCTCCGGAATCAGGTCAGACGGTTTGGCCATATGGAATGCCCCGGCTGCGATAAACAGCACGTGATCTGTTTTGACGGAGCCGTATTTCGTGACGACGGTAGATCCTTCGACAATCGGAAGGATATCTCTTTGAACGCCTTCTCTCGATACATCTGCTGAGGAAGAAGCCCCTCCGTTTTTTGCGATTTTATCTATTTCGTCAATAAAGATAATGCCGCCCTCTTCAGCTCTTAACACGGCCTCTTGGCCGACTTCATCCATATCGATTAATTTGCCTGCCTCTTCATTGGTCAGAACCTTCCTTGCTTCTCTGACCGTCATTTTGCGGCGTTTTTTCTTTTTTGGCACCAGATTGCTCAGCGCATCCTGCATATTCATGCCCATCTGCTCCATCCCGGAGCCTTGCAGCATGTCAAACATCGACGGCTGCTGCTCTTCCACCTCTACGGAGACGTAATGGTCTTCGAGCTCTCCCAATGCGAGCTGATGCGCCATGCGCTTTCTTTTCTCTTCAAGGCTTGCTTCTTCCTGCTGGTCGGCTTCATCATCATTTGCCGCCTGGCTTCCTCCGAAAAGCATTTCAAACGGATTTTTCACACCCGCTTGTTTTTTCTTTCCCGGAACGAGAAGCCGCACTATACGTTTGTTTGCATTTTCTTCAGCCTGTTCTTTCACTTCGCTGATTTTTTCTTCTTTAATGAGCCGCACGGATGTCTCAACGAGGTCTCTGACCATTGATTCGACATCTCTGCCTACATAGCCGACTTCTGTAAATTTTGTCGCTTCAATTTTTATAAATGGCGCACCGGTAAGCTTGGCGATCCGTCTGGCGATCTCTGTTTTCCCCACCCCGGTCGGGCCCATCATCAGGATGTTTTTGGGGACGATCTCGTCTCTCAGTTTTTCATCAAGAAGACTTCTGCGATAGCGGTTTCTTAATGCCACGGCGACAGCTTTTTTCGCATCCTGCTGTCCTACAATGTATTGATCCAACCGATCTACGATTTGTCTCGGTGTTAACGGTTTGTTTTCCATGCGCCTCAAGTCCTTTCTATTCAAGTTCTTCCAAAATGATCTGATCGTTTGTGTACACACAAATCTCGCCCGCGATTTTCAAAGCGGCTTTTGCAATATCTTTGGCGGACAGATTCTCTCCGGCATAGGTTTTCAGCGCTCTTCCTGCTGACAGGGCGTAGTTTCCGCCGGAGCCGATTGCCAAAATGCCGTCATCCGGCTCAATCACTTCACCTGTTCCCGATACGAGAAGCAAGGTATCCTGGTTCATGACAATCAGCATGGCTTCCAGCTTGCGCAGCACTTTATCGCTGCGCCATTCTTTCGCAAGCTCAACCGACGCACGTTTTAAATTGCCGTTGTATTCTTCAAGCTTCGCCTCAAACATTTCAAAAAGTGTGAAAGCGTCTGCAACAGATCCCGCAAATCCGGCCAGAACCTTTCCGTTAAACAGCTTTCTCACTTTTCTCGCGGTATGTTTCATGACTACAGCCTGACCGAATGTGACCTGGCCGTCTCCTGACATAGCGCTTTTCCCGTTATGCTGGACGGCAAAAATCGTTGTCGCATGAAAAGATGACATGAGAAGGGCCTCCTTTTAATTTTCTTTAAAAGCTCTCGGGTGGTGGGACATATATGTGTTTCTCAGCATTTCCTTCGATACATGTGTGTATATCTGCGTAGAAGACAGATTGGAATGGCCCAAAAGCTCCTGGACGCTTCTTAAATCAGCCCCTTCATTCAGCAGATGAGTCGCAAACGTGTGCCGAAGCATATGCGGGTGTATATGTAAAGTGCCAGATGCTTTTTTTACAAGCCCGCTTAAAATATACCTGATTCCTCTGGCGGTCAGCGGGCCGCCTCTTTGATTGACAAACAGCACATCATGAGGCTCTTTTGCTTTTTCAAGCAGGCACTGCCTTCCGCTGTTGATATACAGCTCCAGCGCATCACGGGCATATGAGCCGAACGGGATATAGCGCTGCTTCTTGCCTTTCCCGTGAACGAGCACCGTATCCATGAACAGGTCAAGATCTCCGACAGTGAGTGTACAGCACTCACTGACCCTCATTCCGGTCGCATAAAGAAGCTCAAGCAGGGCCTGATCGCGCATCCCTGACGGCTGACTTCTGTCTGAAACAGCGAATAGTTCCTCAAGTTCTTTTTCATAAAGAAACTTCGGAATCCGTTTCTCTTGTTTCGGCAGATGAACAAGCTGAAACGGATTCTCTTCAACAAGCTTTTCCCTCATTAAAAATTTATAGAAGCTTCTCAAAGCTGAAATTTTCTTGCTGATTGTTTTTCTTGACAGGCCTTTTTCATAAGCCTCCGTCAAAAATATTCTCACATCATGATATGCAGCTTCTTTCATTCCATTTATATTTTGAGCATGCAGAAACATCCCAAATTCTTCAATCGAATTAACATAATTCACAATAGTATATTGTGAATAATTTTTTTCAATTTGTAAATATTCAACGAATAACTTTAAAAAAAAGTTAACATTCTCAGTCATTATGAAGACCTCCCTCTCCGAAGGGCTTTTAAATGGTATCATATAATGCATCGAAGTTGCAATGAAAAGCTATATCGTTTTCGAAATAGTTTGAATAGTCTCAATTGCGCGTTTAGCGTATTCTTCATTTCGTTCTTTTTTGTTTTTAATTTTTACAGGCAATTCTTTTAAGAGGCCGAAGTTTGCATTCATCGGCTGGAAGTTCTTCTGATTTGTCGTCGTAATGTAGTGAGCCATGCTTCCGATCGCCGTCTCCTGCGGGAATGTCACAAGATCCTGACCGAGCACAAGTTTGGCGGCATTGATTCCCGCTACAAGACCTGAAGCGGCAGATTCAACATAACCCTCTACGCCGGTCATTTGGCCCGCGAAAAACAGATCGTTCCGCTGTTTAAATTGATATGTCGGGTTCAAAAGGCTCGGCGAGTTGATAAATGTGTTTCTGTGCATGACGCCGTATCTGACGATATCAACATTTTCAAGACCGGGGATCAGTTTAAGCACTTCTTTTTGGTCTCCCCATTTTAAATGTGTCTGAAAACCTACAATATTATAAAGCGTTCCCGCCGCATCATCCTGTCTGAGCTGAACGACTGCATAAGGGCGCTTGCCTGTTTTCGGATCTTCCAGTCCGACCGGTTTCATCGGTCCGAACAGCATTGTTTTCTTGCCTCTTTTCGCCATGACTTCAATCGGCATGCAGCCTTCAAAGAAGATTTCTTTCTCGAATTCTTTTAAAGGTACCGTCTCAGCCGTCGTCAATGCTTCATAGAAACGGTCGAACTCTTCCTCTGTCATCGGGCAGTTTAAGTACGCCGCTTCTCCCTTGTCATAACGGGATTTTAAGTACACTTTCTCCATATCGAGGCTGTCTTTTTCGACAATCGGCGCCGCCGCGTCATAAAAATACAGATACTCTTCTCCCGTGAGCTCTTTCAGCTGCTGTGAAAGCGATTCTGACGTAAGCGGTCCGGTCGCGATAACAGTCGGGCCTTCCGGAATCTCTGTTACTTCCTCAGTAAGAACCGTTACGTTCGGATGGTTTTTCACGAGATCCGTCACGCTTTGCGCAAATTCATGACGGTCAACGGCAAGCGCTCCCCCGGCCGGAACCGAGCATTTATCAGCAGATTGAATGATTGCCGAGTCAAGGGCCCGCATTTCTTCTTTTAATACGCCTACCGCATTGGCGAGTGTATTTGAACGGAGGGAGTTGCTGCATACCAGTTCGGCGAATTTATCAGTATGATGGGCTGCCGTCTGCCTGACGGGCCGCATTTCATATAGTTTCACTTGAATTCCTCGTTTTGCAAGCTGCCATGCCGCTTCACTTCCGGCAAGGCCTGCTCCGATTACATTAACTGTTTGCTGGTTCATTTCTTTTCATCTCCTGTTGTTTGTCCCTTCCACACAAAGAAGGTGAGCAAGGCTCTGCTCACCGCTACTTCTGTGGTTCTTCCTTATAATCGCATTCGACGCATTGGACTTGTATGCCTTTTTTAAGCTTTTTCTCTACGAGCATATTTTCACATTTCGGGCATTTTCGTTCAATCGGTTTGTCCCAAGATACGAAGTCGCATTCAGGATAACGGTCACAGCCGTAAAAGATGCGTTTCTTTTTTGATTTTCGTTCGACAATGTTTCCTTCATGGCACTTAGGGCATTTTACGCCGATTTGTTTGACAATCGGTTTTGTATTCCGGCAGTCAGGGAAATTGGAGCACGCCATAAATTTGCCGTATCGGCCCATTTTATAAACCATCCGGGAGCCGCATAACTCACAATCTTCATCGGCGTATTCAGGTTCAATTTCCACTTCTTTCATTTCGGCTTCCGCTTTTTTCACGCGTTTTTCGAAATCAGTATAGAAGCTGTCAATGATTTGAACCCATTCTGTCTGGCCATCTTCAACATGATCAAGGTCTCTTTCCATTTTAGCCGTGAATTCAACGTTAATGATTTCCGGGAAAAACTCCATGATAAGATCCAGCACGATCTGCCCAAGCTCAGTCGGCACAAACCGTTTATTGTCTAATCCCACGTAACCGCGGCGCTGGATGGTGTCAAGAGTCGGCGCATATGTCGAAGGACGGCCGATCCCCAGTTCTTCAAGCGTTTTAACCAGGCGCGCCTCTGTATAACGCGGAGGCGGCTGAGTAAAGTGCTGCTCAGGCTCAATATCTTTCGATAAAACCGTGTCTCCCTCTTTAAGGTCCGGAAGCATGCGGTCTTTTTCTTCCAGCTGATCGTCTTTACCCTCTACATAGACTTTCATGAAGCCGGCGAATTTGACTTTACTTCCGTTTGCCCGGAATGTCAATCCGTTATTGCTGAGATCGACGCTCATCGTATCAAGGACGGCAGGGGCCATCTGGCTTGCAACAAAGCGCTCCCAAATCAGCTTGTATAATCTGAGCTGGTCTCTTCCAAGCACCGCTTTTAAGTCGGCAGGTTTTCTGAGCACCGAAGTCGGGCGGATCGCTTCGTGGGCATCTTGTGCGTTTTCATTTTTCTTTGCCGGTTTCCGTTTTCCCGCTAAGTACTCTTTTCCGTACGCCTGATCAATAAAAGCTGACGCTTCTTCAACGGCTGTATTGGAAATCCGCGTTGAGTCCGTTCTCATATACGTGATGAGCCCGACTGTCCCTTCTTTGCCGAGATCAATTCCTTCATATAATTGCTGCGCGATCATCATCGTTTTCTTCGCTCTGAAATTCAGCTTTCTTGCAGCCTCCTGCTGCAGAGTGGACGTTGTAAACGGCAGAGCGGGATTTCGTTTGCGCTCTTTTTTCGTAACCTTGTCAACTGTATACTTATTGCCTTTCAGCTGAGCAAGGATGGCTTTTACGTCTTCTTCGCTTTTTAAAGGAAGCTTTTTGCCGTTTTTTCCGAAAAATCCGGCTTCAAACGTCTCTTTTCCTTTTAAAAATGAGCCGGTAATCGTCCAGTACTCTTCAGGTTTAAAATCGTTGATTTCCTTTTCCCGGTCGATGATCAGCCGGAGCGCAACGGATTGCACACGGCCCGCACTGAGGCCTTTTTTTACTTTTTTCCAAAGAATCGGGCTGATTTTGTATCCGACGAGTCTGTCTAGTATGCGGCGCGCCTGCTGCGCATCGACAAGATCCATATTAATCATGCGCGGATGTTTAAATGATTCTTTAATGGCGTCTTTCGTTATTTCATTAAAGACGACCCGGCAGTCCGAGCTGAGATCCAGATCAAGACTGTGTGCGAGATGCCATGCAATCGCTTCCCCTTCTCTGTCGGGGTCGGCCGCGAGATAGACTTTTTTTGCTTTCTTTGCCGCTGTTTTTAATTCTTTTAAAACAGGGCCTTTTCCGCGGATCGTAATATATTTCGGTTCAAAGTTCTGTTCGATGTCAACTCCCATTTGACTTTTCGGAAGATCCCGGACATGTCCCATTGAAGCTTTGACTTTATATTTCTTCCCTAAATAACGTTCAATCGTTTTCGCCTTTGCCGGCGATTCCACGATGACTAGATAATCAGACATTTTCATCCCCCTCAAGAGGTGTTCTCTCTCTTTTCAAGTATCAATTCATTTTAGAGCTGCCTTTTTATGGCTTTCAACATTTCATTCTTTATGATGAACGTCATTTTATACATGAAAATAATGTGCAACTTTAAATCCTCACTATTATTAAATATTACAATACCGTTTGTCAAACGATATTTCAAAAGGGTTCCGTATACTGAACGCATCGGGCGGTCAGCTCTCCGTCAATATCCTCTGCGCATAATACAGCTTTCGCCCCTTCTTGAATGAGTTTTATAGGTCCTCCGGAATATGGATTAAATATGGAACCCGGAACGGCAAATACCTCTCTGCCTTGATCGAGAGCCTGGTAAGCTGTGATTAATGAACCGCTTTTTTCTTTTCCCTGCACGACCACAATTCCTTCACTTAGTCCGCTGATTATGCGGTTTCTCATCGGAAAGTGCCATTTTTTCGGCTTTGTTTCAGGAGGATGTTCTGAGAGTAGGAGATGGTGTTCAGCCATGTATTCTGCTAACAGGAGATTTTCCCGGGGATAGATGTGATGGAATCCGCCGGCTATCACGCCGATCGTAAGCCCTTTTGCCCTGATGCTCGCCTTATGAGACAATCCGTCTATACCGGATGCAAGCCCGCTTACAATGATCCAGCCTTTTTTTGAGAGTTCGGCGGAAAGATGCCCAACCGCTTTTATTCCGTCTTCCGTCGGTTTCCGCGTTCCTACAATCCCGATTTTTCTGCCTTTTTCAAGAAGCAGCGTGTTCCCTTTTGCATACAAGACAGCCGGCGGATCATAAATCGCTTTAAGCCATGTTGGATAGCGGCTTGATGAAATCGGAATGACAGTAATGCCTTCGCGGCGGTAATCGGACAGAACTTCATCAAGTTCCGGATCCTTGCGCTCTATTTCCCGAAAAATTGCTTCCGGGGCTGTTTTCCCTTCTGATAAAACAGTTAATGGATGCGGATTCGGTAAAAAAGACAGAGAGTGATCAGCTTTCCACCATTTTAATAGAAGAGACGGGGAAATGATTTGATTAATACTGCAGACCATTAAACAGCGCGATGCTTGATCCAAATCTGGAAACCTCCTCTTTTTTTCAGCAAAAACAGGAACAGCCGTTACGGCTGCCCCTGCTTCGATCAGTGCGTTTTGCACGTTTCAAATAAGCCTTTTTCTTTTAACACCTTAATCAGCGTTTCACCCATTACAGAAGGGGTTTCCGCGACTTCAATTCCGCAGGCGTTCATCGTTTTGACTTTTTCTTCTGCCGTGCCTTTTCCTCCGGAGATGATGGCGCCCGCATGGCCCATGCGTTTTCCCGGAGGCGCGGTTTTACCGCCGATAAAGCCGACAACAGGCTTCGTCATGTTCGCTTTCACCCACTCAGCCGCTTCTTCTTCAGCTGTGCCGCCGATTTCTCCGATCATGATGACGGCATGTGTTTCAGGATCTTCATTGAACGCTTTTAACACGTCAATAAAGTTCGTGCCGTTGACCGGATCGCCGCCGATCCCTACAGCGGTAGATTGGCCTACGCCGGCTTCTGAAAGCTGATGGACGGCCTCGTATGTCAATGTTCCTGAACGGGATACAACGCCTACATGACCCTTTTTATGAATGTATCCCGGCATAATGCCGATCTTGCATTCTTCAGGTGTAATAACACCAGGGCAGTTCGGCCCTATTAATCTCGTTTTCTTGCCTTCCATAAAGCGCTTCACTTTCACCATGTCCAAAACCGGAATGTGCTCAGTGATACAAATGACAAGATCAATTTCCGCGTCAACCGCTTCCATAATTGCGTCCGCCGCAAACGGAGCCGGCACGTAAATAACTGACGCATCTGCGCCCGTTGTATGAACCGCTTCTGCGACCGTATTGAATACCGGTACGCCTTCCGCTTCCGTTCCGCCTTTTCCAGGTGTTACACCGCCAACGATATTCGTGCCGTATTCCAGCATCTGCTTTGTATGAAATAAAGCGGTAGAACCTGTAATCCCCTGTACAATAACTCTTGTATCTTTATTGATAAAAACACTCATTATCTGGTCCCCTGCCTTTCATTCTTTCCTAAACTAAGGATACGATTTTCTGTGCGCCGTCTGCCATTGATTCCGCAGATGTGATGTTTAAGCCTGATTCATTCAGGATTTTCTTTCCTAAATCTACGTTTGTCCCTTCAAGGCGCACGACCAGCGGCAATGTCAATCCGACTTGTCTCGTCGCTTCAACAACGCCCTCGGCGATGACATCACACTTCATGATGCCTCCGAAAATATTGACGAAAATTCCTTTTACGTTTTGATCGGAAAGAATGATTTTAAAAGCTTCCGTAACTTTTTCTGCGGTTGCGCCGCCCCCGACATCAAGGAAGTTTGCAGGTTCTCCGCCGTAGTGTTTAATGATATCCATTGTAGACATTGCAAGACCCGCGCCGTTTACCATACAGCCGATATTTCCATCAAGGGAAATGTAGCTTAAATCGTATTTTGACGCTTCGATTTCTTTCGGATCTTCTTCATCTAAATCTCTGTATTCCATAATGTCTTTTTGTCTGTATAACGCATTGCTGTCGAAGTTCAGCTTAGCATCCAGCGCCATGACGTTTCCGTCCCCCGTAACGACGAGAGGGTTGATCTCGGCGATGGAGCAGTCCTTCTCAACAAATGCTTTGTATAAACCGAGCATAAATTTAGCGGCTTTACCGACAAGCTCTTTCGGGATGTTAATTGCGAATGCAATTTCCCTTGCCTGATAGCCCTGAAGGCCGACAGCCGGATCAATTACCGCTTTTTTAATTTTTTCAGGTGTTTTTTCCGCTACTTCTTCAATCTCCGTTCCGCCTTCTTCAGACGCCATTAAAACGATTCTTGAAGTAGCGCGGTCAAGTACAAGCCCGACATAGTATTCCTTTTTAATATCGCAGCCTTCTTCAATAAGTAAGCGTTTTATTACTTGTCCGTCCGGACCCGTTTGATGTGTGACGAGCGTCTTGCCTAACAGTTCTTCGGCATACTCTTTCACTTCATCTTTTGTTTTTGCAATCTTTACCCCACCAGCTTTGCCGCGGCCGCCAGCATGGATTTGCGCCTTTACGACATAAACCGAGCTTGACAGGCTCTCTGCTTTTTCAACTGCTTCCTCTGCTGTAAAAGCCACTTTACCTTCAGGAACAGACACCCCGTATTTTCTGAGGACTTCTTTTCCCTGGTACTCATGGATATTCATTTCCCATCCTCCTAACTTATGTAGCAAAACTAAAAATAGACTGCGCTTTCATTCTATATAATACTGGAAGAATTGTCTAGGGTTCAAAACAAAATCTTTATATCCTTCCAAACATTCTAACTTTTATTTTATTGAAAATATAAATTTAAACGGAGTCCGGGAAATGAATGGTCCTTATTTTTCGTTTTTCAGGGTTTCGTCCAGTCTGTAAACAAATGAAAAAATTTCGGCAACGGTTTCATAAAGCGCCTCCGGTATCTGATCGTCAACCGTCAAATGGCGCATTAATTCGACAAGGGTTCGGTCTTCCTGAATGGGGACCCCAGCCTTCTCAGCTTCTTTTATAATATTTTCCGCCACGTGCCCCCTGCCTGTTGCGACAACCTTCGGGGCTTGGTCTTTCTGCCGGTCGTAATGCAGGGCGACAGCTCTTCTTAACGGCGTTTGCTCTTTCATATTTTCACATCCACTTTTCTTCCGCCGTCTTTTTCTATAAACTCTTCCACAAGAGCGCTCTGGTCTTTCGGGCGCCGTTTTTTAGCCGTGACGCCTGACAGGCTGAAGCCCGTTTCTTTTACGGCTTCTTTTAAAGCCGGTACGAGAGGGTCGATGGCCGCCTGAAGCTCAAAATCAGTCTCAACCGTAATGGTCATTACATTTTGCTGAATCATGCAGTCCACAACGGTTTCTTGCAGTGTTTCAAGGTGCAGCAAAAACAGGAGCCTGCAATGTGACGGATCGAGTTTTCCGTCCGGCTTCTTCCGTCCTTTAAAGAGAACTGTGATGTCATTCTCATACGCGGACGCTCCCAGCGGAAATGACAGCACCATCTGCGTAACAGAAGGATTATGCTGCTCAATAAACAGCTGGCCGTTTAATTTATGAATAAGCGGTTCCGCCTCTTGTTTAACGGATTGGGGCGCCTCTTGAAGCGTCCGGACGGCTTGGAGGGCTGTTTTCAGTGCTTGTTTCTCCGGCTGCGGAGATACGCCTTTTTCAAGCGCTGTAATGAATGATAATTCATCACGCGTGCCCAGTCCTTTTTTGATTTTCTGCAAAAGGCTTAATACATCATGTTTTTCTGCATATTTCAATTCGGTGAGCTGAGCGGCTTTTTCAAAAACAGCCGCCTCCTGTTCTGTCAGATGTGCGTTTTGAAGAACAGGTGCTGTTTTAAATGTTTTTTCTTGAGAAATGAGAGCCTTAATGATCTCCGCCGTTACTTTTACGGGACGGTTTTCAGTTTTTTCTGCCGATGTCATTAATTTCTCTATAATCTGTTTTGCCGTTTTTTCAGGCAGTTCCGGATTTGCCCGTGCACTCGGAGGAGAAGGTTGGCTTGAGACTGCCTTTCCGTTTTCACGAGTCTCTCGGACAAATGGTGATTGTTTTGATTCCGTCCGTTCTCCTTCATCCATCAGCCCGGTTTCTGAGATCGGCATGCGTGCAGCCTCGGCAAGCTTCTTCAAGAGACGTTCTGCATGAAGATCCGTTTCCGCGTTTAACACGTCAGAAACCGCCTCTTTGAGCACAGACAGCTCTTTTGCCGATTGCGGAGCCTGATTGATTGCCTGAAGCAGTCCTGAGAGGAGGCGCCGGGTCGGAACCGGATATTTAACGGCATGAATGGCTGACAAGACTTCCGGATGTGCGGGCAGTTCCCGTTTCAGCGCAAATACGATTGTTTCCGCCGCTTTTTTCAATTTGGCGGCCGGAAGCGATTCAGCCCAGCGGATGCAAGCTTTGAGGCTGTTTTCCGTCATCGGCAGCTTCTGCTGCATAAACGTTTCGGCAATCTGCAGAGACACAGGGCCTGGTTTGACAGAAAGAGCGTTTAACAGTCTTCCCGCCGCTTCCTGAACGGTTTTCGGGCTTCCTTCGAATTGGTCGATGACATGAAGCCGGCCCGTTTTTTCCGCCGGCTGTTTGTCATAAGAAAACCAGTAATACGCCTGCGGGCGAAGGGCGGTTTCAAGTTTTCCCTGCATCGTCCGGCCGCCGATTTGGATAAGAGCGCTTTGATCGTCCAGCAAACGGAGAACCTTCCCTAACAGCAGCCTTTGAGCGCCGCTGTCTTTACCGCCGTCTTGCCGGTCCGGAGGGATTTCCGCCGTCAGCTGTCTGAAAGCCGCTTGGATTTCGCCGCTTATGTTCATGTCTTAAGCCTCTTTTCTAACAATAAGATTGAACGGGAGCGAACGTTTTTCGGTGAATAGTTGTCGGTCCGTATGCCTGAAGAGCTTCAAGATGTTCTTTCGTTCCGTAGCCTTTATTTTTTTCAAAGCCGTACATGGGGTAGGTTTTGGCGTACTCAGCCATGAGACGGTCCCGCGTTACTTTTGCGATGCAGGCTCCGGCGGCAATTGACACGCTTTTGGCATCTCCTTTTATAACTGATGACTGCGGAATGTCAAGCGGAAGGGTCATGGCATCAACAAGCAGATAATCAGGTGTTTCCGTTAAAGCATTGACGGCTTTTACCATCGCCAGTCTCGCGGCCTCATAAATGTTGATCCGGTCAATGACGTCCGCATGGACAATGCCGACTCCTACAGCCGCCGCTTCTTCCGTGATCCGGCTGTAATACTCCTCGAGCTTCTTTTCCGACAATTTCTTCGAGTCCGTGAGACCGAGAATCTCGCATTCTGCCGGCAAAATGACGGCGCCGGCGACAACCGGTCCGGCAAGCGGCCCTCTTCCGGCTTCGTCAACACCCGCAATCAGGCGGAAGCCCTTTTTGGATGACAGTCTTTCGTATGCCGTCATGTTCAGCCATTGCTCTTTAAGAGCTTTTTCCTTCGCGTGCTTTTTCAGCCATTGCTCTAAAAGCGTCTGTACGCTTTTTCTCGGGTCTTTCTCACATTGGGCAAGGAAGGGGTCGCTTTCGTCCCTGACCTCTTGCAGGCGTTCTTTTACGCTTTTTACGGTTAATGTATTCACGTTCTCTTCTCCCTTACATTATGTATATCGGTATTCTGCGGAAAAAATAAAGACCCGCATCGCTGCGCGTCTTTATTCTGATGGTGTTTCAAATGAAAGCCTGCCGAATTTTTCCGTCCGGATGTCCCGAATGATGACTTCCGTTGTTTTATCATAGTCAACCATTCCGCCGCCCATCAAACAGCCGCGTTTTTCACCGATCGCGTCGAAAAGAGCGGCGATATCCTCAGGGATTTCCTGAAGTCCGTAGCGCTCCTTCAAGCGGTCGGGATAATGCTCTTCCAGAAAGCGCAGCCCGAAGACGGCCACATCCTGCAGGTTGATAATCGTATCTTTAATCGCCCCGGTGATCGCCAGACGCAAGCCGACAAGCTCATCTTCAAATTTAGGCCATAAAATTCCCGGTGTATCGAGCAGCTCTAATTCCTTGCCTACCTTTACCCACTGCTGTGAAGTGGTAATGCCGGGCCTGTCTCCCGTCTTGGCAATGTTTTTTTTGGCCAGCCGGTTAATGAGCGTAGACTTGCCGACATTCGGAATGCCGATGATTAATGCGCGGATTGCTCTCGGCCTAATGCCCTTTGCTTTCATTTTATCGAACTTATCTTTCAGCAGCTCTTTCGAGGACGGCACGATTTGATGCAGTCCCTGCCCGTTAACGGAGTTTATTGAAAGAGAGGGAATGCCCTGTTCCTGAAAGTGGTCCTTCCACTGGGCAGTCACAGCCGCATCCGCCTTATCGGCTTTATTTAAAAGCATAATGCGCGGCTTATTTTTTAAAATCTCCTCAATCATCGGATTTCTCGATGACATCGGGATTCTCGCATCCACCAATTCGTATACGATATCAATTAATTTCAGTTTTTCTGTTACTTCCCGTCTCGCTTTAGCCATATGGCCTGGGAACCATTGAATGGTCATGTGACTTCGACACCTGCCTTATTTACCGGAACCGGATGTTCCGATGATCTCTTATGTATTTTACGTTGCTTGTTCTGCTTTTACAAATTTCATATAAAAAAAGAGCCTGTTACGGGTAACAAGCTCTTTTCGTTCGTTATCATTATCGTCTGATTTCTTTAATACGAGCCGCTTTTCCGCGAAGTTCACGCAGATAGTAAAGCTTAGCGCGACGTACTTTACCGTAACGTACAACTTCGATTTTCGCGATTTTTGGTGTGTGTACAGGGAATGTACGTTCAACGCCAACACCGTAAGAAATCTTACGAACTGTGAACGTTTCGCTGATTCCACCACCACGACGCTTGATCACAACACCTTCGAAGATCTGGATACGCTCACGGTTACCCTCAACAACTTTTACGTGTACACGTAAAGTGTCACCAGGACGGAACGCAGGAAGATCAGTGCGAAGCTGTTCTTTTGTGATATCTTGAATTAGTTTTTGCATCGTTTTCAACTCCTTCCAACAGATGCTCTTGGCCACAACTGCAAGGCACAGCGGAACATCGTTTTCAAGCTTCTGAAGGATAAGCCTCCTTAAGCCACAAGTAGTATCTTATCATATCTTCATCGCCTGCGCAATAGAATCTATTCGTTTTCCCACTCGGAAATCCATTTTCTTTGCTCATCAGTGAGAGGATAGTTTTCAAGAAGATCCGGACGTCTTAAAAAGGTTCTTCTGATTGATTCTTTATTGCGCCATTTTTGTATTTTTGCATGGTTGCCCGACAGAAGGGTCTCAGGCACTTTTAAGCCTCTATAATCTGCAGGCCTCGTATAGTGCGGATGCTCTAAAAGCCCCGTGCTGAAGGAATCCTCCACGTGGGATGCTTCTTTTCCGAGGACGCCCGGCAAAAGCCTGACAACGCTGTCGGCGATCATCATGGCAGGGAGCTCTCCCCCGGTCAGCACAAAATCCCCGATGGAGATTTCATCAGTGACAAGATGTTCCCGGATCCGTTCATCATACCCTTCATAATGTCCGCAAATAAACATGAGATGTTCCTCTTGTGCCAGCTCCTCGGCTTTCTTCTGCGTATAACGCTCACCTTGCGGGCAGACGAGAATAATGCGCGGCTTGGCGTCCGTACCGGCTGTCAGCTTTTCAACCGCATCAAATACAGGCTGCGGCTTTAACACCATCCCGGCTCCCCCGCCGTACGGGTAATCATCAACCGTTTGGTGTTTATTATCCGAAAAAGCCCGGAAATTGATGACGTCAAAACGGACAGCCTCTTTTTCCTGTGCTTTTTGCAGAATGGAGGAGCCGAGCACCCCTTGAAACATTTCGGGAAACAGTGTTAAAAAGTCGATTTTCATTCGTCTATTAACCCTTCCATTACATGAATCTTAATTTTCTTCTCATTTATATTAATATCCTTTACCACAGAAGCAATATACGGAATGAGCGCATCTTTTTTGCCTTTTCTTGCAACCACCCATACGTCATTAGCCCCTGGCGTCAAGATTTCCTTCACTGTGCCGATCAGTTCCCCGTCTTCTGACACAACCTCGCAGCCGATGATTTCATGAAAATAAAATTCATCTTCTTTAAGCTCTCCCAAGTCTTCTTCAGGGACTTTGATCACCATGTTTCTTAGGTGTTCGACTTCATTGAGACTCGGCATTTCTTTGAATTGCAGCAGGTGAAACTGCTTGTGAAGCCTGTGGGCGCTGACCGTTACTTTGATTGGCTCCGCAGCCCCTTCCGCAAACAAATAGAGCGTATTGCCGGGCTTGTACCGTTCTTCGGCAAAGTCCGTTTTAGAAATGACCCGCACTTCGCCTTTAATGCCGTGGGTATTTACAATTTTGCCTACATTAAACCATCTGTTTGTCATATTATCACCTCGGGCGGATTTCAATTACTACCCCGTCTTTTATGACGATGGTATTTGCCGCTGTTTTTTCATGCCAGTTATCACCGACGTTGATTGAAAGCAGCGCATCGATCTCCTTTTCCTTCACTTCGCTTCCAAGCGGGAGCGACTCTGTCTGGCTTATTTGGAAATCGATCATTTTGATTTTGTCTTGTCTTTTCTCAATGGCTTTTTTAAAAGATTCCGCTACATCGGGATTCTGCTGATCTTTTTCATGTTTTCTAAGCTGAAAATAGAGCTGGCTGCATTCTCGTTCAAGCGTTTGCTTTTTTTCTGCAAAAGAGGCCAAAAGCTTTTCCTTGCTTTGCTCGGTCAGAACCTGCATAACGGTTACCCTGTGAATAATCTGCATAGGACCAGACTCCCCACTCTTCCAACATATTTCTGTTCACTTGCCTTTTTTACGTGTAAAAAAAGGGGAGGTGCCGGCCCTCTCCCTTTTTCAGTCAAATATTTCAAATTGAACTTTCTTAGAAGACTGTGCGCCAGCTGCAAAAACGACGGTTCGAATCGCTCTTGCAGTCCGGCCTTGCTTTCCGATAATCTTACCGGTATCTGACTTATTGACAGATAAGCGCAGCGCAATCTTTTGATCAGTCTCTTCCTTTGTGACCGTTATGTCTTCCGGATGGTCGACAAGCGGAGCCACAATGCTGACAATCAAATCTTCCAAGTTCTGATCAGTCATTACTTGCCTTGTTTAGCGTTGTGGAATTTTTCCATAATTCCTTGGCTTGAGAACAAGTTGCGGACTGTATCAGAAGGTTTAGCTCCTGTTTGAAGCCATTTAAGAGCAAGCTCTTCGTTGATTTTCACTTCAGCCGGCTTTGCAACCGGGTTGTATGTGCCGACTGTTTCGATGAAACGGCCGTCACGCGGTGAACGAGAATCTGCTACAACAATACGATAGAAAGGAGATTTTTTTGCTCCCATACGTTTTAAACGAATTTTTACTGCCATTTTACTAGCACCTCCGAAAATATTTCAACAAGATAGTATATTAACAATGATAAAAGTGTTTGTAAAGTGTTTTTTCTTAACAACGGTTTTATCATGTATAACCGATTACATAAAAGGTAATTTAAAGCCTTTTTTCTTCCCTTTTGTCATGTTGGTCATCTGCTTCATCATTTTTTTCATTTCCTCAAACTGCTTTAAAAGACGGTTGACTTCCTGAACGGATGTTCCGCTTCCTTTGGCAATCCGCTTCCGCCGGCTGGCGTTAATGATATCCGGCTGTTCTTTTTCAAGAACAGTCATTGATTTAATGATCGCTTCCACATGATTCAGCTGTTTTTCATCGACTTGGATGTTTTTTAAGCCTTTCATTTTGCCTGCGCCGGGCATCATTTGCAGCAGTTCGTCAAGAGGCCCCATGTTTCGGACCTGGCCGAGCTGCTCCAGAAAATCATCCAATGTGAAGCTCATCGTTCTCATTTTCTGCTCAAGCTCTTTGGCTTTGTCTTCATCAACGGTCGCCTGAGCTTTTTCAATCAAGGTCAGCACGTCACCCATTCCGAGAATCCGGGATGCCATCCGTTCAGGATGGAACGCTTCAAGAGCATCGAGCTTTTCTCCCATTCCGGCGAATTTAATCGGCGTTTCGGTGACCGCGCGGATAGAAAGCGCCGCACCTCCGCGGGTATCCCCGTCAAGCTTTGTTAAAATGACGCCCGTTAAACCGAGCTGGTCATTAAAGCTTTTGGCGACGTTTACCGCATCCTGACCGGTCATTGAGTCGACGACAAGGAAAATTTCCTCAGGATTTGCGACTTCCTTTACGCCGGAGAGCTCATCCATCAGTTCATGATCGATGTGCAGCCGTCCGGCGGTATCTAAAATCACATAATCATGATGCTCTTCCTTCGCTTTTTCAATCGCCTGTCTGGCAATTTCCACCGGGCTGACCTGATCGCCAAGCGAAAAGACCGGCATATCAAGCTGTTTCCCCAGGGTTTCCAGCTGTTTAATCGCGGCGGGGCGGTAAATATCCGCAGCCACGAGCAGCGGTTTGCGG
Organism: Bacillus sp. EB106-06-01-XG163; assembly: GCF_058791615.1. Classification (NCBI taxonomy): domain Bacteria; kingdom Bacillati; phylum Bacillota; class Bacilli; order Caryophanales; family Bacillaceae; genus Bacillus; species Bacillus sp. EB106-06-01-XG163. The sequence goes on from NZ_JBYTDS010000001.1 coordinate 345,961, forward strand.
TTATGTTTTTTGCGCAGCAGGTTGGCAAGCTTCCCCGTGGTTGTCGTTTTACCGGCACCTTGGAGCCCGACCATCATAATAACGGTCGGGGGGCGTTTGGCGACGGCAATTTTGCTTTCTTCGCCGCCCATCAGCTCGGTAAGCTCTTCTTTTACGACTTTAATAACCTGCTGACCGGGTGTCAGACTCTGCATAACGTCCTGTCCGACAGCCCGTTCACTTACTTTTTTCACAAAATCCTTTACGACTTTAAAGTTAACGTCAGCCTCAAGAAGCGCAAGACGAACTTCACGCATCATCTCTTTTACGTCTTGTTCGCTGACTTTTCCTTTTCCGCGGATTTTTGAAATCGTCTTTTGCAGTCGGTCGGCTAATCCTTCAAATGCCATTGTTTGCCGCCTCCTAATCTAATTTCTCAAGCGCTTCAATCAGAGCCGTCATTTTTTCCTCTTCCTGCAACCCGGAAGCGAGCTCTTTCAGCTTTGTAAACATTTCTTTACGCTCCTGAAACTTTTTAAAAAGGAGCAGTTTTTCTTCATATTGTTCAAGCATCGCTTCAGTCCGTTTGATGTTATCGTAAACGGCTTGCCTTGAAACGTCATACTCTTCGGCTATTTCACCAAGGGAGAAATCGTCCAGATAATAAAGCGACATATAGCTCTTTTGTTTTGACGTCAGCAACGACTGATAGAAGTCAAATAAATAGTTCATTCTCGTCGTTTTTTCGAGCGACATTTGAGCTCTCCCCTTTGTTAAGTCAAATCCCTTTACAAAAACTTAGTTTACATGGTTTCAGAGCGTGTGTCAAGTTTTTATCTTGTCAAAGCAGGATGCTCTTTTTACATAATAAGTTTTTTCAAAAAAATTCATATAGACCGTCGTTAAAATACTCGAATTCTTGTTTTGATACACGATAGCGGCAATAGCCTTCGTAAAAAGCATTGAGGCATGCTTCATTTGTGACAAAATGACTGATCGCTAATGATTCATCATATCGCGGATCTCCCGCCGATATTCCCGCAGCATCGATAAACAGATAGACCTCTCCGTCTTTCACCAGCACATTATCAGTCGTGCAGTCACCGTGAATCATTGTCTGCTGAACAGGAACAGGCCTGCACCTGTCCAATTCCTTCAAAAGCTCTGCACTTCCTTCAGCCTGTCCTTTTTTGACATATTCCCCGGCTCGTTTGATTTGCAGATCGAGCCAGTCTGATTCCGGCTGTAAACCAGGGACCATTTCGGTTTCATGCAGACGTTGCAGAAACTGGCCGAAACTTTTGATCAGCTTTTTCTTTTCAGTATCTCCTTTTGCTTTTCTTAAAGCAGAAGTCAGGGTGATTCCATCCTCAAATGACATTACGATATGGCTGGCATGCTGTTCCTGTATCATCCCATAATAAATAGGAACAGGCAGACGACGAGTTTCCGTCAGTTTTTGTAAAACGAAGGCTTCTCTCATTAACCATTCCCGATACTTCTGTTGAAAAGAACTTTTCAGCAGAAATGCGTCTTGGCCGGCCACTATTTTCCGAACGGTTGAAGTGCCTCCCTGTTCATCCAACAGCGACATATGGTTTATCGCTCCGACCTTACTTTCCAATTCAGCTTTCAGCCATTTGTCCAACAATTGCCCCCTCCATTCCGATCTATCAATGCGTATAAAAAAACGAGTATAAAACCGTACATTTTATACTCGTTTTTTATTCATTAATCCTCGGCTTTTTCAACTAAATCAGAAAAGAGACCGTATACGTAAGATTCTGCATCAAACCGCTGGAGATCGTCAACCTTTTCTCCGAGGCCGACCAGTTTCACGGGGATGTGAAGCTCATTGCGGATCGCCAGGACGATACCGCCTTTAGCGGTGCCGTCAAGCTTCGTTAACGCGATACCCGTCACATTCGTCGCTTTGGAGAATTCTTTCGCCTGCGCCATCGCATTTTGGCCTGTCGTCGCGTCCAGCGCAAGGAGAACCTCATGCGGAGCCTCAGGCACTTCGCGTTCGATGACGCGTTTGACTTTTTCAAGCTCTTTCATTAAGTTTACTTTATTCTGAAGGCGGCCGGCCGTATCACAAATCAGCACATCCGCTCCTCTTGCTTTAGCCGCGTGTACGGCATCATAAATAACCGCAGCAGGGTCGCTTCCGGCAGCCTGTTTAATGACAGGCACGCCTGTACGCTCCCCCCACACTTCAAGCTGTTCAATCGCCCCGGCTCTGAAGGTGTCTCCGGCAGCGAGCACAACGGATTTGCCTTCATTCTTCAGCTTATGGGCAAGTTTTCCGATCGTTGTCGTTTTTCCGACGCCGTTTACCCCGACAAGCAGAATAACGTTCAGGCGCCCGTCCTGAATATTTAATTCAGAAATCTGTTCGTCGCCGCTGTTATAAATGTCGACAAGCTTTTCAGAAATGACGGACTGCACTTCCTGAGGATCCTGGATGTTTTTCAGCTTCACTTCTTTTTTGAGCTCATCAATCAGCTCCATGACGGTTGTAAAACCTACGTCAGCGCCAATCAGCACTTCCTCAAGCTCTTCGAAGAAATCCTCGTCGACTTTCCGGTAGCGGGAGACGAGTTCGTTCACTTTATTTGAGAAGGAATTTCTTGTTTTTTCAAGACCATCTTTAAATTTTTCAGAGACGGAGTCTGTCTGTTTCGTGATTTTCTCTTTTAATTTTTTAAAAAAGCTCATCTTTCAACCTCTTTCCTCGTTACTGAACGAATTCTTTTGTTTCTTCCAGTTTGACCGAAACCATTCGGGAAACGCCGGATTCCTGCATCGTAACACCGTAGAGGACATCCGCTTCTTCCATGGTGCCTTTTCTGTGGGTGATGACGATAAACTGGCTGTCGCCGCTGTATTTTTTTAAATATTGCGCAAACCTGAATACATTGGCTTCATCAAGCGCAGCTTCCACTTCATCAAGGACGCAGAACGGCACGGGCCTTACTTTCAGAATGGAGAATAAAAGGGCAATGGCAGTCAGCGCCCGTTCTCCCCCTGACAAAAGATTTAAGTTTTGCAGTTTTTTACCCGGAGGCTGCGCGATAATGTCCACCCCGGAATTAAGAAGATCATTCGGATCAGTCAGCTTCAGTTCAGCCCGTCCTCCTCCGAATAAAGAACGGAACACGTCGTTGAATTGAGAACGGATCTGGATAAACGTTTCATGGAATCGCTTCGTCATTTCAGAATCCATTTCTTCAATGACTTGAAACAGTGTATTTTTCGCTTCCGTCAGGTCATTTTTCTGCTCTGTTAAAAACTGATATCGTTCGTTTACTCTTTCAAATTCATCGATGCTGCCGAGATTGACCGTTCCGAGCTCTTCAATTGAAAGCTTGATCAGTTTGACCCGTTTTCTCGCCTCTTCAGGCTCGAGTTCGAGCTGATATTGTTCTTTTGCCCCTTCAAAGGATAAGCTGTACTCCTCGCGTAAATACTGCAAGAGATTATCAAGCTCAACTTCCATCCGGCCGAGTTTTACCTCTTCATCTTTCAGAATGTCTGTTTTTTGCTTGTAGAGACGCTTCATCTCTTTCAGCTCAAGCTCGTTCGTATCAAGAGCCCGCTGGAGCTTCACACGCTGGTCGCGCCGGCTGGCGATCAATTCGATCGTTCTCGTTTTATCGTGAAGCTTGTGATGGGCTGCTTCTTCAAGCTGCTCCTCACCGCTTGTGCTGGACGTCATCTCTGAGGTCAGGAGGCTTAAATCTTCCCGTGTTTCTTTCAGAGCGAGCTGCGTTTCTTCAAGCTCTTTTTTCAGCCGTTTGAGGTTGTCTTCTTCACTCGAACAAGCCTGTTCTTTTTTCGCAGCAGCCACTTTACATTCCGTCAGTTCATGAGAGAGCGTTTCTTTTGTTGAGGATAGGGTCTGCTTTTGTTTTGTCAGCCTTTCCATCTCTTCCTCAAGCTCTTTCAGCTGGCCGGATGCCTCACTCAGCTGTTCTTCCAGAGCTGATTTGCGCGTCTCTTTTTCCCGGCTGCTTTCGGTCAGTGATGCTTTCTCCTGATCGTAAAGCTCCAGATGGGTATTGATGTTCTTTTCAGCAACTTCGAGTTCATACAGCCTGCCTTTTACATCCTGCTGCTTTGTTCTGAAAGCTTCACCGTCTTCACGGAGACCGCTCAGCGTATGTTCAAGCTCTTGAATGGCCTGCTTCAGCGTTTTGACCTCTTTTTCGAGCAGAGCTGTTTTTTCTTCCATTTCGGCAAGCCGCGCAGTCACCGTCTCAAGCTCACGGCTTCTGCCGAGCAGAGAATTGTTTTTCTTTTTGACCGCGCCGCCTGTCATTGATCCGCCTGGATTGACGACATCGCCCTCAAGCGTCACGATGCGGTAGCGGTGCCCGAGAAGCTTGGCCAGTTCATTCGCGCCTTTTAAATCTTCAGTGATCAGCACGGTGCCGAGAAGGTTTTGAATGACATTCCGATACGCGGCATCATATGTGACAAGCCCGCTCGCTGTGCCGAGGAAAGACGGATGCTTCTGAGCCGTCTGTTCATCACGGGTTTGGAGCTGGCGCGGTTTCATAACCGTAAGCGGCAGGAACGTAGCGCGGCCGAATGAATTCTGTTTTAAATATTGAATCGCTTTCCGCGCCGCCTGCTCGTCGTCTGTGACAACGTGCTGCGCCGCTGCGCCGAGTGCAATCTCGATCGCCGTTTCATACTTTTGTTCGGTGGCAATCAGTTCGAGAACGGCGCCGCGGATGCCGCCGAGCTTCTCTTTCTGCTTCAGCACTTCTTTTACGCCTTGGTAAAATCCTGAAAAATCGCCTTGCATCGTTTCAAGCATATCTTTTTTGGATCTGGCCTGCTGGACGAATTGATATGCCTGATACAGCGCTGATTCTTTCTTTTCATACTGGCGTTTTTTCTGTTCATATGCTGTCTGGACTTCGCGAAAGCGGACGACCTGATTGTGAATATCCTCTTCAACGGCAGCCAATTCTTCTTCGCACGCCGCTTTGCGGACTGCAATATCGTTACGTTCTTCAAGATATTTTTCATTGTTTGCTGTCAGTCTCGCCTGCTGGACCGCGGATTGGGACATCTGGTCATCTAAAAGCTGCAGCTCGTTGCGAATCGACGCCTGGCTGTTTAACAATTCAAAGTAATCGCTTTTTAATTGTTCGATTTTCTCATCTACATTTTCATTATGCAGACTGAGAGCCTGCTGCTTTTCTTTCACTTGGGCGTTTAACCGCTTCACTTCCGCACGCAGCTTATCATAGACGGCAGACTGTTTTTCAATGTCCGCTTTCAGTTCGGCTTCTTTGTTCGTGTAATGTGTAACGGATTCCTCAAGCTGTTCCCGGTTTTGCGCGGCGTTTTTTTTGCGCTCTTTCAGCACTTCTTTCCGGCCTTCCAGCTTTTCCAGCTCTTCACTTGTCACGAGCAGAACCTGCTGCAGTTCGTTGACGGATTCATCAAGCGCGTGGATTTTATCTCTCGTCTCTTCTATCATCGCTTCTTTTGCGGATAGAGCCGATGATTCCGCCAATTCTTCTTCTTTAGCAGCCTGCACCTTGTCTTTTAAACCCGACCATCTGCCATGCAGTTGTTCGATGTCAAAGGCGGTAAGGGCAATTTCGACATGCTCAAGCTCTTTCTTTTTTTCTAAGTAGTCTTTGGCGATTGATGCCTGGATTTTCAGCGGTTCGACCTGATCTTCAAGCTCATGGAGAATATCTTCCACCCTGTTTAAGTTATCCTGCGTCTCAAACAGTTTGTTTTCCGCTTTTTTCTTTCTTGTTTTATATTTCAGCACGCCGGCCGCTTCTTCAAAAATACTACGGCGGTCTTCCGCTTTGCTGCTGAGAATCTCTTCGACTTTCCCCTGACTGATAATAGAGAATGCTTCTTTTCCGAGCCCGGAGTCCATAAATAAGTCAATGATGTCTTTCAAACGGCACTGCTGATTGTTGATGAGAAATTCACTCTCTCCGGAACGGTACACCCGTCTCGTCACGCTGACTTCGTGATAATCGATCGGGAGAAAATGATCTTCATTATCAAGCGTTAACGTGACTTCGGCAAGGTTCAGCCGCTTGCGTGAATCACTTCCCGCAAAAATGATATCTTCCATTTTTCCGCCCCGAAGCGAGCGGGCTGATTGTTCGCCGAGCACCCAGCGGATAGCTTCGGTAATGTTGCTCTTTCCGCTGCCGTTCGGACCGACAACGGCCGTGACGCCTTTTACAAAGTCAACGGATATCCGTTCTGCAAATGATTTAAATCCTATAACGTCTAAACGTTTGAGGAACATCCCAGATCCTCCTTATCGTATAAGTATCTCAATATTATCATAATCACCCGCTTATATCAGGCGCAGACATACTGAAATCCCCCTAGGGATACAGGGGGATTTTATTGTTTCGTATGATGTTTTTGCAATTTTGCAAGAGCTTCCTGTGCCGCATGCTGCTCGGCTTCTTTTTTGGAACGTCCGTTCCCGATACCGAGCGCCTCACCTTTAAGAGAGACTAGCGCCTCGAATTCCCGGTTGTGGGCAGGCCCTTTTTCATTGAGAATTTTGTACTCAAGCGATCCTTTTCCGTCCCGCTGTACAAATTCTTGAAGCTGGCTTTTGAAATCCATCACATGAGAAAAAGCACCATCGTTTATTTTAGGGAACACGTACACTTTCAGGAATTGCTGAACCGGGTCAAGGCCCTGATCCAGATACAGTGCGCCGATAAACGCTTCAAACACATCCGCTAAAAGCGCAGGACGCTTTCTGCCGCCCGTCATTTCTTCTCCTTTTCCCAAGAGAACAAGATCGCCGAATGACAATTCATGGGCAAGTGAGACGAGTGACGGCTCGCATACGATAGCGGCTCTCAGCTTCGTCAAATCTCCTTCACTCATGGCCGGGTATTTGGCAAATAAGAATTGGGAGATCGTCAGTTCCAAAACAGCGTCACCTAAAAATTCAAGCCTTTCATTGTCTTCATACGGCTTTTTCCGATGCTCATTCACATAAGATGAATGTGTAAATGCTTGATACAAAAGTTTCTCGTTTTGAAAATGAACCGAAATCCGTTCTTGGAACTCTTTAAATTGCTCTATTTTTTTATAGAACTTTTTTTTATCTTTAAAATGTGAGTGTTTTGACATAGTAACCTCCATAGGCACATCAGGTTCACCGCGCTCCCCGCCGTAAACGGAATCGGCAGCGCGTACAGCGTCAGACGCCGGTAACCGAACGATTAAAGGGCTAAAGCCCCGCTGTCAGGCGGGACTTTTAGCATCAGCTTATTGCTGGTTTTGTATGTAGTTCACAGCGTCGCCGACTGTTGCAATCTTTTCAGCATCTTCGTCAGAAATCTCCATATCAAACTCGTCTTCAAGTTCCATAACAAGCTCAACTACATCTAGGGAATCAGCACCTAAGTCTTCCTTGAAAGAAGCTTCAAGTTTGACGTCAGCTTCATCAACGCCAAGGCGGTCTACGATGATTTTCGTTACACGCTCTAATGTATCTGCCATAGCAATTCACCTCCCCTCAAGTATTATAGAGGATTCGTTTTTAAAAAACTAGAGAAACTAGGATGAAATTTTAAAAACAAATCTTTACATCACCATTCCGCCGTCAATATGAAGGGTTTGGCCCGTCATATAACGCGATCCTTCAGAAGCAAGGAACGTAACAACGCTGCTGATATCGGAAGGATCACCGAAACGCGCGAGCGGAATCTGCTTCAGCATTTCATCTTGGACTTCTTTAGAAAGCTTGTCCGTCATATCCGTGGAAATAAAGCCCGGAGCAATTGCATTGACCGTAATATTGCGGCTCGCAAGCTCTTTGGCTGATGACTTCGTTAAGCCGATTACACCGGCTTTTGCCGCCACATAGTTTGCCTGGCCGGGGTTTCCGCTGACGCCGACGATTGATGATACGTTGATAATCCGGCCGGAGCGCTGTTTCATCATCTGTCTTGTAACGGCTTTCGTGCAGTTGAATACACCTTTTAGGTTAATGTTAATGACATCATCCCATTCATTTTCTTTCATTCTCATCAGAAGATTGTCTTTTGTGATCCCCGCATTGTTCACGAGAATGTCGATTGAAGAAAATGCAGCGACAGCCTCTTTCATCATGTTTTGTACTTCTTCGGAATTTGATACATCAGCTTTTACCGCGATCGCGTTTCGGCCCAAAGATTTGATTTCATCTACGACTTCGTTCGCTTTCGCTTCATTCCCGGAGTAGTTGACTACTACGTTACAGCCGTTTTTCGCAAGATCAAGCGCGATCGCCCGCCCGATTCCGCGGGACGCTCCCGTTACCACTGCTGTTTTTTCATTAAGCATCCTGATTCTCCTCCTTCAGCGTTTGAATCGCCAGTTCGATGGTTTCATGGTCAGAAACCGCGATTGTTTTAAGGCGGCGGTTCACTTTTTTCACAAGGCCTGAAAGCACTTTTCCCGGCCCGATTTCAACAAACGTCGTGACGCCTTCGTCAATCAGTTTGTTAATGGTTTCTTCAAAGCGAACAGGTGAGTACAGCTGTTCGATCAGTTTTTTCTTGATATCGTCTTTTTCTGTCATAACGTCAGCCGAAACGTTTGAAATCACGGGAACAGCCGCATTTTTTAACTCACAGGCGCTGAGCACCTCCTCGAGTTTTTGCGCTGCCGGCTTCATTAATTCAGAATGGAACGGTCCGCTTACTTCTAATGGGATTGCCCGTTTTGCTCCGTTGTTTTTCGCTTCTTCTGAAGCCAGCTCCACGCCTTTTGCCGTTCCGGAAATGACGATCTGGCCGGGGCAGTTCAAGTTTGCAAGCTGTACGAGATGACCGTTTTCCGTCACTTGATCCGTCACCTTTTTCAATGACTCCGCATCCATGCCGAGAATAGCGGCCATGGCGCCTTCTCCGGCCGGCACGGCTTCATTCATGAATTCTCCCCGTTTTCTTACCGTGTAAACGGCATCTTTAAATGTCATCGCTCCCGCCGCAACAAGCGCCGAATATTCTCCGAGGCTGTGTCCGGCGGTGAAATCAGGGGTGATGCCGGATTCTTTAAACTTTTCCAATACGGCGATGCTCGTTGTCAACAGCGCAGGCTGCGCATTGTATGTAAGGGTTAATTCTTCGGCGTCGCCTTCAAAAATGAGCGAGCTCAGCTTTGTTTCAAGCGTTTCATCCGCTTCATCAAAAATACGTTTTGACGCTTCTTCGCGTTCGTACAGGTCTTTTCCCATACCGATATATTGTGATCCCTGTCCGGGAAATAAAAATGCAATCTTACTCATGATGCGGTAACCTCCAGACTACTCATCTGTTTTTTCTTCTTTTACTTCTTCTTCTATAAATGCGGCCACGTTTTGGCTGACCATTTCTCTCGCCTGGCGCAGCGCATGGTAAACAGCGCGTGCGTCAGAAGAGCCGTGCGCTTTAACGACGGGCGCTTTCAAACCGAAAAGACTCGCCCCGCCGTACTCAGAATAGTCCATTTTCAGTTTCATTTCCATCAGCTTCGGCTTCAGCACTCCCGCTGCGAGCTTAGAAACAAAACTTGAAGTCAGTGTATCTTTCAGCATTTTGAAAATCGATAACGCTGAACCTTCCAATGTTTTCAAAGTGACGTTGCCCGTAAAGCCGTCTGTGACGATGACGTCAGCAGCGCCTTCGAGCAAGTCTCTCGCCTCAACGTTTCCGACAAAATTCACGTTTGTTTCTTTTAATAATTCAAACGTCTTTTTTGTCAGGTCGTTTCCTTTCTTTTCTTCCGTGCCGACATTTAACAATCCGACGCGGGGCGAGCTGATTCCGAGAACCTGCCGGGCATATACAGATCCCATAATTCCGTACTGGACGAGATGCTCCGGTTTGGCATCGACATTGGCTCCCACGTCCAAAAGAAGGAAACCGTCGCCTGAAACGGTCGGAAGCGTCGGCGCAAGCGCAGGCCGGTCGATTCCTTTAATTCTGCCGACGATAAACAGTCCCGCTGTCATGAGTGCGCCCGTATTCCCCGCTGAGATGCAGGCGTCCGCTCTGTTTTCAGCCACTTCCTGCGCCATCAGCACCATAGACGAGTTTTTCTTTCTGCGTACGGCGCGGACCGGTTCATCCGTCGGTTCAATCACTTCATCGGCGTGCAACACAGTGATGCGGTCTGATGTTGTTGGCAAGTGTGATTCTATCGTTGTCTTGTCACCGACCAGCGTAATATGAAGATCGTCAAATGCCTCAATACTCTTCATTACTCCGTCAATAACAGCTTTGGGTGCGTTGTCGCCTCCCATTGCATCTACAGCTATTCTCATGCATGCTCCACCTTTATGATTGTTTTGAACGATACATGTCAAAGCTGCCGGAGAACACGACTTCTTCTCCCACATAGCTGTTGACTTCAACTACCGTTCTGCCTTTTTCTTTTTCGACTGCCGTCACTTTGGCTTTCGCAACGACGCGCTCGCCTTCTTTCACCTGTCTTGTAAAGCGGATATTTGCGCTTGCGGTCAGCGCCAGCTCATCATCAATGACGGCTACGGCGAGTGAGTTCGCCTGCGCAAACAAATGATGCCCCCGCGCAATTTGATTGCGGCTGAAGACATGTTCGCGTCTTACTTCTAATATGGAAATGGCCTGGCCGTCAAGCTCCAGATCAATAATTTCACCGATCACTTCGTCTAAAGACAGTGATTTCACTTCATCATCAAGCGTTTGTTCTGCCACGTTTTTAATTCTTTCCCTCAGCTCCGGTATTGAGAGCTCTAAGCGGTCTAAACGGATCGTCTGAATGCTGACGCCGAATTTCCCCGCTAATTCTTCATCTGTGATGAAGGGTGTCGATTTGATCGTCTGCTGCAATAATTTTTGGCGTTCTTTCTTGCTTCTTCTCATCTGTAAACACCATCCGGACAATTAAGACTAGGTACTAATAGTAGTATATAATCTCATAGATTGGAATGCAATGATTGTTTTTTGAAAGCCGCCGAATTTTGCAGAATCAGCTTAATTTCTCCCCTTCCAGGACGCCGCTTGAAAGTAATTGACCGCGCAGCATGCGGTATTCGTCATCTTTCCAAAAAGCCTCTGAAGACACCAGATTGGCCGCATCCTGGCGGGCCGTCTCCAAAGCTCTGTAGTCATGAACCATATCCGCCACCTTGAACTCGGGCATACCGCTCTGTTTTTTTCCGAAGAAATCACCGGGGCCGCGCAGTTCAAGGTCCTTTTCAGACAGCTCGAAGCCGTCGTTTGTCTCTGACATGATTCTCATCCGTTCCTTCCCGGTTTCGGATTTCGGATCTGCCATCAAGATGCAGAAAGATTGGTGGTCTCCCCGCCCGACCCGGCCGCGGAGCTGATGGAGCTGAGATAACCCGAAACGGTCGGCGTCATAGATGACCATAATCGTCGCATTCGGCACGTTCACCCCGACTTCTACGACGGTTGTTGACACAAGTACCTGACATTGATTGGCGCTGAATTCTCTCATCACCTGATCTTTTTCATCAGAATGGAGCTTCCCGTGCATCAGGCCGACATTCCATTTACCGCGGTAAACGTCAGACAGCATGTTATATACGTCAATCGCATTCTGTACATCCAGTTTATCCGACTCTTCAATGAGCGGGCAGATAACATAGGCTTGCCTTCCCTGCTTCAGCTCTTTTTCTATAAAAGCCAAAATCCGCTCCAGCATGTCGTGTTTCACCCAATACGTTTCGATTTGTTTTCGCCCCGCGGGCATTTCATCTATCACGGAAACATCCATTTCTCCGAAGACGGTAATGGCCAGCGTTCTCGGAATCGGAGTAGCTGTCATAAACAGCACATCCGGATCCTGACCTTTATTCTTGAGTTTTTTGCGCTGTTCGACCCCGAACCGGTGCTGCTCGTCCGTAATAACAAGGCTCAGCGCTTTGAATTCCACTTCATCCTGGATTAAAGCATGGGTCCCTACTAAAATATCAATCTCTCCGAGAGCAAGCCGCTCCAAAAGCTCCCTGCGCCGCTTTCCTTTGACAGAACTCGTCAAAAGCGCGATATTTACATCTTCATTTGCAAACAACGATACGAGAGAATCTGCATGCTGTTCGGCCAGAATTTCAGTCGGCACCATTAATGCCCCCTGATACCCCGACAAAATCGCAGCGTACAAAGCGATGGCGGCGACGGCCGTTTTCCCTGATCCGACATCACCTTGCAGCAGACGGTTCATTCGGTAAGGGGATGTCATATCAGCGGTAATTTCCCGAAGCACACGCGTCTGTGCGGTCGTGAGCGAAAACGGCAGGCTGTCTGTGAAAGCGGCGAGCTTTTCAGCCGGAAACACATGGCTGATGCCTTTTGACTGTTCCCTTTCCGCTTTACGGAACGCCTGCATTTTCAGCTGAAATAATAAGAATTCCTCGTAAACAAACCGGCGTCTTGCCTGCTGTAACGATTCCCTCGTTTCAGGCTGATGCATCGTCTGCAGGGCATGTTTGTAATCAGGCAGCTTGTAGCGGATTCTCAATTTTTCAGGAAGCGGATCGGCCGCACTGTCCAAATGATGCTGCAGCGCTTCCTTAATAAACCGTCTCATCATTTTTACGGTGACGTTTTCTTTAACGGAATAAACAGGCTCAATGCTTTTATCTTCTTGATGAGGACCGTTTTTTAATTCCTGCACGGAAACGGTCTGTCTGTGTTTATCCCATTTCCCGGATATCGTGACGACAGAACCTAACGTCAGTTTCTTTTTTAAGTAGGGACGGTTAAAGCAGACCGCGGTAATTAAATAATTGCCGACAAGCACCCTGAATGTCAGCCTGTTTCGTTTTTTGCCGTAATAGGTAAGAGAAGGTTCTGAATGAACCTTCCCTTCTACCGTCACTCTTTCTTCATGTTTTACTTCTTCTAAATCCCTCAGCTCATAGTCGTCATAACGGTAAGGGAAATAATTCAGAAGATCAGAAATGTCATAGATACCAAGTTCGTGCAATGTTTTTTCTGTTTCCGGCCCAATGCCCTTAATTTCCGCTATACTAGTTTGCTGATGGTGTGCCACTTGATTTCAGCGCTCCTCCGAAAATTTTTTTCTCTAATTCTCTTCCCGTCGGTGTCGCGGCTAAACCGCCTTGTCCCGTTTCACGCAGTGCTGTCGGCATTGTCTGGCCGATTTTGTACATCGCGTCAATCACCTCATCGCAAGGAATGCGGCTTGTAATCCCGGCCAGCGCCATATCCGCCGCGATCATTGCGTTGGATGCTCCCATTGCGTTTCGTTTGACACACGGCACTTCTACCAATCCGGCGACCGGGTCACATACGAGACCGAGCATATTTTTCAGTGTAATCGCCATTGCTTCCGCTGATTGCTGAGGCGTTCCGCCCGCCATTTCCACAATCGCAGCCGCTGCCATGCCTGATGCTGACCCGACTTCCGCCTGACAGCCTCCTGCCGCTCCTGAAATACTCGCATTATTTGCTACGACAAAACCGAACGCGCCGGCTGTAAACAGAAAACGGATCATTTGTTCTGTCGTAGGATTCAGCTTATGCTTTACGGCGAATAACGTTCCCGGCACGACCCCGGCAGAGCCGGCGGTCGGTGTAGCGCAGATCGTTCCCATCGCCGCATTGACTTCATTTGTCGCCACAGCTTTAGAAACGGCGTCTAAAATCAGATTGCCCGACAGACTTCTTCCCGATTGGATGTATGCCTGAAGTTTCACGGCATCTCCGCCTGTTAAACCGGTCTGACTCGTGACGCCCTTCAGCCCTTTTTCAACAGCTGCTTCCATGACGGAGAGATTGCGCTCCATTCCTTGAAAGATTTCTTCCCGCGTTTTTTGCGTCACTTCCATCTCTTGGGTGATCATCACTTCCGAAATCGGAATTTGTTTTTCTTGAGTGATTTCTATTAATTCTTTTACATTACGAAACATGTCATTTTCCTCCTGACTTTTTAGTCAGCTATCTTAGTAACCTGTATAATATTAGGAAGTGTTGAAAGCTCGTCAAGCACTTCTTCTTCAATATTCTGATCGACCTCAATCGTCATCAGCGCAAGCTGGCCGACGTCCTTACGCGCCACTTCCATATGTCCGACGTTGATGGAGAATTTCGCAAGCACATTGGCAACGCCTGCAATCGTGCCGAATTTATCATTGTGAACGACTAAAATAGCCGGATGGTTTCCGGACAAACGCAGCTCAAAGCCGTTGAGCTCCGTGATTTCTATTTTTCCGCCGCCGATGGAAATACCGGTAAGGGCAAGCTCTCCCTCATCATCAGAAATGACGATACGCGCCGTATTCGGATGAACGGGCACGGCATCCTCTGTACGGAACTCTACATATATGCCCTTCTCTTCCGCAATTTGAATCGCTGTTTTAATCCGTTCATCAAATGTATCAAAATCAAGCAGGCCGCCGATAATCGCGACATCAGTGCCGTGACCCTTATACGTTTCCGCAAATGAACCGTAAAAAGACACAACGATCCGGCGGGGCTCCCGCCTGAATAAGCTTCTGGCCACTCTGCCGATCCGGGCGGCGCCTGCGGTATGTGAACTGGACGGACCGATCATTACCGGGCCGATAATATCAAAAACGCTTCTATACTTCATGCTGGTTTGCTCCTCCTTAACATCACTTCATTCAGCGCTTTTCTTTAGACTAATTGAACATTTCTCAATTGGCAAGCAGGCACACTGCCGCACTGCCGCAGGTAAATAAAGGCATAAGAATAGAAGGGCCTGATAAGCCCTTCTATTCTGCCGCAAATATATATGGATACAGAGGCTGTCTGCCGTTATGGATTTCAACCTCGATATCTTCACAGACGCTTGCAATATACTCAGCGAGTTTCTCAGCTTCTTCTTCCGGCGCGTCCTCTCCGTACAGGATGGTGACGATTTCATCTTCATCCCCGATCATTTCATCCAGCAGCAATTTCGCCGCACTTATCCGATCTTCGGCGCTGCCGATAATTGAACTGTTTAAAATGCCGATAAAATCACCTTTTTTAATATCCTTGCCGTCGATATGGGTGTCTCTGACTGAATATGTCACCTGTCCGCTTTTCACATTCCGGATGGCCTCAAGCATATTGGCTTCATTTACATCAGCCGGCTGGTCAGGGTTAAACGCAAGCAGGGCGGTCATGCCTTGAGGGACCGTTTTTGCCGGAATGACAATGACATTTTCTTCAGCCACGCTCGCCGCCTGATTGGCAGCCATCACAATATTGGAATTGTTCGGAAGAATGAAAACCGTCTCCGCATTGACAGACTGAACGGCTTCAACAATATCTTCCGTGCTCGGATTCATTGTCTGGCCGCCTTCGATTACGTGTGAAGCGCCGATGCTCGTAAACAATTCAGAAATGCCCTCTCCCATTGCCACAGTCACGATGCCAAAAGGCTTGCGGGCTTCTTTCATAACGCCGGCCGGCTTTTTTTCATCATGTTCTTGGCTGATGATTGAAGTATGCTGTTCCCTCATGTTTTCAATTTTAATTTTAATCAAATCGCCGTAACGCTGTGCGAGATTGAGTACGTTCCCTGGTTCTTCGGCATGAATATGAACTTTCGCCAGCGTGTCATCAGCCACGACCAGCAATGAATCGCCGAAACGGCTCAGTTCGTTTCTGAACGTCTCTTCCTTGAACGTCCGTTTATCTTGATCCAGCCTTACCATCACTTCCGTACAAAATCCGAATTCAATGTCTTCTGTACTCAGCATGCTCTGCGCGCTTTTATGATGCTCGGCATTCACCATATCATCGAGTGCCGGAAGAACCGCTTTTTTCGGTACGGCCTCTCCTTTTAAAGCAGCCAAAAAGCCTTCATATACACAAAGCAGACCTTTTCCGCCGCTGTCAACGACACCGACGTCCTTTAAAACAGGAAGCAGATCCGGCGTGCGGTTCAGCGACGCTTCCGCTTCTTCAATAACGGCCTCCATGACCGAAATAATATCGGTTTCTTCTTTGGCCGAGGCGACCGCTTTTTTAGCCGCATCCTTGGCCACGGTTAAAATCGTTCCTTCAACCGGTTTCATGACCGCCTTATATGCCATATCCACTCCCGCTTGGAGTGCTGCGGCAAATTCTTGGGCGTCTATTTGGTTTTTGTTTTCAATGCTCTTTGTGAAACCTCTGAACAATTGGGACAAGATCACCCCTGAGTTTCCTCTCGCTCCCATAAGCAGGCCTTTTGACAAGGCGATGCCGACTTTGCCGATGTCGGGTGAGTCAATGTGCTCTACCTCTCTTGCACCGGATGACATCGATAAATTCATATTTGTTCCGGTGTCGCCGTCAGGCACGGGAAACACGTTCAGCGCATCCACCGCGGATGCGTTTTGAGACAATGTCTCAGCCCCCGCCAGAATCATTGCCGCAAAAGCTCTCCCATCTAAGTTTCGTCTAGACAATACTCATCCTCCTCACTACGGGTTCGTTACTCGTACGCCTTGGACATAAATATTTACAGAATCAACTGCAAGTCCGATTGTTTGATTTACTGTGTATTTTACCTTCGTCTGAACATTGTGGGCTACTTCGGATATTTTAGTGCCGTAGCTGACAATAATGTACATGTCGATATGTATTTGTTCGGCTTCCTGACGGACATGTACGCCTTTTGCGAAGTTCTCTCTCCGGAGGATTTCAGACAAACCGTCTTTAATCTGGTTTTTTGAGGCCATCCCCACTATTCCGTAACAGTCAATGGCAGCGCCTCCGGCAACCATTGCGATGACTTCGTTGGATATATCAATCTGTCCGTATTTTGTCTTCATTTCAATGGACACACAGGTTCCTCCTTCAGATGCATAGAGTTATCATTATTCTACTATATGTATCCCATTATGAAAAGAAAAGATACAGACAGCGGCCTTCAGCGCGGAAATGTGATTGGTTTTACATGTCAAGTGATTTTTCTTGAAAGTAAGGGAAACAATAGTTGCAAACGGTTTTTAGCTGTGGTAAATTATTTAAAGTATTGTATAACGAAAGCATCTGAGACACTATGTTTGAAAAGATGTTTCGCGCAGTTAGGAGGGAAACAAATGGCACGTAAATGTTTTATTACAGGTAAAAAAACAAAAGCCGGAAACAACCGTTCTCACGCAATGAACGCTTCTAAGCGTACTTGGGGCGCCAACCTTCAAAAGGTCCGCATCCTCGTTGACGGCAAACCTAAAAAAGTATATGTATCTGCCCGGGCTTTAAAATCCGGTAAAGTTGAGCGTGTATAAGCAAAAATGAACGCCTGCCCTTTTATGCGGCAGGCGTTTTTTATGCGTTCAAAGAGGGCAATTTCAGCTTCTTGGGCTTACTCTTTTCTAAATGAGCCCAGCATCGCCCGGACAATTCCTCCTAAAAACTTCGGCAATTTAATGGTATAAAATTTCATTTTGTCCCCTCCTATAAGTCCCGTATCCGCTGCGTTCATCACTTTAGGATTCATGGTTTTTTCCGCATATGGCAGAAGCCGCTTTTCTAATCCGCGCTCCTTACCATTATTAATATGCCTTTTGCAAACGAAAAAGTACCTCGTGAATGAATGAGTTCGTTACTAATACATAGTGTGGAACCCAGAGGAATATGACAATTATCAAGGGGATATTTAAAACCGTCGAGTGTCAGGCCGTCTGCCGCTTCCGTAAACGGAATGAAAGAAATATAGCGTCTGCGCACTTTTTCTTCAATTGTATAACGGCCGGGCCCGAACATCTGAATGTCATTCTGCCGGTCGATCAGCTCGACATCGGTATTCTTATGTAAGGCTTTATACAGCAGCTGGATATTCCCTAAAAAGTGATCGGCTCTTCCGCCCGTCACACCGAATATCCGAATGTTTTCCGGTTCTTTTTGTAAAGCCCAGTCAAGGGCGAGTTCAAGATCGGTATAATCTTTTTCCGCCTGATACACATGGAGGGCCGGCGCCGCTTTTTGAATCTGCATGAGCTCCTCTTCCGTAATGCTGTCAAAATCACCGAAAGCTTCCTGCGGAATGATTCCGGCTTCCAAAAGAGCAACCGTCCCTTTATCGACTCCGACCCACGTCGTATCTCCGTCAGTGTATTCGGATAGATCGGGAATAAGCTCCCGCGGGCCGCCCGCAACGATATTGATTGTCTTCATATGTTTTCCTCTCTCTTAGACGCGAAAAGAGCCGGCGGCTTTCACCGGGCTCTTTTTCAGCATGTTTATTACGCGTTTCGGATGTCAGCAATGGCTTTTTTCCGATCCGGCTGATTATATACGGCAGACCCGGCAACAAGCAGATTGGCGCCCGCTTCAGTGCATAAAGGGGCTGTTTCTATATTAACGCCTCCGTCCACCTCGATTAAAAGCTCAGACAGGCCTTTCTCCTCAGCCAGCTGTTTGACCTGACGGATTTTCGGCAGAACCGAATGAATGAAGCGCTGTCCGCCAAAACCGGGGTTAACCGTCATTAACAGCACAAGGTCAAGCTCCTCGATCACATGTTCAATCATTTGGACGGGCGTATGCGGATTGAGCACAACTCCCGCTTTTACTCCCTGCTCTTTTATCAATTGAATGGTCCGGTGAAGATGCGGACACGCTTCAGCATGAACGGAAAGGATGTCCGCACCGGCTTTTGCGAATGCCGGGATGTAGCGGTCCGGGTTTTCAATCATAAGATGGACATCCAGCGGCAGATCAGTCACCGGACGGACGGCTTCAACGATAAGCGGCCCGATTGTAATGTTAGGGACGAAATGGCCATCCATGACATCAATATGGATATAGTCCGCCCCTCCTTTTTCCACGTCTTTAATTTCCTCGCCCAGTGAAGCAAAATCGGCGGAAAGAATTGATGGCGCAACCTTAATCATATTAATACCTCGGCTTTCTCTCTTTTATTTCCTGCATAAATTCTTTGTAATGCTCATAGCGGTACGGCTGAATCTCTCCTTCTTCCACCGCTTGCTTTACCGCGCATTTCGGCTCTTTAAGATGCAGACAGCCTCTGAATTTGCAAGAGGCGCTTATTTCTCTGATCTCAGGGAACGTGCTGCCCAGCTCTTCTTCCTCAATGCCGGTAAATTCAAGCGAACTGAACCCCGGAGTATCCGCAACCAGACCGCCTGATGTATGAATGAGCTCCACATGGCGCGTCGTATGTTTTCCGCGTCCCAAATGCGCGGAAATCTCGTTTGTTTTCAGCTCAAGCTCCGGGCTGATCGCATTTAAAAGCGAAGATTTTCCGACTCCGGACTGACCGGCAAACACCGTTGTTTTGTTCTCGAAGTGTTTCACAATGCCTGTTAAGCCGCTGTTTTCTTTTGATGACGTCACATATACGTCATAACCGATCGCCTGATAGTCTTTCACGTAAGAAAGTATCGCCTCTTTCGATTCCCCGTCTGCAGCTAAGTCCATTTTGGTTATGCAGATGATCGGGTGAATGCCATTGGCTTCCACAAGGACGAGAAAACGGTCCAATAAAGACGTGCTGAACGCCGGCTGAACGGCAGAAAAGACGAGAACGGCCTGATCGACATTTGAAATCGGCGGCCTGATCAGCTCGTTTGTTCGTTCTTTGATTTCCAGCAGGTAGCCTTCTTTATCATTTTCAGCCTGATAAACGGCATAATCGCCGACCAGGGGCGTTATTTTATTTTTTCTGAAAATGCCCCGGCCCCTGCATTGAATGATCTTGTCCTGTGATTCATCCAAGACATAATAGAATCCGCTTAACGCTTTTATAATTTTGCCCTCAGGCATAGGGTCCCTCCTTGTCAGTCATTATCTTTCGGGTATTCAATCGTTTTGTAGCTGACGACTTTATGATCGACCATCACTTGATAATACCCCTTCTGTCCCTGATCAATCTTCAGTTCAATTGTTTTTTCAGTCGGCTCTTTTATTTTAAATGAGTCATACGTATCAGAGATGCTGTGGTCCTTATCATCGATGGCGATTTGCACTTCAAGCTCGTCCCCTTCATGTTCGGGTTCGTAAGGAATGCTGATTTTTTCTTTTACCGTTTTCGCCGGTTTTTCTTCAGGTCCGAGCGAGAACGTCACTTCAACATTACTTCCCGGCTTAACCGCAGTGCCGGCTGCCGGCTCTTGCTTCATGACTTGTCCTTCCGGCACGTCATCTGAATGGGCTTGTTTTTCAACAAGCTGCAGGCCGTTATCTTCAAGATACCCTGAAGCCGCTTCTTTGCTGTAAGTCTTTAAGTCCCTCAGCGTAACGTCCGCCGGGCCGAGGCTGACCGTTAGATTGACTTCCTCGTCGCTTGCGACCATGTCGGTGCCGGCTGACGGGTTCTGATCAATTACGGTGCCGGCCTCGCTGTCATCGTTCTCTTCTTTGACATTGACATGTTTGAAGCCTTTTTCCTTCAGCGCTTTTTTTGCGTCGCCGATCTGCCTTCCTTTCACGTCGATCAGCTGGGTTTTCGGTTTTCCGATGCTTTTGTACAGTTTTACAGAAGAGCCTTCTTTAACGGTAGACCCCGCTTTTGGGTCCGTTTTGACCATTAATTCCTCTTCTATTTTTTCATCTTCAATATCCGTTATATCAGGATCCGCCCGGAGCCCGTTCTTTTCAAGCAGGGCTTCCGCTTTTTCGTACTTCATGCCCCGTACGTCGGGGACGCTTACATCTTTAGGCATAAACAAAGACGGGAACACGGTGACCGCAAGAACAGCCGCCATAATGAAAATGAAACAGACGGCCAGCAAAACCCACGGCCATTTCCGTTTTTTCTTTTTGGCGGGCTGCTGTTCCTTATCATCCGTCTCCCCCGGCGTTTCCGCCTGAGGCGCGGCTTTTGCGCCGTCAGTAATGACGGGAATGGCTTTTGTCATTTCCTCATCATCCTGCACGGAAAATTTTTGTTCATTCAGCCTGCCGGCGTCAAAAGCCGTTCTGATGTCCGCTTCCATGTCCTCGGCGCTTTCATAGCGGTGAAACGGGTCTTTAGCGGTTGCCTTTAAAATAATGTTTTCGACGCTCTGCGGAATGGAAGGGTTCCACTTTCTGGCGGAAGGCGTTTCTGTTTGCAGATGCTTTAGCGCTATGCTGACGGCTGATTCTCCGTCAAAAGGAATTTTACCTGTTAAAAGCTCAAACAGCACGATGCCGAGCGCGTAAATATCTGATTTTTTCGTTGCCAGACCGCCTCTCGCCTGCTCCGGAGACAAATAATGAACCGAGCCCAGCACAGAATTCGTATGTGTGATTGTCGTAGACGTAAGCGCTGTGGCGATTCCGAAATCCGTCACCTTGATATGCCCTAAATGATCTATCAATATATTGTGCGGTTTAATATCCCGGTGCACGATATGGTTTTGATGGGCATGGGCGATGGCCGAGACGATCTGCTCCATAACGGACAGCGCTTCTTTCGGATGAAGCGGTCCGTGTGCGTTTATGTATTCCTTTAATGTCATGCCTTCCACATATTCCATGACAATGTAATAAATATCGCCTTCCTCCCCGATATCGTAAATACTGACGATATTCGGATGATCGAGGCTTGATGCCGACTGTGCTTCTCTTCTGAAACGCCTGATAAAATCAATGTCATTCACAAAGTCAAACCGCAGAATTTTAATTGCGACTTCACGTTCGAGAATGATGTCCTCAGCTAAAAAAACGTTTGCCATTCCGCCGCCGCCAATAGGCCGGAGGATATGATAACGCCCGCTGATCCGCTTGCCGGTTAGCACTTGTCTTCACCCTCTTTTGCATCTGCGGAAAACTCAATCAACACAGCCGTGATGTTATCTTCGCCGCCGTTTTGATTCGCTTTGCTGATGAGAAGGTCTACTTTTTCCTGAGGATCAGATTCGGCTTGAAGCATTTGTTTGATCTCGTGATCTTCTATTTTATTTGACAGTCCGTCAGAGCATAAAAGCAGCTGATCGCCGTCAGACAGTTCAAAAGAACGGGCGTCGGGACTGATGGTTTCATCTGTCCCCAGCGCTCTCGTCAATACATTTTTCCGCGGATGGTGCTCGGCGTCCTCTTTCGAAATTTCCCCCGTCTTGACCAGCTCATTCACAAGCGAATGGTCTTCAGTCAGCTGAGTGAATTCCCCCTCTTGAAGCAGGTAGCACCGGCTGTCACCGATATGAGCCACAGTGACAAACTTCCCGGTGAATAAGGCGCAAACAACAGTGGTGCCCATTCCCCGGCATTCTTCATTCGCTTTAGCGTGGTCATGTACTTTGACATTCGCCTCATGAATCCGGTCTTTCAGCCAATTCTCGCAAGCAGACGGCAGAGATGGAACCGTTTCGGTCCGGTTCCACTGCTCTTCCATCGCCGCAACCGCCATCCTGCTCGCTACATCTCCGGCAAGATGACCGCCCATGCCGTCGGCGACAACCGCAAGCACCGCGTCTTCTTTTGTGAAAATGCCCGCCGCATCTTCATTATGCCGGCGGACTTTACCTGTATCTGTTTTCAAGGCTGTAATCAACCTCTTCACCTCGTCTCGTCTTGACGCTCCTTCGCGCGAAGCTGACCGCAGGCCGCGTCAATGTCATGGCCTTGCTCTCTTCTGATCGTGACATTTACACCGCGGGATTTTAACGTTTTTTCGAATGCGAAAATCTGATCTCTCGGTGTGCGGACGTAATCCCGTTCAGGCACATAGTTTACCGGAATTAAATTGACATGGCATTTCACGTCTTTTAACAGTTCTGCAAGCTCTTCTGCATGTTCGACCTGATCATTTACGCCGCCGAACAGCCCGTATTCAAAGCTGATCCGTCTGCCTGTTTTCTCGATGTAATATTTGACGGCCTCCATAAGGTCAGGAAGCTTATAGGCTTTGTTAATCGGCATCAGACGGCTTCTGATTTCCGTATTCGGAGCATGCAGAGAAATCGCGAAATTGATCTGCATTTTTTGATCGGCGAAATCGTAAATCTTCGGAATGATTCCGCTGGTGGAAACTGTGATATGACGCGCTCCGATGTTCAGCCCTTTATCGTGGTTAATGATTTTTAAGAAAGCGAGCATTTCATTGAAATTATCAAACGGCTCTCCGATTCCCATGATGACGACTGAGCTGACGCGTTCATCCGTTTCATCAAGCGCCTTTTGCACTTTCACGACTTGAGCGACGATTTCTCCCGCTTCAAGATTCCGTTTCAGTCCGCCGAGCGTTGACGCGCAAAATGTGCAGCCGATCCGGCAGCCGACCTGTGTCGTTACACATACAGAATTACCATACTCGTGTCTCATTAAAACCGTTTCGATCGTATAACCGTCATGAAGCTCAAATAAAAATTTCATCGTGCCGTCTTGAGATGTCTGTTTTACAGCCGTTTTCAGCGTTGTCAGCACAAAATTGCTCTCGAGTTTTTCACGCAGGCTTTTTGAGAGGTTTGTCATTTCATCAAATGAAGAAACCCGCTTCTCATAAAGCCATTCAAAAATCTGTGCTGCGCGGAACGGCTTTTCGCCATTCTCGGTCAGCCATTGTTTGATTTCATCTAATTCAAAAGAGTAAATGGACGGCTGCTCAGTCCGCAGCTCTTTCCGTACGCTTGTCTTTTTTAATTGTGTCATTTTTTATCCCTTCTTTCTCATGCTGCTAATAAAGAAACCGTCTGTTCCGAAATAATGCGGAAGAATTTGAAGGCTTCCATCCTGAACAAAGGGTCTCGCCTTTTCAGGCAGCCGCTTTTCAAGAGACAAATCGGGTTCAAACTCAGGGTGTTCTTGTATAAACGCATGCATAACTTCTTCATTTTCTGTCCGGTCCATTGTACACGTACTGTATACGAGTGTGCCACCTTTTTTTACTAATGGGGCGATTTCCCTTAAAATGCCGAGCTGGATTTCTGACAGCCGTCTGCTGTCCTCCGGCGTCTTCGTATATTTCATATCGGGTTTTCTTCTGATGACGCCGAAACCTGAGCAAGGGGCATCAACGAGAACACGGTCAAACCGTTCTGCGCCAAAGACCTCTCCCGCTTTTCGCGCATCCATCGTTTGCGCGTCGATGATCGTAAGCCCGAGCCGTTCTGCGCCCTCTTTAATCAGCTTCACTTTATGGCGGTGAAGATCAAGCGATGTGAGGCTCCCCTCGTTCTCCATCAGTTCCGCAATGTGAGCCGACTTTCCGCCCGGTGCGGCGCATGCGTCTAAAACGGTTTCGCCCGGCTTCGGGTCCAGCGCCCGCGCGACAAGCATTGAGCTTTCATCCTGTATGGATACCCGGCCGTTTTGGAAAAATGCCGTGTTCGCGATGCTTCCTTTCAAAAGCTTAATCGCATCAGGAGAAAGGTCTCCGGCTTCCGCTTCCAGACCGGCATTCTCCATCTCATTCAGCACCGTTTCCCTGTCGCTCTTTATGTGATTGACACGGAGCGTCTGCTTCGGCGGAATGAGATGAATCCGGCAGATCTTTTCAGCCGCCTCAAAGCCGTAC
Organism: Bacillus sp. EB106-06-01-XG163; assembly: GCF_058791615.1. NCBI lineage: Bacteria > Bacillati > Bacillota > Bacilli > Caryophanales > Bacillaceae > Bacillus > Bacillus sp. EB106-06-01-XG163. The sequence goes on from NZ_JBYTDS010000001.1 coordinate 370,360, forward strand.
GCCTCGACCCACTCTTTTACGAGCCACTCGGGATGGCTTGTCTCTGTGGAAAGACGGAGAACCGGGTCTTTAATTTCAGCGAATGACGGCGCCCCTTCACGCTGCAGGGAGCGGAGGATGCCGTTGACAAAGGACGCAATGCCCTTATGCCCGCGTTTTTTGGCGATCTCAACCGCTTCATGAATGGCGGCGCGATCCGGTATTTTTTCTAAATACTCCATTTGATACGCGGACAGACGAAGCAGCTGAATCACCCATGGCTTCACTTTATTCGGCTTGCGGATAAAAGGCTTCAGCATGTAGTCTAAGGCGATTTTATTTTGCAGCGTTCCGTAGACAAGCTCTGTCAGCAGTCCTCTGTCCTGATCGCTGAGCGTGTTCGTTTTGATAACCGATGTAAGAAGCAGGTTGCTGTATGCCTGATTTTGCTCAAGCTTCTCAAGCGCTTCAAGGACGAGCTCCCGGACATTAATTTTCTTCATTTGCTTCTCCTAACACGTCACCGGGCTGCACATTTTTGCCTCTTACAAAATCTTCGCCCTTCATCCGTTTTTTTCCCGCCGGCTGCAGTTCAGTGATTAAAAGGGCGGTGCTGTTTCCTGATGCGACGACAATGCCGTTTTGCTCCGTGCGGATGACTGTTCCGGGCGCAGCTTCAGTTTTTGCCGCAACTTTTTCAGAAGCCCATACTTTCATATTTTGACCGTTCAAAGTTGTATAGGCGACAGGCCAAGGGTTTAAACCTCTGATCTGGTTGTAGATCTCTTCTCCGGGCTTTGCCCAATCAATCCGCTCCTGCTCACGCTTAATGTTAGGCGCGTAAGTCGCTTTTGATTCGTCCTGTTTGATCGGTTTAATATTTCCGGAAATGACGTTCGGGACGGTCTCTGACAAAAGCTTCGCCCCCGCTATGCTTAATTTGTCGTGAAGCGTGCCGACGTTATCCGTTTCATCAATTTCCACTTCGATTTTCGAAATCATATCGCCCGCATCAAGCTTTTCAACCATATACATGATTGTCACGCCCGTTTTCTTCTTGCCTTGGAGAATCGAATAATGTATCGGCGCTCCGCCTCTTAATTCAGGCAATAGTGACGCGTGTACGTTGATACAGGCGTATTTCGGGCCATCCAGCAGCTGCTTGGGCAGGATCTGTCCGAATGCCGCCGTAACAATCAGGTCCGGCTTCAGGCTGAGCACTTTTTCTATTTCTTCTTCGAGCCTTACTTTTTCGGGCTGAAGCACGGGAATGCCGTGACGTTCAGCTTCAGCCTTAACAGGAGGGGGCGTCATGATTTTTTTTCTGCCTTTCGGGCGGTCAGGCTGCGTAACGACACCAACCACTTCATACCCGTCTTCAATAAGCGTGCGCAGGACGGGAACTGAAAAATCGGGCGTTCCCATAAAAACGATCCTTGTCATCCAATCATCCTTCCATTTCTGCCAGTTCTTCTTCAGTGTAGTAAGCCGTAATTTTTGATGTGAATAAAATGCCGTCTAAATGATCCATTTCATGCTGAACGGCTCTGGCCAAAAAACCCTCCGCTTCTAAAATAAACGGTTTTCCTTTACGGTCATAGGCTTTTACCTTTACGTAATCCGGGCGGGTGACATCGCCGTAAACCCCTGGAAAGCTTAAGCAGCCCTCGACTCCGGTCTGTTCACCGCTCTTTTCAAGAATAACCGGATTTACAAGGTCGATCCGGCCGCTTTCTTCACCGATGTCCACGACGGCCGCTCTTTTTAAAATGCCGATTTGCGGCGCGGCGAGGCCGACGCCATCCATTTCGAGCATCGTATCGTACATATCGTCAAGCAGTTTTTTTAATTTTTTATCAAACACTGTCACTTCATCGGCAGGTGTTTCCAGAACCTCCGCCGGGTGTGTGACGATTTTTTTTACAGCCAAAATTTTGCCCTCCAAAAACTAATGTTACATCAGCATGTACGGATTCATATCGATTGAAATCATGACATGCTTTTGCGCAATGTCGCGTTTATAGTGCTCCAGTATCTTTTTCAACTGAATCTGCAACTCGTTTTCCTGTCTGTATTTTATCACGCATTGATAGCGATATCTATCTTTGATCCTGGCGATCGGGGAAGCCGCCGGCCCGAGAATTTTCGTATCAGGCCCGCATCCCGCTCTTAAATAGTTTGTAATCTTTTCTGCGGTGACCGCGGCTTTTGCCGCTTCTTCATGAGAAACGGTCACCAGCGCCACGTAATAATACGGCGGGTATGACTGGGCCCTTCTGTGCGCCATTTCCTGCTGAAAAAAAGTTTCATAGTCGTGCGTTTTCGTCAGCTGAATGCTGTAATGAGACGGTGTATACGTTTGAATGACCACCGTTCCCGGCTTTTCATGCCGCCCGGCCCGTCCGCTTACCTGCGTCAGCAGCTGGAATGTCTTCTCCGCGGCCCTGAAATCAGGGATGTGAAGCGTCGTATCTGCGCTTAATACTCCGACGAGCGTCACGTTCGGAAAATCAAGCCCTTTTGCGATCATTTGCGTACCGAGCAGGATATCCGCCTTCCCTTCACCGAACGCTGACAACAGTTTTTCATGGGTGCCTTTTCTTGAAGTGGTGTCCACATCCATCCTGATCACGCGCGCCTGAGGCAGCACTTTGGTAAGCTCCTCCTCCACACGCTGCGTGCCCGTGCCGAAAAAGCGGATATGTTCGCTGCCGCATTCCGGGCATGTTCCCGGGACAGGTTCCTCATGGCCGCAGTAATGGCATTTCAGCCTTTGTCCGTAGCGGTGATAAGTCATTGAAATGTCGCAATGCGGACATTGCGGCACATAACCGCAGTCCCGGCACATCACAAACGAGGAATACCCCCGTTTATTCAGAAAAAGGACGGCCTGCTCTTTTTTTGCAAGCTTCTCTTCCAGCTGTTCCATCAGCTCTCTTGAAAACATTGATCTGTTGCCGTTTCTCAGTTCTTCTCTCATATCAACGAGAGAAACGTCAGGCATGAGCTGGCGATTTACGCGATGTTTTAATGGAAGCAGCTCATAAACGCCTTTTTTCGCCCGCGCAAATGACTCCAATGTCGGCGTGGCGCTCCCGAGGACGACCGGACAGCTGTGATGCTCGGCCCGGCGGATGGCTACGTCCTTTGCATGATACCGCGGCATTTCCTCCTGCTTATAGGAAGATTCGTGCTCTTCATCAATAATGATCATGCCGAGATTTTCAAACGGGGCAAAGATGGCCGATCTGGCTCCGACGACAAGCCGGACTTCCTTGCGCTGAATCTTCCGCCATTCATCATATTTTTCACCTGTGGATAATCCGCTGTGCATGACCGCAACCTGTGAGCCGAAGCGGCCTTTAAAACGGTTGACCATTTGCGGTGTCAACGAGATTTCCGGAACGAGCACGATGGCTTCTTGTCCTTTTGCCAGCACTTTTTCAATGGATTGCAGGTAAATTTCCGTTTTGCCGCTTCCCGTGACGCCGTGAAGCAGAAAGACGTGATGGACATGATCGGCTACAGCTTGTTTAATCGGCTCAAAAGCGGCCTGCTGCTCTTCTGTAAGAGAGAGCGGCTCTGTTTTTTTGAACATTCTGTCCTGATAAGGATCGCGGTAAACCTCCTCAAAGCTTTCCGTAAGAAGACCCTTTTTAAGAAGTGTTTTCAGCGTCGCGGAACTGGAATCGGTCTTTTTGCAAAGCTCGGCCGCGGAAATCTTTGCTCCCCCGCCGATAAAATAAGTAAGCACGGCGAGCTGTTTAGAAGCCTGCTTTGTCAATGAATCTGCGTGCCGGGCGAGTTCTTCTTTGTCCGCCCCCGCTTCGATCATGCGGATCATTTTTTTATTCGTTTTTTGGGCGACTTTATATGTGACATCAATGCTTCCTTTGCGCACGAATTTTTGAAGTGACGAAAGAATGCTTTCATCGGTAATATCCGAGTACAGAAGACTTTTTTGATTCCTGAAAAGCTGTTTGATGTCCGGTGTCAGCGCTTCTTCGTCAACGACTTTCAGCTCTTTCTCGTACTTCGCCTTCAGTGCGGCGGGCAGCATTGCCTGAAGCGCCGTGATTTTAAACGACAGCGTTTTGTCAGAAAGCCATGAAGACAGCTGCATCAGTTCCTCAGTCAGAACGGGCGTCAAATCAAGAAGCTTCTCGACTTCCTTCATTGAGCCGCCGTTTAATTCAGACGAATCTTTCAAACCGGTCACAAATCCTTGAAGCTTGCGCGGGCCAAACGGGACAATCACCCGCATGCCGACTTCGATCATCCCTTTTAAATGATCGGGAATTTTGTAATCAAAGGGTCTGTCAATGTTTTTGGAGCTGACATCGACAATGACTTCTGCTACATTCATACGGGTTTTCGGTCCTCGGCTTTCAAAGCGGTCATTTCCTTCAGCATTTCAAAGGAAACGTCAAGTTTAGACATAAGCGCAAGCTCCCGTTTTCTTCCGTCCCGGAAATAGAAGGTGACGACATTCGTATCCGTGCCAAATCCGGCCCCTTCTGCTTTCACATCATTTGCAACGATCATATCAAGGTTTTTCTGTTCAAGTTTTCTGCGCGCATAGCGTTCGACGTCTTGCGTTTCAGCCGCAAATCCGACCAGCAGCTGGTGTGTTTTCCGTTCGCCGAGTTCTTTCAGTATGTCTGCCGTACGGTTGAATTCGATCACGAGCGAACCGTCTTTCTTCTTCATTTTGTGATCAGAAACAGCCGCCGGCGTAAAATCGGCCACGGCCGCCGTCTTAATCACCATGTCGCATGAATCAAACACAGAAAGCACCGCTTCTCTCATATCAGCTGCCGATTGCACAGGAAGAAACTGATACAGCCCGATTGGCGGCTCTATTGACACCGGGCCTGAAATCAGCGTCACCCGCGCCCCGAGACAGACGGCGGCTTCAGCAGCGGCGTAGCCCATTTTGCCGGTGGATTTATTTGTGAAGAAGCGGACAGGGTCCACGGCTTCGCGCGTCGGACCGGCCGTAATGACAATATGTTTTCCTTTCAGCGGCGCATCGTCTTCAGGCTCCTTAAAATGCTCTCTGACACGCTCAACAATAAGCTCCGGCTCCTCCAGCCTTCCTTTGCCGACATATCCGCATGCCAAATAGCCTTCATTCGGCTCGATAAAGCGGACCCCGTCCTGATAAAGCACAGAGATGTTCCGTTTCACCGCCGGATGATCATACATATGGACATTCATCGCAGGCGCCACCCAAACCGGGGCCTCAGCCGCCAGCACCGTCGTTGTGAGCATATCGTCAGCAATTCCGTTGGCAAGCTTGCCGATGATATTTGCCGTAGCGGGCGCGACAATAATTAAATCCGCCCAGTCAGCGGCATCAATATGAGATATCACCTTCGGATTTTGTTCATTAAATGTATCTGTATATACTTCATTCCGGCTCAGCGCCTGAAATGTCAGCGGAGAAACAAACTCACGCGCGGACTCAGTCATAATCACTTTGACGTTTGCGCCGGCCTGAACCAGCTTGCTCGTGAGTGCGGAAGCTTTATAAACGGCAATTCCTCCGCTTACGCATAGCAAAATGTTTCGGTTTTTCATGAAGTCTTCTCCCCTTTATGAAAGCATTGGACAAATCCCAAACGGAAAAAAATAACAACCTATGTAGAGATAGGTTGCTACGTGTGCTTGTTATTCGCTGTCTTCTCTTTCAAACGAAAGCAGGCCCGCGTCAATTTCTTCTAAAGCTTTGCCTACATATTTGTGAGAAATGGTATGTTCAATCTGCTGGTCTTTTTTGATCTGCATTTCACGCGCGCGTCTTGCAGACACGGTCACCAGCGTATATTTAGAATCTAATTTATTCATTAAAGAGTCAATTGACGGATCTAACATAAGTTATTCTACCTCCAGCATTTTCTTATATCTCGGAGCGACGCGTTCACGTTTTAAGTGCTCGGCGAGAACGATTGCGTTAATCTTATCACAAGCCGTTTGGATATCGTCGTTTTCAACGACATAATCATACGCGTCCATCATTTCGATTTCAGCTTTTGCGGCATTCATTCTGTTTTCGATTAAATCGTCGGTTTCAGTCCCTCTTGTCACGATTCTGTTTTTCAGCTCAGAAAGACTCGGCGGCGCTAAGAAGATAAACAGGCCTTCCGGAAATGCATTCCGCACTTGGAGCGCGCCCTGCACTTCAATCTCTAAGAAGACGTCTTTTCCTTCTTGAAGCGTCTGTTCGACATAATCAACGGGCGTTCCGTAATAGTTGCCGACATATTCTGCCCACTCAAGCAGTTTGTTGTTTTCAATCATGCGTTCGAATTCATCTCTAGATTTAAAGAAATAATCGACGCCATCGACTTCGCCCTCTCTCGGGTTTCTCGTCGTGACTGAAATTGAGTATTCAAATTTCGTGTCCTGTTGTGAAAATATTGCTTGCCGAACCGTTCCTTTTCCAACTCCGGAGGGACCTGAGAGAACGATTAATAACCCTCTTTCTTTCATGCGGCAATTACCCCTGCCCTTCATCCATAATTTCTTCTTTCACAGAAAGTCTGTGTGCAACTGTCTCAGGCTGGACGGCAGATAAGATAATGTGATCACTATCCATGACGACAACTGCACGGGTTCTTCGTCCGTATGTAGCGTCTATTAGCATTCCGCGGTCTCTTGCATCCTGGATCATTCGCTTTATTGGCGCAGACTCCGGGCTGACAATCGAAATCATCCGATTGGCGGAGATGATATTGCCAAATCCGATATTAATCAGTTTAATCGTCATCTTCTACGTTCCCCCTGTAAAATAGACGTCTCTAGTGTAACCTGAAGAGGCCGTCTGTAAACAATACGCACAGTCGCTATTCTATATTTTGCACTTGTTCCTTCAATTTTTCAATAGAACTTTTCATTTCAACGACAAGCTTTGTGATTTGATGATCATTGGCTTTTGAGCCGATCGTGTTCGCTTCTCGGTTAAGCTCCTGAACAAGGAAATCAAGTTTGCGGCCGACTGCCCCGCCTTCTTTTAATATATCACGGAATTGAACAAAATGGCTCTTCAATCTGGTAATTTCTTCCGTTATATCAGAACGATCGGCGAAAATGGCGCATTCCGTGATCAGCCTGCTTTCGTCGAGCGCATCCTCCGTCCATTCCTTCATTCGGGCGTAAAGACGCTCGCGGTATTGAATAACAACGGCCGAAGCGCGCTCTTTCACCTGTTCGGACAGCGTCTCAAGCCGCTCAATGTGCAGAAAGCAGTCTTCCGCCAAAAGCCGTCCTTCTTTTTCCCTCATGTCACAAAGTTCCTTTACAGCCAGCTCAGCGGCTTCCCTGATGACTTCTTCAAGCTTGTCATCACGCATCTGTTCTTCGTGTATCTGCGCAATATGTTCAAATTTAAAGAACTCCATTGCATCGGGTTCTGCGGCCAGGCTGTAGCGCTCTTTCATGACGCGTGCGGCGCTCACATATTCATCAAGGAGCTCCCAATCGATGTTCAGGCTTCTTTTTATGAGCGCGTCACTGTTTACAGTGAGAAACAGCTCTACTCTTCCGCGCTGTATATGCTGCAATATCGTTTGTTTCAGCTTATCCTCTACATATAGCAAAGGCCGTGGCAGGCGGGCGTTCACTTCTTTGAACCGGTAATTGACGGATTTCAATTCAACGGTTGCCGAGAGATCGCCTTTTGTGCTGCTTGCGCTGCCGAAGCCTGTCATACTCCGTATCATATGAAACACCCAATTCTTTCCCGTTATCAAAATAAAAGGGCAATAGACATGCTATTACCCCTAAGATTATATCATATGGAATTATTTTTTTCTTGTCAAAAGTGAACCCGCCAGCAAAAAAGTAGGTATGCCCGACATACCGATAATCAGCATCCAATCGCCCGGCGTAATCGGCACTGTTTTGAAAATCGGCTGCAGCGGCGGATAATAGATGACGATGACCATCAGGAAGATAGAAGAAATGATGGCCCCGAGCAGATAGATATTTTCAAACGGATTCCGGGAGAAAACAGACGTTTCGCTCCGGCAGTCAAACACGTGTATAAGCTGAGCCAGAACAAGAGTCGCGAATGCAACGGTCTGTGCGTAGGGCAGATTTTCAGGATTGCGGTGATAGACGATGATAAACGCTAAAATGGTTGCAGCTCCGATTAAAAACCCTCTTGATACGACTTTCCAGCCCAGTTTTCTCGCAAACACTCCTTCTTTCGGGTGCCGCGGCTTCCGCCTCATCAGGTCTCCTTCCGGCTGATCCATACCGAGGGCCATCGCCGGCAGCCCGTCAGTGACTAAGTTCACCCACAGTATCTGAATCGGAACGAGCGGCAGCGGCAGAGCGAGAAGCATCGCAAACAGCATCACTAAAATTTCACCGACGTTGGAGGCGAGCAAATACCGGATGAATTTTCTTATATTTTCATAGATATTCCGTCCCTCTTTTATGGCTGATTTAATCGTAGCAAAGTTATCATCTACCAGAATGAGAGAAGAGGCTTCCTTTGCCACATCCGTTCCCGTCACGCCCATGGCAACGCCGATATCTGCCTGCTTTATGGCCGGCGCGTCATTAACCCCGTCTCCCGTCATGGCGACGACGTGTCCGTTTTCCTGGAACGCTTTGACAATTTTTAATTTATGTTCAGGCGACACACGTGCGAAGACGTAGACATCATCGACCGTTTCGATAAGTTCTTTCTCCGTAAGCTCATTCAGCGTCTTGCCGTCCATCACACGCCCCTTTTTCGGAAGAAGACGCAAATCTTTTGCAATGGCCTTTGCCGTTTCGACGTGATCCCCTGTGATCATAACCGTTTTAATGCCGGCTTCACGGCATTCTTTAATCGCCTGTCTGACCTCCGGACGGGGCGGATCAATTATGCCTGACAAGCCGAGCATCGTCAGATTTTTTTCCGCCTGCTCCATTGTCGGTTTTTCTCCGGGCTTAAGCGGTTTATAAGCAATCCCGATCGTACGCAAAGCTTGCGACGCCAGCTCTTTCAGAACCGCTTCCGTTTCTGCTTTCTTTTCTCCTGAAAATGGCGCGCTTCTTGCGTCGTACATCAGATGTGACGAGCGGTCAATCAGCACATCGGGCGCTCCTTTAGTGATGACGAACTGCTTTTTTTCCTGATCCTCTACAATGACGGTCATCATTTTGCGGACGGAGTCAAACGGAAACTCGGCAACCACGCGGTAGTGCCCGCTGAGCCAATCGTTTGAATAGCCGCCCTTTCTTGCAGCCGTCAGCAGCGCTCCTTCTGTCGGATCGCCGTCGAGTACATAATGGCCGTCTTTCAGTGCGATTTCGGATGTGTTGCACAACGCGCCGAAAACCAGCATCTGTTCAAGAATCTTCTCATCTTTCGGCTTGATTTCCCGCTCATCTCGGGTGAAAACGCCCTCCGGCTCATAGCCGATGCCTGACACTTTAAATGTTTTTCCCCCTGACCACATATGGGTGACGGTCATTTTGTTTTGTGTCAGCGTACCGGTTTTATCAGAACAAATGACAGAGGCGCAGCCCAATGTTTCAACCGCCGGGAGCTTTCTGACAATTGATTTTTGTTTGATCATGCGCTGGACGCCGATTGATAATGCCACCGTAACAATGGCGGGAAGCCCTTCCGGAATCGCGGCGACGGCCAATGACACCCCGGCCAAAAACATGCTGTAAAGCTCATGTCCCTGTAAGACGCCGACTGCAACGACCAATACCGTTAAAAGGAGCGCGACGATAATTAAAATTTTGCCGAGCTCTTCAAGTCTTCGCTGCAGCGGTGTTGAAAGGCTGCCGGCGGATTCCAGCATATCGGCGATTTTCCCCATTGCCGTATTCATTCCTGTACCGACGACGACGCCGACACCGCTGCCGCGCGTTACGATCGTACCCATAAACGCCATATTGCTGATGTCGCCTAACGAAACATCCGGCTTTCTCAGTTTATCAGCTTGTTTAACCACCGGAATTGATTCCCCGGTCAGCGCCGATTCCTCAATTTCAAGGCTTTTCGCTTCAACGATCCGCACATCCGCGCCAATCCGGTCGCCGCTTGAAAATTTCATGATATCGCCGGGAACGAGCTCCTTGGACTGAATTTTCTTCCAGCTCCCGTCCCGCAACGCTGACACATACGGCGTTGACAGCTCTTTTAATGCATGTAAAGACTTTTCCGCCCGCCGCTCTTGAAAAAAACCGAGAACCCCATTGACAAATACAATCGCCATAATCGCTACGGCATCTACATATTCGCCTAAAAACCCGGATATTAAGGTTGCCGCCAGCAGCACGAGCACCATAAAATCTTTAAATTGGGCGAAAAACACGGCGATCGCCGGTGTCCTCTTGCCCTCCTGAAGCTCGTTCGGTCCGTGCTTTTCAAGGCGTTTTTTCACCTCTTTTTCGGTCAACCCCTGTTTAATGGACGTATTTGTTGCTTTCAGCAAATCGGTTTGTCCCATTTCATGAAACTTCATTCTTCTCGTCCACTCCCCTGCCTCGCTTTAGAGATGTCACTCTGTAAACAAGCTTATTCTGACTCGTCCCTTTTCATGCTATAATTATCGAATGCAGGAAGAAGGAAAGGGTGTTTTATATGTCTTTTGATGGCATGTTTACATACGGAATGACACATGAATTAAACAGCCGGATCGCCGGAGGCCGGATTACGAGAGTCCATCAGCCTTTTAAGCACGATGTGATATTTCATATCCGCGCTAACGGAAAAAACCATAAATTATTATTATCGGCGCATCCGAGCTATTCACGGGTGCACATGACAAACCAGGCCTATGAAAATCCGAGCGAGCCGCCGATGTTTTGTATGCTGCTCAGAAAGCATATCGAAGGCGGATTTATTGAGAAAATAGAACAGGCCGGATTAGACCGGATTATGATATTCCGCATAAAAAGCAGAAATGAAATCGGCGACGAAACCGTCAGAACGCTGTATGTTGAAATTATGGGGCGGCACAGCAATATTATTCTGACTGACGGAGAAGGAGCCATCATCGACGGGCTGAAACATCTATCTCCGTCGATGAACAGCTACCGGACCGTTCTGCCGGGCTATGATTACAAGCTTCCTCCCGCTCAGGAAAAAATTTCGCCGCTTGCCGCGGATGAAGAGGACGTTTTGCGTTATCTCAGTTTTCAGGAAGGACGGCTTGACCAGCAGATCGTCAGACATTTCTCCGGTGTTTCTCCGCTGTTTGCAAAAGAAGCCGTGCACAGAGCGGGCCTCGCTAACAAAATAACGCTGCCGAAGACGCTGATTGAAATGTTCCATGCCGTGAAAGATTGCAGGTTTACACCGAACATTACGACAGCCGGCGGAAAGGAATACTTTTATCTCCTGTCTCTCACACATGTAAACGGAGAGGAGCGCACCTTTCACTCACTGAGTGAGCTGTTGGACCGGTTTTATTTCGGCAAGGCGGAACGCGACCGCGTCAAACAGCAGGCTCAGGATCTTGAGCGGTTTGTCGCAAATGAACGGAAAAAGAACGCCAATAAGATAAAAAAGCTGGAAAAGACGCTCGACTACTCAGAGAATGCGAAGGAATTCCAGCTATACGGCGAACTGCTGACGGCAAATTTGTATATGCTGAAAAAAGGTGACAAAGAAGCGGAAGTCATCAATTATTATGATGAAGAAAGTAAGACGGTGACCATCCCTTTAAATCCGAACAAAACACCGTCAGAAAACGCGCAGATGTATTTTACAAAGTACCAAAAGGCGAAGAATTCCGTCGAGGTGGTAAAAGAACAGATCCGTCTGGCCGAGGAGGAAATCGCTTATTTCGATCAGCTGATCCAGCAGCTCTCCTCCGCCTCCACAAAGGATATTCACGAAATAAGGGAAGAGCTTGTGGAAGGCAAATATCTGCGACCGAAACAGCAGCGAGGACAGAAAAAACAGAAGCAGCACGTTCCTGTTTTGGAGCAATATGAATCTTCACGGGGATTGACGATTCTTGTCGGCAAAAACAATAAACAAAATGAATACTTAACGACAAAAGCTGCCGCAAGGGATGATTTATGGTTCCACACGAAAGACATTCCGGGTTCCCACGTTGTGATTAAAAGCAGCGATCCGGATGAACAATCCATACTGGAGGCGGCTGCGATCGCCGCTTATTTTTCCAAAGCGAAAGATTCCGGCTCCGTTCCCGTTGATTATACAAAAATCAGACACGTGAAAAAGCCAAACGGCGCAAAGCCCGGATTTGTCACCTATGACAGCCAGCACACCGTATTTGTCACACCTGATGCCGACCTTGTCATACGGCTGAAAAAATAAACGCACCTCCAAGCTGAAACCCGCACTCAGCTTGGAGGTGTTTTTTATTACTTATAAACGGAGACGACACTCTCCCAGCCGTCAGAACCATCTATACAGTATCTGATCAGTTTCCCGTCATGTCTGCCTGATCCGCCGGGGGCCGTCTCTGATTAAAGCGGTCACACCTGATTTGGCGGCGGATACTGTCACCTTCCCTCGCCAAACCTGAACACATCCGGGCAGTCAATATAATCATGCCGGGTCTCTGACCTTTCCTTTGTATGCGGGCGGAATCCAGGCGGCATTGGGATCAGATAGATATTCCGCATCACTTCGCAATCCTGACCGCTTGTCGGCATATACCGTTCAAACTGCCCGCTTTCGTTTTGAATTGTTCACATTCGGGGACTGTGAGGACAGTATAAAAAACACCCTGCCTGATGACAGACAAGGTGTTTTTTATGGTCTTCTTCTTTTCTCAAATAATCGATCCACTTCTTCAGCCAAATCAGCAGTAATGAGAGGCTCTATGTCCTCAGCCAGTCTTTTCGTATGTGCCGGGCTTGCGCCGCTTGTTGATACGGATACTTGAATGCGCCCTTTGCGGATGATCTTCGGCATATACACGCTGCCCTGTTCAGCATCGCTTACACAATTGACCAGCTGCGTTTCAGAAGCGCTCGCGGCTATCTCCTGATTTACGCTGCGGTCATTTGTCGCGGCAATGATGAAGAAAGCGGGCGCGAGATCCTTCATTTCAATTTTACGGGAAACCCAGCGGATACGTCCTTCATCCGCCAGCTGTTTAATTTCAGGCAGGGCATCGGGACTGATTACAGTAATATCCGCGCCTTCCGGAAGCACCGTTTTGAGCCTTCTTAAGGCAACATTGCCTCCGCCCGCGATGATAATTCTTTTTCCGCTTAAATTAATGTGCAGAGGCAGCATACTGTCCCCCCTTAAAATCAAACTGACCGCCGGGGTTTCGAACAGCTTCTGACACACGGTTCAAAAACGCCTGCTTAATATGCGGGTGAAAACCTAAGTATGAAGCGAGATGAACATTTTGATTGATCGTTTGAAGCTTTTGAACTTCCCGTTCAATCTCAGTCATTAAAAGCCCGGTAAACAGAAGATATGGAACGATAAAAACGGGTGCTCCGTCATCCTCTTCAAGGCCGGCAAACACTTCTTTATAGTGCGGGTCACATGCTGTTAAAAAACAAGGGATGACTTCTTTAACAGGTGTAATCGCCTCAAGTTTTCCGGCAATCTCACTGACTGCGTTTTTAACTGCCGGATCTGTGCTTCCTCTTCCGATCAGCACCACTTTCGCCTGCTCAATGGGCACTCCGGTATCTTCAATGCGATGATGCACCGCTTTTACGACTTCATCGTCCACTCCGATCGGAACACCATATGTCACTTTTATATCGGGATGCAGGGCCGCCGCACGGGCGATTTCAGCCGGAATGTCATGTTTTGCGTGGGCAGCGGTCAACAGCAGTAAAGGCACGGCCGCAATATGAGTGGCGCCTTGTCTGACACACGCTTCAAATCCCGCTTCAATAGACGGTTCCTGCAGTTCTAAAAAACAAATTTCCTGAATGGGAGCGTCAGCGTGCGGCATGCACCCTTTTAAAAACGCCGCCGACTCTGTCTGCGCTTTTTTCAGCCTGCTTCCGTGCCCGATGTATAAAATCGCCTGCTTCATTTACAACGCCTCGCTCAAATCCAGATTTTTCTGTTCAGATGCATACCAGTCCAGTTTGCAGTGATAATTGACAACATCGCCGATAACAATTAAGCTCGGGTTTTTGATTTCTTCTTTTATCACTGTGTCTGAAAGCGTGCCGACGGTGCAGACGACTGTTTTTTGCCTGTCCGTCGTTCCCCAATGAATAAAGGCTGCCGGGGTGCCGGCGTCTCTGCCGTTTTCCAGCAGCATTCTTTCAATCTGCCGGATATTTTTAATTCCCATATAAATCACCAGCGTATCAATGCCCGTCGCCAGCGCTTTCCATTTTTCTTCAAAGTCGTCTTCTTGTTTATAATGTCCCGTAACGAATGCGACATTGGAGCTCGCCTCTCTGTGCGTCACGGGAATGCCGGCATAAGCAGCCGCCGCGATTCCTGATGTAATGCCGGGAACGATCTCAAACGGAATGGCGTTTTGTGCGAGAGCCTCCGCTTCTTCGCCTCCGCGGCCGAAAACAAACGGGTCGCCTCCCTTGAGCCTTACAACGGTTTTCCCCTTTTTCGCATACTTCACAAGGAAACGGTTGATCGTATCCTGTTTCATAATGTGAAAATCCGGGAGCTTTCCGCAGTAAATCAGATCCGCTTCTTCTCCGGCATATTGTAAAATCTCTTTGCTTACCAATCTGTCATATAATATAACGTCCGCTTTCTGTATGGCTTTCATTGCCTTCACCGTTAATAAGTCCGGATCTCCCGGACCGGCTCCAACGATAAATACTTTCCCCATAGCATGTCTCCCCGATCCGTTTTGAAATCTTCCCAGAACAGCCGCGAGGCCGCACTTCAGCTATTTTACCATATCCCGCCATTTCGGGGGATATCCGGCTGATTGCGCGGCCTTTTTGGACCTATTATGCTAAGCTGTTTTTCACAAAGTCAACCAGTCTTCCGGTGCATTCTTCGCGTTCACATTTGCCTGAATCAAGTACGAGCTCAGGCGCTTTCGGCTCTTCATACGGTGAGTCGATCCCCGTAAAGAACGGAATTTCACCATTTCTTGCTTTTTTATATAAACCTTTCGGATCGCGCTTTTCACATATATCGAGGTCGCATTTAACATAGATTTCATTAAATTCGCCCTCCGCCACAAGCTCTCTCACCTGATCTCTGTCCTCACGGAACGGAGAAATAAAAGCCGTGATGACGATGGTTCCCTGCTGAACGAAAAGCTTCGCCACTTCCCCGATGCGGCGTATATTTTCCTTGCGGTCATCATCGGAAAAACCCAAGTCCTTGTTTAAGCCGTGGCGGATGTTATCACCATCAAGCACGATGACTTGATAGCCTTGTTCAAACAGCTCGCGCGCTGCGGCGTTTGCAATCGTGGATTTCCCTGAACCGCTTAAGCCCGTCAGCCAGAGGATAGAGCTTTTATGCTTGTTTTTCTGCTGGTATTCTTCTTTCGTTATTGAGGCTTCATGCCACACGATATCACGATTTGTCACTCTATTTTCCTCCTTAAGAAACGCCTGCTTCTTCTTTCGTTTTCAGCCCTTTAATCAACACCTCGACAACTTCAGGACGGCTGAATTCCGCCGGCGGCATGACGCCGCTTCGCAGCATTTCTCTGACCTTTGTTCCTGACAGAATGACGTGGTCTTCTCTGTCATGCGGGCATGTTTTGGCCGTTCCCATGTTGCCGCATTTCTGGCAGAAGAAGCTGTGCTCGAATTTCATCGGTGTAATCCCGAGTTCATCCGCTGTAAATTGATCAAACAGCTCTTGCGCTTCATATGTGCCGTAGTAATCACCGACGCCGGCATGATCGCGGCCGACGATAAAATGCGTGCAGCCGTAGTTTTTGCGGACAAGCGCGTGGAAAATGGCTTCTCTCGGCCCCGCATACCGCATAGCCGCCAAAAACACGCCGAGGAACACGCGGTCTTTCGGATAATAATGATCGAGCAGCACCTGGTAGCTTTCCATTCTGACATCCGCCGGAATGTCATCTGATTTTGTTTCACCGACGAGCGGGTTCAAAAACAGGCCGTCAACCGTCTCAAGCGCGGTTTTTTGGATATATTCGTGGGCGCGGTGGACCGGATTTCTCGTTTGGAAACCGACAATGGTTTTCCAGCCCTTTTCTTCGAAGCTTCGTCTTGTATCGGCAGGTTCAAATGTAAACTCGGGAAACTGCTTTGACGCTTTTTTAACTAATGTGATCGGCCCGCCGACATACGTATCGCCGCGTGAAAATAATTTTTTCACGCCCGGATGCGCGGCATCATCGGTTTTATATACGTGAACGGCTTCTTTTTGTTTATCCGGCGTATAAATATCTTCGATGTCGACTACGCCGTATGTTTCTCCGCCGTAAGTCAGTTTCACCGTGTCGCCGACGGCAAGCTCAGCCGCTTTTTCTGAATCGACCGGAAGCGTGATCGGCAGGGACCAGACAACCCCGGATGCCAGACGCATATTTTCAACGACTGACACGTAATCTTTTTCTGTGAAAAATCCTTCAATCGGGCTGTACCCCCCGATCCCGATCAGCTCTAAATCAGCGAACGAAATCAAATCAAGCTCAATTTCTTTTTGGACGGATGTAAGATCATACTGCTCATTTACCCGATTAATTAATGTTCCTCCGTGCGGTGCTAAACTCATAATACATGATTCCTCCCAGTTAACAGATAAATAAACTCAGATTAATAGTTAAATGCCTCCGCCTTGTTCATGGACAGAGCGTTTCTCTTTTCGGATGGCTTTCATCAGACTGGCGGCTCCGCCAGCTGCCAAAAGCACGCTGGCCATCATAAAGATGGAATAGTAATCTCCTTTTAACAGCAGGGAGACAAGCAAATACGAAATCGACAGTGACAAAAACGGTGAAACGACCCATACTTTGAGCATCGTTTTCACGACTTCTTTATGAAAAACGTTCGGCCCGTTTTTGGCCATTCCGATACCGATAATTGATGATGATGTGACTTGCGCCAATGGGACCGGCAGACCGAAGACGGAACTGATAATGACAAGCCCCGCGCCGGTTCCTGAAAGCAGTATGCCTTCTCCGGCTGAAAATCTCGTAATCTTTTTCCCGTTGGTTTCAAGCACTTTGCGTCCTAAAAGCAGAGCGCCGAGAGCGACAAAGATGCCTCCGTACAGCGTTCCTTTGGACACGCTGAGCACGCCCGCAGCAACCAAAGGGCCCACCGCATTTGCGACATTGTTCATTCCGGCTGAAAAAGCTTCCCAAAACCCCGCAATCAGCAGCACAATCCCCAAAATCTTCTGTTTCCGACTCGAAATGACTCGAATATTCAGAGAACTGAATACCTTCGAGACGAGAAACGTGAAACAGAACGCGACAAACGGTACAAGCACCCAAAAAATCACGATGACCAAAAGATGCTGTAAAAACAATACTCTGTACGCGACGCCGACACCGACAATCGCCCCGACAGT
The DNA here is from genome assembly GCF_058791615.1 of Bacillus sp. EB106-06-01-XG163. Classification (NCBI taxonomy): domain Bacteria; kingdom Bacillati; phylum Bacillota; class Bacilli; order Caryophanales; family Bacillaceae; genus Bacillus; species Bacillus sp. EB106-06-01-XG163. The sequence continues at coordinate 387,794 of NZ_JBYTDS010000001.1, forward strand.
GACCTCACTCGTCGACAGCGGAATGCCGAGCACATTCGCCGTGAATAATGATAGCGCCGCCGATCCGATAATAATGCAGACAATGGTGAGCGTAATGGTTTGTTCGGGAATGATTCCGCCGCTGATCGTCTTAACGACTTCACCGCCGCCGATAACCGCCCCTGACAGGACTCCGGCCGCGCAGATGATCAGCGCATACGTTTTCTTTTTAACGGCGCCGGACCCATAAGCGACTCCCATTGAAGCCGCGGCTCCGCTTGCTCCGATATTCATGGCAAAAAACAGGCAGAATAAAATAGCGGCTAATTCCATCGTGCAGCTCCTTTATTCATGCAGTCCGCATTCTGTTTTCGCCATGCCGTTCCATCTGCCGCTCCGCAAATCTTCCGCGGTAAACGCAGGTGAAGTGCACGGTTCACAGCCGATGCTAGGATACCCCTGATCGTGGAGGATATTGTAATCCAGCTCATGCTTGGAAGTATATCTCCAGATGTCTTTCCATGTCCAATGGATCAGCGGGCATACTTTAATCGATTGAAACTTGTCGTCTTTATTCAGGAAATTCGTATTCGCCCGGCTCGGCCCTTGATCCCGGCGAAGGCCGGACAGCCATGCCGGATGCCCCGCGAGCGCTTCTCTTAACGGCAGAATTTTTCTGATGTAGCAGCACTGGTTCGGTTCTCTTTCCCACAGTTTATCTCCGTGAGCCTCGGCCTGTTCTTCAAGAGTAAGGCTGGGCTTTTTCAGGATAATGTTCAGTCCCGGGTAACGCTCTTTCACTTTTTCGATCGTTTCATATGTTTCTTTAAAGTGAAGACCCGTATCGAGAAACACGATTTCCGCGTCTTTCTTTACTTTAGAAATTAAATCGATCAGGACGATGCCTTCAATCCCGAAGCTGCACGCGTAAACAAGCTGGTCTCCGTAGTGGCCGTATGCCCATTTTAAAACGGACAGCGCGCCTTTATAGGAATCGTCTTCCGGAAATGTAATCGCCGGCTCTTCCCATGTGTCATACGTTAGCATTTTTCCTTTCCTCCTCCCGGAGACAATCAAACAGCTGTTGTTTTCTGCCGGTTGTCTTATCCCTCAATCTTTTTTTCATATAAAAAACTTTCAATCCAGCGGAATGAAAGACAGTGACCCGGTATAGCCCTTATCTTCAAAATGCTGTGCATTTTTCTGGATGCGGCACCTTGCATGACACGCAGGTTGCCGGGCGTCATCGGTCCAGTCCCTCAGCCGCTCTTGATAAGCTTTTTAGATTTGTACTAAATTTTAGCACAATTCTAACAGAAGTCAACCCGAGTTTTTTGATAGGAATAATAAAACAGGCCCTGAGGCCTGTTTTTATTGTCATTATTTTTTAAACCAATCTTTTGACTCGGGATTCTGTTTCCATGATTTCAGTTTCTCAATGTCATCTGAATGAATCGTACCGTTTTCAAGCGCGACTTCAATCAGCGTGTCATAATCCGTTAACGAGTAATAAGGAAGACCCGCTTTTTTAAAGGCTTCTTTTGCTTTCGGCAGTCCGTATGTAAAAATGGAAATGACGCCGAGGACTTCCGCGCCCTCTCTTTGAAGGGCCGCTGCAGCTTCAAGCACGCTGCCCCCGGTAGAAATCAAGTCTTCAATCACGACTGTTTTTTGTCCTTTCTTAATGGCGCCTTCTATTTGATTTCCTTTGCCGTGCGCTTTCGGTTTGCTTCTGACGTAGCACATCGGCGCGCCTGTATGGTCTGCGAGAAGCGCAGCATGCGGAATGCCCGCCGTTGCAGTGCCCGCGATCATCTCCGCCTCGGGGAAATGCTCTTTCAGCAGTTTGCCGAGCCCGTCCGCCACATCATTTCTCACTTTTGGATACGACAATGTCAGACGGTTGTCACAATAGATCGGTGATAAAATGCCGCTCGCCCACGTAAACGGCTCATTCGGGCGTAAAAAGACAGCTTCAATGTGTAATAGATGTTTTGCGATAGCCTGTTTCATCGGCGAACGCCCTCCCATTCCAGTTTAATTGCTTCATATGCTTCAACGGGGTTTTCCGCTTTTGTAATTGAGCGGCCCACGACGATGGCTGACGAACCGTTTTTTTTCGCAAATGACGGAGTCGCCGTCCGGACTTGATCGTCAGCTGCGTCACTGGCCGTGCGGATGCCCGGTGTGACTGTCAGAAATGAAGGCCGGACCGCTTCATAAATGGCTTTTGTTTCATGCACCGAACATACCACTCCGTCCAGCCCGCACTCTTCCGCCATTTTGCCGTAATGCACGACCGTTTCTAACAGCGGCTTATGCAGCAGAAGCTCTTCCTTCGCCACCTGCTCTGAAGTGCTGGTCAGCTGAGTCACCGCGATTAAAGACGGGCGTTTTCTGCCTGCCGGCGTGCCTTCTTCAAGTCCCTCAAGGGCCGCGCGCATCATGCGTGCGCCCCCTGCCGCATGCACATTGACGAGATCAACGCCGAGGCCGGCCAGCCGCTTCATCGCTTTATTGACCGTAGTCGGGATATCATGAAGCTTTAAATCTAAAAATATATCACAGTTCCGTTCTTTTAATTGGTGAATGATGGCGGGGCCTTCCTGATAAAAAAGTTCCATCCCCGTTTTGACAAAAAGCCTTTCCTTTTCAAACAAGTCTAAAAACGTTAAAGTCTCTTCCCCTGATGCAAAATCAAGCGCGATGATGGGCAGGTTGTTTTTCATGTTTCCAGCTCCTTCCGATGCATTCACTTACAGATTGAAAGCCGTGTTGGCGCAGTACACTGGGGAGCTGTTCTATGATTTCCGGGCAGACGAACGGATTGACGAAGTTTGCCGTGCCGACGGCAACCGCACTCGCTCCCGCAAGAAGAAATTCTAATGCATCCTCTGCGGTCTGAACGCCGCCCATCCCGATAATCGGGATTTGAACGGCCTGGCTGACTTCGTATACCATCCGGATGGCGACCGGTTTGATCGCCGGGCCTGACAGTCCGCCCGTTTTATTTGCTAAGATCGGCCGTCCCGTCTTGAGATCGAGCCTCATCCCGATGAGTGTATTAATCATCGTCAGACCGTCAGCACCGGCCGCTTCAATCGCTTTGGCAATTTCGGTTATGTTTGCGACATTAGGCGAAAGCTTCACATACACAGGCACTGCGGAAACTTCTTTCACCGCTTTTGTCAGTTCGGCCGCCATGACGGGATCAGTACCAAAAGCAATCCCCCCCGTTTTGACATTCGGACATGAAATGTTAAGCTCAAGCGCATGCACATTCGGCGCTTGGCTGATGTGCTCGGCCACTTCTTTATAGTCGTCCACCTGAGAACCGGCGACATTTGCGATAATCGGCGTGTCAAATTGTTCGAGCCAAGGCAGCTCATGATTGAGCACATGCTCAAGGCCGGGATTTTGCAGACCGATGGCATTCAGCATTCCCGCGCTTGTCTCCGCCACTCTCGGCGTCGGATTTCCGAAGCGGGCTTCGTTCGTCGTTGCTTTAATCATAATGCCTCCGAGGCATGATAAATCGTAAAATCCGGCATATTCTTTCCCGAAACCGAAACATCCGGAAGCGGGGATGATCGGGTTTTTCAATTGGAGACCCGGCAGATTCACCTCTAACATTACAGCGCCACCTCCTCAGCTTTAAATACCGGCCCGTCAAGGCAGACCTTTACATAGGATGTATCGCTTTCACCCGTGCGGCACACGCAGGCGAAGCAGGCTCCGATGCCGCAGCCCATCCGCTCTTCCATCGAAAGATAAACCTCTTTATGGCCGTACTGCTGCTTCAGAGCTTTCAGCATCGGTGTCGGTCCGCAGCTTAGCAGGACATCGAATTCGAGCTGCTTTTCACGGATGACATCGGTGACAAACCCTTTCTCTCCATATGTGCCGTCAGCCGTCGCCACATAGGTGTCTCCGTACGCACGACATTCCTGTTCGTAAAAAACATCCTTTGCTGATTGAAATCCAAGCACATGAATGACGTTTACTCCTTTTTCCGTCAGGCGCTTTGACAGTTCCTGCAAAGGCGGAACCCCCACTCCGCCTCCGACTAACAGCGCGGTTTTGCCGGGTTCAATCCGCCGGACGGGGAATCCGTTGCCGAGAGGGCCGAGAACGTCTATCCTGTCGCCCTCTTTTTTCTCGGACAAAAGACGCGTTCCCTCACCGTCAGCTCTGTAGATAACGGATACTTCATTCGCGGCGAAATCGACGTCCGCAATGCTGAGCGGTCTTCTTAATAGCGGCGTGACCGCGTCACTCACCTTCAGATGTAGAAATTGACCCGGCTCGGTAAGGTGCCGGACAAGCTCTCCTTTCAGCACCATCTTATAAATCCGGTCGGCAATTTCTAAGTTGGATTGAACAGTCAAATGCGCTTTTTTCATATCGTGGCTGCCGCCTTTTGATTGGTTTCGGATGCAGGCATATGATCCGCCCGGAATGTCATGCTTTCCAATACCCGCAAAATGGCTTCGGCCGTATCTAAAGATGTCAGGCAGGCGACTCCGTTCTCAACGGATTCGCGGCGGATTCTGAAGCCGTCTCTGGCCGGCTGTTTGCCCTTTGTCAGCGTATTGATGACAAATTGCGCTTCGCCGTTTCTGATCACATCGAGCAGATTTTTCCCTTCTTCGCCGATTTTCCCGACGACTTGAGCCGGAATCTGAGCGTCTTTCAAATAAGCCGCCGTTCCTTCCGTCGCCAAGATTTTATAGCCGATGGCGTGGAACCGCTTCGCGATCAGCAGTCCTTCTTCTTTATCTTTATCGGCAACAGTCAACAGCACTGAGCCGTAGTTCGGGATTTGAATGCCAGAAGCAATCAGCGCTTTATAGAGCGCTTTTTCCAGGGTTGAATCTTTGCCCATGACCTCTCCCGTCGACTTCATTTCAGGGCCTAACGTAATATCTACTCTTCTCAGCTTCGCGAATGAGAAGACAGGCGCTTTCACGAACACCCCCTGCTGTTCAGGCTGCAGCCCCTCTTGATAGCCGAAATCAGCAAGCTTTTGGCCGAGAATGACCTTTGTCGCCAGATTCGCCATCGGAATCTTTGTGATTTTGCTTAAGAACGGCACGGTTCTGCTTGACCGCGGATTTACCTCAAGCACATACACTTCACCTTGCGACAGTACGAACTGGATGTTCAGCAACCCGATGATGTTAAGGCCTTTTGCCAAGGCTACAGTGTATTGTTCGATTTTTTTCTTAATGTCTTCGCTTAAAGACTGAGGCGGATAGACGGCGATTGAATCCCCTGAATGGACGCCGGCCCGCTCGATATGCTCCATAATTCCCGGAATAACGACTGTTTCGCCGTCAGATACGGCATCGACTTCGATTTCTTTCCCCGTCAGATAACGGTCGATTAACACCGGATGCTGCGGGTTGATTTTGACCGCATTTTTCATATAGTGAAGCAGCTCTTCTTCGTGATAGACGATTTCCATCGCCCGGCCGCCAAGCACATACGAAGGGCGGACAAGTACCGGATAGCCGATGGATGCGGCAATTTTGACCGCTTCGTTCACCGACACGGCGGTTTTTCCGAGCGGCTGCGGCACATTCAGCGCCTCAAGCGCCTGCTCAAACTTATCCCGGTCTTCCGCACGGTCTAAATCTTCAAGTGATGTGCCGAGGATTTTGACGCCGCGGGCGCTCAATTCTTCCGCAAGATTGATCGCCGTCTGACCGCCGAATTGGACGACAACGCCTTCCGGCTGTTCCAAATCGATGATGTGCATGACATCTTCTACCGTCAGCGGTTCAAAATACAGTTTGTCTGATATGCTGAAATCAGTGGACACCGTCTCAGGGTTGTTGTTGATAATAATCGCTTCATAGCCTGCCTGCTTGATCGCCCAGACAGAATGAACGGTCGCATAGTCAAATTCGACGCCCTGTCCGATACGGATCGGGCCGGAACCGAGGACGACGACGCTTTTTCTTGATGTAACCTCAGACTCGTTCTCTTCCTCATATGTGCTGTAAAAGTACGGGGTTTCTGATTCGAATTCCGCCGCACATGTATCCACCATTTTATATACAGGCTTGATGTCTGCTTCTTTTCGCATTTGATACAGCTCTTGTTCCGGCATATTCCATTCCCGGCTGATATATTTGTCGGAGAAACCGAGTTCCTTCGCTGTCTGAAGGACGGCGAGGCTGCCTTTTTCCGCTTTCAGCTCTGTTTCAAAAGCGACCAGCTTACAGAGCTTGTGCAAAAAGAATACGTCAATTGCGGAAAATTCATGAAGCTGCTCCACTGTATAGCCTCTTCTGAACGCTTCAGCAAGATAAAACAAGCGTTCATCCCCGGCCTTTCTGATCCGTTTTTCCAAAAGCCCGTCAGAAATCTCTTCCGCATCCTTCAGTTCCAGGTGATAGACATCGGCTTCCAATGAGCGGACCGCCTTTAACAGCGATTCTTCAAGGGTGCGTCCAATGGCCATGACCTCTCCGGTGGCTTTCATTTGCGTCCCGAGCCTGCGGTTTGCCGACTCAAATTTGTCGAACGGCCAGCGCGGGATTTTAGAAACGACATAGTCAAGCGCGGGCTCAAAAGCCGCATATGTTTTTCCCGTTACGGGATTCATCATTTCATCAAGAGAAAGCCCGACTGCGATTTTCGCCGCAAGCTTTGCGATCGGGTAACCCGTCGCTTTTGAGGCGAGGGCAGATGAGCGGCTCACCCTCGGATTCACTTCGATAATGTAATATTGGAAGCTGTCGGGATCGAGCGCGAGCTGAACATTACAGCCGCCTTCAATGCCGAGCGCGCGGATCAGCTTTAATGAAACATTGCGCAAAAGCTGATATTCCCGGTCGCTCAAAGTCTGGCTCGGGGCAACGACGATGCTGTCACCCGTATGGATGCCGACCGGATCGATATTTTCCATGTTGCAGACGACGATCGCGTGATCTCCGCTGTCTCTCATGACTTCATATTCGATCTCTTTGTAACCGGCAATGCTTTTTTCCAGAAGGCACTGATGGACGGGGCTGAGTTTTAATCCGTTTTCGACGATCTCTTTCAGTTCTGCTTCATTCGAGCAGATGCCGCCGCCCGTTCCGCCTAATGTGTAAGCGGGGCGCACGATAACCGGAAACCCGATCCGGCCGACAAATTCCTCGGCTTCCTGTAAAGTGCGGATGATCTCACTTTCCGGCACCGGTTCATTCAGCTCATTCATCAGCGTACGGAATAAGTCGCGGTCTTCCGCCTGCTGGATGGCGGACAGCTTTGTGCCGAGCACTTCCACCCCGCATTCCTCAAGAACCCCGAGTTCAGACAGCTCGACGGCAAGATTCAGTCCGGTCTGTCCTCCCAGAGTCGGCAGGATGGCGTCCGGCCGTTCTTTTCTGATAATACGCGTGAGAAACTCCGGCGTCAGCGGTTCTATGTATACCCGATCAGCCATTTCCGTATCCGTCATAATCGTTGCCGGATTCGAGTTGACGAGAATGACTTCATAGCCTTCTTCCTTTAAAGCGAGACACGCCTGTGTGCCCGCATAATCAAATTCCGCCGCCTGTCCGATAATAATCGGGCCTGATCCGATCACTAAAATCTTTTTAATATCTACGCGTTTTGGCATACCGCTTCCCCTTCTTTCTCAGTTGTTTCGATCAAGTCAATGAATCTGTCAAATAAATGATTGGCGTCTTCCGGTCCCGGTGAAGCTTCAGGGTGGTACTGAACCGTAAATGCCGGCAATGTTTTATGCTTGAGTCCTTCGATCGTTTGATCATTGATCGCAATGTGCGTCACTTCAAGCTCTGTTTCATCTATTGAAGAAACTGTATATCCGTGGTTTTGGGCGGTTAAAGCGACTTTCCCTGTCGCAAGCTCTTTAACCGGATGATTGGAACCCCTGTGTCCGAATTTCATTTTTTCCGTTTCCGCTCCGGATGCCAGTGCAAATAATTGGTGGCCGAGGCAGATTCCGAATAACGGCACCTTCCCGAGTATGCCTTTTATCATTTCAATGGCTTCCGGCACATCTTTCGGATCTCCGGGTCCGTTAGAAAGCATGATGCCGTCCGGCTTGAGCTGAAGCACTTCTTCCGCCGTTACATTGTACGGCACAACGATGACATCGCATTTTCTTTTGTTTAACTCTCTTAAAATGCCGTGCTTCATACCGAAATCGACGAGTACGATGCGTTTGCCGCGGCCCGGACTCGGATATGCCGTTTTCGCAGATACTTGAGCGACTTGATTTCTCGGCAGTTCCGTTTCTTTCAGCCTTGCAAGAACCTCTCCGACATTCTCCTCACTTGAAGCAAACGTTCCTTTTAATGCGCCGGCCGTGCGGATCATTCTTGTGAGCTTTCTCGTGTCAATCCCTTGTAAGCCGGGGATATTTTTCATTTTCAAATACTCGTCAAGCGTGTAAGCCGAACGCCAGTTGGAAGGCAGCTCGCACAGTTCTTTTACGATCAGCCCTTTTACAAAAGGAGTGATGGATTCAAAGTCATCTCTGTTAATTCCGTAGTTGCCGATCAGAGGATACGTCAGCGTCACGATCTGCCCGCAGTAAGAAGGGTCTGATAAAATTTCCTGATAACCGGTCATTCCCGTGTTGAATACGACTTCACCCGCGGTATGCTCCAGGCTCCCGAATGCTTCACCCTCAAATACCGCTCCATTTTCCAGCACTAGTCTTCTTTTCATTTGACGAGTCTCCCTTCTTCGTATGCAAGCTTACCGGCAGCCATCGTTGCAACAGGCCAACCGAAGCACTTCATCTTGTTGAATGGCGTATTTTTTCCTTTAGATAAAAATGTATCTTTGTCAATGGCTGCTTCTTTTTCCAGATCAATCAGGGTGATGTCAGCCGGCGCCCCCGGTGCAAGCGTTCCGTACGGAAGATCAAATGCCTCGCAAGGTTTTACCGTCATGAAATCAACCAGCTGCTTCAGCGTCCACGCCCCGTTTTTCACAAAATGTGTGTACAGAAGCGGAAAGGCTGTTTCTAAACCGACGATCCCGAAAGGCGCAAGCTTCATATCCGTGTTTTTCTCTTCTTCTGTATGCGGCGCATGGTCAGTGGCGATGAAATCAATCGTACCGTCTAAAAGCCCTTCAATCAGCGCCTCTCTGTCCTCTTTGCTGCGAAGCGGCGGATTCATTTTAAAATTGGTATCAAGTCCCGGGATATCTTCGTCACAAAGCAGCAGGTGGTGCGGCGACACTTCCGCCGTCACGCGGATTCCCGCTTTTTTTGCGTCTCTTACGGCTCTGACCGATTCTTTCGTGCTGATATGACACACGTGGTAATGGCAGCCCGCCGCTTCCGCCAGCAGGACGTCACGGGCGATATGTACCGCTTCACAAATGGAAGGTATGCCGTTCAGGCCGTTCGCTTTTGAAAAAGAACCTTCATGCACGCTCCCTCCGTAAATAAGTGAGTTATCCTCACAATGAGCGACAATCGCTTTATTCATTGAAGCCGCCCGTTTCATGGCTTCATACATCATTCCGGCCGTCTGAACGCCGACGCCGTCATCGGTGAAGGCGAATGCTCCGGCTTCATGAAGCGCCTTAAAATCTGTCATTTCTTCGCCGGTTTGCCTGATCGTAATGGATGCGTAAGGAAGAACCCTGACAGATGAGGTTTCTTTGATCCGGTTTTGCAGCCATTCCATCTGCTCTTTCGTATCCGGCACCGGTCTTGTATTCGGCATGGCTGCGACTGTGGTAAAGCCGCCTCGCGCCGCGGCTTTAGAGCCCGTCTCAATGGTTTCTTTTTTCTCGCCGCCCGGTTCTCTGAAGTGAACATGAAGGTCTACGAGTCCCGGTGAAACGAACAGTCCGTCAGCGTCGATCACCGTTTCTCCGTCTTTCGCTGTCAGAAGCCCGGTTTCCGAAATGAATTCACCCGTTACCCGGATATCTTGTGCCACTTTTTCTCCCTGTTCATTTAACATCCAGCCGTTTTTAATGAGATAAGACATAAGCCGCTTCTCCCCTTTTTACATTGGTTTGCAGTGCTCTTTTTAAGACTGCCATTCTGATATACACGCCATTTTCCATTTGTTTAAAGATTCTTGATTTTTCGCATTCCACTAATGTTGTGTCAATTTCGACTCCTCTGTTCACCGGTGCGGGATGCATGATGATGGCATGCCGCTTCATGCTCTCCGCCCGCTTTGCGGTCAGCCCGTATGCTCCCAGGTAGCCTTTTTGGTCAGCTTCTGTCTGATGCCTTTCATTTTGGATGCGGAGCAGCATGACGACATCTGAAGCTTGTATGGCTTCATCCGTCTGTACACAGGTGCCGAAGGCGTTTTTCTCATCCTGCCATTGCGGCGGACCAGAAAACAGCACGCGTGCGCCGAGTCTTGTCAGCACCTCGGCATTTGACCTTGCCACCCTGCTGTGTTTGATATCGCCATGAATGGAAACTGTCAGGCCCTGAAAGGTCTCAAATTCCTCTTGAATCGTCATTAAATCGAGTAATGACTGAGTCGGGTGCTGGCCGCAGCCGTCGCCGGCGTTTAAGATCGGAATATTGACTCTGCCGGTCAGATCTTTGTAATATTCATCCGTGCTGTGCCTGATGACGCAGGCGTCCGCTCCGATTGATTCCAGAGTTTTGACCGTGTCGTATAAGGACTCGCCTTTTTGAACGCTTGTGCTCGTATCGTCTAAGCTGAGCACGTTCATCCCGAGTTTCTTTTCCGCCACTTCAAAGCTGAACCGCGTTCTCGTGCTCGGTTCAAAAAACAGATTCGCAACGAATTTTCCCGCGAGATCGGGGCGGACTGTACCCTCTTTTATCGCTTTTGCCTCACGCAGCAGTTCTGTAATTTCAGCAGTGCTCAGTTCAGACATCGCCGTTAAATGATTCATGTTTTTCTCCTCCGTTTCCGCTTGAAGGCCGTAAAAAAACACCCCGGTCTATAGACTCGGGGTGCGGTTAAAGAGAGAAGCAGCGTACAGCTTCTTCCCGTTATAACCCTTCCAAGCCTCTCTGGACTTTCTTTAAAAGGTTTTACATATGATTTTGTTTTTCTGATGCAATCGCGTCTTCTTCATTTGCATGCGGCAGGATGAGGTTCAGGATGACTCCGACGATTGCCGCAAGCGCCATGCCGGATATTTGGAACCCGCCTTTTGATACTTGAATAAAAGCCCCTCCGACGCCGATCACGAGGATGACGGATGTGATAATTAAATTTCTCTTGTTTTCATAATCAATGTTGTTGTCAATCAGCATTCTTAAACCGCTGGAGGCGATAATTCCGAAGAGCAGGAAGGAAACGCCTCCCATAACCGCGGACGGAACAGAGCTGATCAGCGCTGATACTTTTCCGATAAACCCGAAGCACAGCGCAATCACACCCGCGCCGCCGATGACAAAGACGCTGAAAACTCTCGTAATTGCCAGGACTCCGATGTTCTCGCCGTATGTCGTCGTCGGCGGGCCGCCGATTAACGAAGCGATGATCGTCGCAACACTGTCCCCCATTATGGAGCGGTGCAGTCCCGGCTTTTTAATGAAATCCTGTCCGACGACTTTACTCAGCACCATTTGGTGGCCGATATGTTCTGACATCGTCACGAAAGCGACCGGCACCATCGCAGCCGCAATGCCCAACGTCACTGACGGCGTATAGTCTTTGAAAGGGATGATAAATTCAGGAACGGCGAACCATTTTGCATCAATGACCGGCTGGAAATTGACGATGCCCTGTGTCAGCGCAAACAGATAGCCGCCTATAATGCCGATCAATACCGGAATCAGGCTTAAAAATCCCCGTAAAAAGATGGCGCAGATAATGGTGATGGCCAAAGTGACGCCGGCTACACTGAAATGTTTCAAGCTGTAGACGAGTTCCTTTGCATTCGGATCGGCATACATTGCCATATTGACGGCTGTGCTTGCCAGTCCGAGGCCGATGACGATGATGACCGGCCCGACGACCACCGGGGGCAGCAGCTTCATCAGCCACCCCGTTCCAAGCTGCCTGATGAGCAGTGCGATCAGGCCGTACACAATTCCCGCCAGGAAAGCGCCGACCATGGCAGCCCCCGGCCCTCCCGTCGCCTTCACCAAGATAATCGGTGATATAAAGGCGAATGATGAGCCGAGATAAGCGGGAATCTGGCCTTTTGTCACCAAGAGATAGGCGAGTGTCCCGATTCCGCTCGTGACAAGCGCCACTGCCGGGCTCATTCCGACCAGTTTCGGCACGAGTATGGTTGAACCGAACATGGCGAATAAATGCTGCAGGCTGAATGACAGCCAAGACAATGGATTGGGGACGTCCCTGACTCCCAGGTTTACTTTTTTCTTACTCATGGCGTTTTCCTCCCGGTTGACTTTCAAATGGTATAAAAAAACCTCTTTGCTTTTTGCGCAAAGAGGCATACAAAACCCGGCCGCGTCGATCCGCCCGGCTTTGTGTTTTAAAATCCTCTTTGCAAACTCTCTGGAATGCATTTAAAAAGGGTGATTATTCATTTTCGTAAATGGCGACCATATCAGTCTGATCAACTTCGCTCAGCTGAACCATCACTTTTTCAGCTTTTGAGGTCGGAATGTTTTTCCCGATATAGTCCGCTCTGATCGGCAGCTCCCGGTGCCCTCTGTCGACAAGCACGGCAAGCTGTATCGATGACGGCCGTCCGACATCAACGAGGGCATCCATCGCCGCTCTCACCGTCCGGCCGGTATAAAGCACATCATCAACCACAATGACCTTTTGGTCTGTAATATCGGCCGGAATGTCCGCGCCTTTTACAAGCGGCTCTTCATTGCTCGTTTTTTTCGTGAGGTCGTCACGGTAAAGGGTGATATCGATTTCCCCGACGGTGACCGGATTCCCTTCAATCTGTTCGATCCGCTCGGCCAGCCGCTTCGCTAAATAAATGCCTCTTGTTTTAATCCCTACAAGAATGCAGTCATTCATTCCTTTATTCCGTTCGATCATTTCATGAGCTATCCTTGTCAGCGCCCGCCTGATCGCCTGTTCGTCGAGAATAACAGCTTTTTGATTCACTCGTGACACCTCTCCATTCGTATATAAGAAGAAAAAACCCCTCCTGCCAGAGCATAGAGGGGTTCCTTTCCAGGACGAAGACACACGTGTATCTCTTCTGTCCTATCCGTTATCCTTCTCAGCCTCTCTGGACTGTGTTAAAGAATCTATTCAGCTTGTTTTTATTATTTCAGAAAAGAAAGTCGCTGTCAATGGCTATTTCTTAAATGTTCAATGAGTTTTTTCATATCTTCAGGAAGGGGCGCTTCAAACTCCATGTATTCTCCCGTCCGCGGATGATCAAAACCTAATATTCCGGCATGAAGCGCCTGACCATTGAAATCAATGGTTTTTCTCGGTCCGTACTTCGGATCGCCTGCCAAAGGAAACCCGATATATTTCATATGAACACGGATCTGATGCGTTCTTCCGGTCTCAAGACGGCACTCTACGAGCGTGAAGTCTTGAAACCGCTCAAGCACGTGGAAATGCGTGACGGCGTTTTTGCTGCTTTCTCTTGTTACGGTCATGCTTTGACGGTCTTTTTTATCTCTACCGATCGGAGCGTCAATCGTTCCGTCATCATGTGAAATCAACCCGTGGACAACCGCTTTGTACTTTCTCGTCACGGTTTTATTGACGAGCTGATTAACGAGTGATTCATGCGCCATATCGTTTTTAGCGACCATTAACAGACCGGAAGTATCTTTATCAATCCGGTGGACGATTCCCGGGCGCATGACGCCGTTAATGCCGGAAAGGTCGTTGCAGTGAGCCATCAGTCCGTTTACAAGCGTCCCTGTCACATGGCCGGGCGCCGGGTGTACAACCATGCCCCGCGGTTTGTTCACAACCAAGACGTCCTGATCCTCATAGTAAATGTCCAAATCCATCGGCTCTGCAAGCACGTCCAATTCTTCCGGTTCAGGAATGGTGACGTTTACCTGATCGCCGGGCTGCATTTTGTAGTTCGCTTTTACGGATTTGCCGTTAACGGATACCAATCCCTCTTTTACCCATTGCTGCACTTGAGTGCGTGACCAGTTTTCTCCCGTTGAAGCCAAAAATTTATCAATCCGTTCGCTCTTTTGTTCAGGCTGAACGGTTATCTCAAATTGATTCATGTTATTGCTCCTTCTTTTTCCCGCTGTCAAACAGCATATGAATAAATAAAAGTATTACACCGACGCACAGTGAGGAGTCCGCGATATTAAAAATCGGATAGTGATAATCCACGATGATGACATGAATAAAATCCACCACTTCCTGGCGCGCCGCCCGGTCAATAAAGTTTCCGGCCGCACCGCCCAGCATTAAACCGAGAGAAATTCCGAGTAACATCTGCCCTTTTGCATAACGCTGTATGTAATAAACGATTCCGATAATCACGGCGATGGTAATGACGTAGAAAAACCACATTTGGCCGGCTAAAATCCCCCACGCCGCTCCCGTGTTGCGATGAGATGTGATATAAAGCACCTGATCGATGACAGGTATGCTTTGTCCCAATTCCATATGGCTGACGACAAGCCATTTGGTCAATTGGTCGGCAATAATAATAAAAAGAGCGATAAGATAATAAAGCACACACGTTCCTCCAGTATACAGTTACTTTTATCCTTTATGAATTTTATCAGTAAAAGATGCCAGAGTAAAGGCAGATCATAAGCGCATGCAAACAGACGCTGTCATTCATACAGCGCCTGATCATATGCATAATCTCCGGGTTCCCAATATGGAAGGGTTTTCTTTTCAAATTGAGCGGGATAATAAAAATCATCAGCGGTTCTGGCCGTCGGCAACACCGCAAGTTTTTCAATCGGAATGGGGTCGCCTGTTTTTTCACAATAACCGTACGTATTGTTTTCAAACTTAGACAGGGCAAGAAGAACGTCCTGAAGTTCTTCTTTTACATGATAGATCAGAGTTGCTTCTTGGTCGTTCATTGAAGGTTCAACAGATGCTGACATTTGAAAGCAAGAATATTCGAATAATCTTGATTGAAGTTCTTCTTTCATCATGAGAAGCTCCGTGTGGATTGCGGTCAGTTGATCATTCATTCATCACAACTCCTGCTCTTGATGTTATAGCTTTATTGTTGCCCCCAGGGCGCCATTTGAAGCCCATAAGATTTTTCCTGTCGTTCTAATCGATGACATTAGTGGCATGTAAAAAAAGCGCCCGGCTGTCACCGGGCGCTTTCTCATTCATTATTTTTGATAATATTTTTCAACGATTTCCGCATTGCGCAGTGATAATGTCGGATATTTCGGATTGGCTCCGACATCTTTAGAAATTACGCGGGAACGCTCACACATCTGGCCTTCCGCTTTTTCTACGGTCATTTTTCCTGTTGTGAAGCTTTGCGCGTTTTCCGGCGCTTCACTTTCGTCTTTTACTGTCAGTTCTGAGACGATAAACAGCTGCGCGATGTTTTCTTTAATGGATGACAAGAGGTCGCGGTTTTCTTTGTTCGGATACAAAGTCAGGCTCGCTTCCAATGATCTTCCGATAATTTTTTCGTTACGGGCTGTTTCCAAAGCTTTCAGTACGTCGTTTCGAAGCTCCATGAAGCGGTCGAATTTTTCTTCTATCGCTTGACTGTCCGGAACAGCAATGGTTTCCGGCATATCTGTCAGCTGCACGCTCGCTTCTTCAACAAATGATAAGTGAGACCACATTTCATCCGCCGTGTGCGGGAGAATCGGCGCCGTCAGCTTCACTAACGCCAGCAGCGTTTCATAAAAGACGGTCTGCATGCTGCGGCGGTCCGGATGATCCGCATGCTCGATGTACACAACATCTTTTGCAAAATCAAGATAGAAGGAGCTGAGCTCGATCGTACAGAAATTGTGAATGCTGTGATAAACAACCGCAAATTCATATTCATCGTACGCTTTTTTCACCTTATCGATCAGCTTATTCAGCTTGATCAGCATATATTGATCCACTTCGCGGAGATCTTTTACATCAACGGCATTGACGCTTGGATTGAAATCGAACAGGTTGCCGTGAAGGAAGCGGAACGTGTTGCGGACTTTCCGGTATACTTCCGCGACCTGCTTCAGAATATCTTCAGAAACCGGGTGATCGGCCTGATAGTTTACGGAAGATACCCATAAACGCAGAATTTCAGCTCCAAGCTGTTTTGCGATTTTTGTCGGGTCAATCGTATTGCCGAGTGATTTACTCATTTTACGGCCGTTTGCATCAAGTGTAAATCCGTGGCTTAATACGCCTTTATACGGCGCTTTGCCGGTGACTGCAACAGCGGTGGAAAGAGATGAGTTAAACCAGCCGCGGTATTGGTCAGAGCCTTCAAGGTATAAATCAGCCGGACGGACAAGATCATCACGTTCTTCAAGAACAGCCTGATGGGAAGAACCTGAATCAAACCACACATCCATAATGTCTTGCTCTTTCGTGAAGATTCCGTTCGGGCTTCCCGGATGTGTAAATCCTTCCGGCAGAAGGTCTTTTGCCTCTCTTTCAAACCAGACGTTTGAGCCGTGCTGTTTGAACAGCTCAGACACGTGTTCAATCGTTTCGTCAGTGATGATCGGCTCACCGTTTTCTGCATAAAATACCGGGATCGGAACGCCCCAGACGCGCTGTCTTGAGATACACCAGTCACCGCGGTCGCGCACCATGTTGTAAAGGCGCTGTTCGCCCCACTCCGGCACCCACTTCGTTTGTTTGATGGCATCAAGCAGATCGGATCTGAAATCTTTAATTGACGCAAACCATTGCGCTGTCGCTCTGAAGATGGTCGGTTTTTTCGTTCTCCAGTCATGCGGATAGGAGTGTGTAATAAACTCGAGTTTCAAGAGCGCGCCGTTTTCTTCAAGCTTCTCCGTGATCGGTTTATTGGCTTTATCGTAAAACATTCCTTCAAAGCCCGGCGCTTCGTCGGTCATGTTTCCTTTTTCATCAACAGGGCACAGTACTTCTAAGCCGTACTTTTGGCCGACGATAAAGTCATCTTCCCCGTGGCCCGGGGCAGTATGAACACAGCCTGTTCCGGCATCGGTTGTGACGTGGTCACCGAGCATGACGAGTGAATCTCTGCCGTACAGCGGATGTTCTGCAGTGATGTATTCTAATTCTCTGCCTTTATATGATGCGACAACTTCAGGATTTTCAAAGCCGCATGCCTCCGCTACGTTTTCGATCAGTTCAGCAGCCACTACATAACGCTTGTCTCCAACCTTGATGACATTGTACTCAAGATCAGGATGAACGGAAATTCCGAGGTTGGCAGGCATCGTCCACGGCGTCGTCGTCCAGATGATGAAGCTTTCTCCGTTTTCCAGAACGCCTTTACCGTCTTTCACCTTAAACGCAACATAAATAGACGCGGAACGTTTGTCCTGATATTCAATTTCCGCTTCTGCTAAGGCAGATTCACTTGAAGGCGACCAGTTGACCGGCTTCAGACCTTTATAAATATAGCCTCTTTTCGCCATCTCGCCGAAAACGCGGATCTGCTGCGCTTCAAATTCAGGCTGAAGCGTGACATACGGGTTTTCCCAATCGCCTCTGACGCCGAGACGCTTGAATTGTTCGCGCTGTCTTTCGATCTGCTGCCATGCATAATCTTCGCAAAGCTTGCGGAAATCAGCGACGGACATTTCTTTCCGGTTTACTTTTTTGTTTTTCGTCAGCGCCGTTTCAATCGGCAGTCCGTGCGTATCCCAGCCCGGCACGTACGGTGCGTTGTAGCCGCTCATTGATTTATAGCGGACGATGAAGTCTTTCAGGATTTTGTTCAGGGCATGGCCCATGTGGATGTCTCCGTTTGCATAAGGAGGTCCGTCATGCAGTACGAATTTCGGGCGGTCTTTCGTCCGTTCTTGAACAAGACGGTAAATGTCCTGCTCCTCCCAGTCTTTTTGCATGTCCGGCTCACGATTCGGCAGATTTCCGCGCATCGGAAAATCTGTTTTCGGCATTAACAGCGTATCTTTGTAATCCATTTTCATTCCTCCACAACATTTTTCAGAAAATAAAAAAAGCCCTCTCATCCCATAAGGGACGAGAAAGCTTATCTCGCGGTACCACCCTTTTAGAAAAAACGGATCATCCGTCTTTTCCTCTCGAACATCGTAACGTGATGGAACGTCCTTTCCTACTCTCGGTTCAGAAAGGAAACTAAAGGGCTGATCTGCATGATTCCGGCCATCCCGGGCTTTCACCTTCCCCGGGTCGCTTTATAGCCTGTTTTGAGTCATGCCGGTCCCTTTCAATCGTCTTTTCATCTGAATTTATGAACGTATTATATTCGAACGGGCCGGAGAATGTCAAGAAAATCAGAAAATTATTCTTTTTCCTCAAATACCGCGTCGACTTCGTATTCCAGCAGATGATCCCAATCATCGTTCTTCAGCAGGTCGAGCTGCGCTTCAATCAGCATTTGGAAACGTGTTCTGAAGACTTTAGACTGTTTTTTCAGCTCTTCGATTTCCATTGCGATTTTTCTTGATTTGGAAAGCGACTCATTGATGATGCGATCAGCATTTTTTTCTGCTTCACGGACGATCAGCTTCGCTTCTTTCTGCGAGTTGCGCTTTACGTCTTCTGCGGCTTCCTGGGCTACGAGAATTGATTTATTCAGCGTTTCTTCGATATTGGCAAAGTGGCCGATTTTTTCGTCCAGCTCGTTCACTTTCGCCTCAAGCTCCGTTTTTTTACGGAGTGCGATTTCGTAATCTTTTCTGACCTGCATTAAAAATTCATTTACTTCATCTTCATCATATCCGCGAAAACCTTTTGTAAACGTTTTGTTATGGATATCATTCGGCGTTAATGGCATATTGCCACCTCCATTTTTACATTTCAGTACGGTTATCTAGTTCACATTATAAAACAAATACGGCACAGATGGAGAAAAAAACTGAAAAAACGACTCATTTTTGCCGTTCAAATGTAACTTTCCATTTGTCTTTTTTCGTTTTTCCGTCAACTTTCGCCAAACTGCATCGTCCGAAGCCGCGAATCGAGAGCATGTCCCCTTCAGCAACCTGATAAGACGGATCTTCAATGGCTTTCCAATTCACCTTAACGAGCCCGTTTTTCACAAGCGCCTGCGCTTTCTGCCGGGATTGCCTGCTCATTGAAGCGCAGACGGCGTCGAGACGCAATGAAGAAACCGTGTCATCCCTTATTTCGACATCTGAAGCGGGAATGTGAAGAGCGGAAAGCTCGATTTTCTCAAGCTTTACCGGCGCTTTGCCCGCCTTGGTCAGCTGAGTGCTGACAAAATCGGCGATTTCACCGGAGACGATCAACTGCACGGCTTCCTCAGAGAAAATCAGATCGCCGTATTTCTGCCGCTTTAAGCCGATCCCCATTAATGATCCGAGAAGAGAGCGGTGGTCAATGCTGACGAATTTTTCAGCGTATTGAACGTCAAAAGCCCGAAGCTCAAAATCATCCTGTTCAGGTTCCATATATTCAGGGTATAAAATCGCGCGTTTGCGCTCAGCTCTGTCATATCCTCCGAAAAACGCAAGACCGCAGGCGTCGCCGATAACGGCTTTTACAATGACCTGTTCTCTGGGATCTAAGAAATCAGTCAGCTTCATCCGATACTGGTCCAGGACAATCTGTTTCCATTCAAGCGCCTGATCAATAAAAGGCCGCTCGTCTTGTCTGAAGTGCTGGTAAATATCGCTCATGTTCTTTCCTTTCTATGTAAAGAGGCTTGGCTGGTGCCAAGCCCGTATCAAACTGTCGCATTCAAGTATACATTGCGATCATGCGGTATAGGCCCCAAAGTCCCGTCGTGGCAAACCGAAGCACGATAATCGCTACAATCGGGGATATATCCAGCATGGCAATGGGCGGAATGATCCTTCTGAACGGCTCTAAATACGGTTCGCAAATCGCTGCGAGAAACCGTCCGACCGCCGTTTCTCTCGTACTCGGCACCCATGACATAAAGATATAGATGATCAGGGCAAACGAGTAGATGTAAATTAAATAACTCAGAACGGAAAAAATTTGATAAAGAATCATCCTGCTTTACCACCTCTGATGTTCGTCTTCATTTATAAGCTCCGAAATCGTGCCGGAAACGTCGACATTATCAGGCGTGCACAGAAAAATATCTGAACCGATTCTCTGAATGTCGCCGCCGATGGCGTAGACGGTACCGCTTAAAAAGTCGACGATTCTTTTCGCCTGATCATGCTGGATGCGCTGCAGATTGACGACAACCGCCCGCCTGTTCTTTAAATGATCGGCGATTTCCTGCGCTTCCGCATATACACGCGGTTCACTCAACACCACTTTAGAGGATTTCTGAACACTTTGCAAGCTTACTACGTTCTGCTTGCCCTGCGGCTTCTGAGCGTAAGCAGGCTGTTTATCTTTCTGCTGTTCATGCTCTTCCGGATGATCCTGCTCCGTTTCAATGTATTCGTACTCGTACTCCTCCTCATCCATTGAGAAAAAGTTTTTCAGTTTATTTTTCATGCTCATTTGTTTACACCCCCCGGTTCATTTCCGACTAATGAAGAGCCGATTCTGATAAAAGTTGCGCCCTCTTCAACAGCGATTTCATAATCATTTGACATGCCCATTGACAGTTCCCGGCACGGTGCGTTTGTCTGATTCAGTTTTTGCACCTGATCCCTCAGATCACGCAATTGCCGGAAGCAGGCTCTGATCGTTTCTGTATCGTCTGTCAGGGGAGCCATCGTCATCAGGCCCTCTACAGAAATGTTTCTAAACTCAGAAAGCTCTCTGATAAAGGGGATGACCTCCTCTGTTTTTAAACCGTGCTTAGACGGCTCAAGCGAAGTATTCACCTGCACAAAACAGCGAACCGCATGCTGCGCCCGTTTTTCAATCTCTTTTGCCAATGACAGTCTGTCTAAGGAATGAATATAAGATACACGGTCAACGACGGCCTTCACCTTTCTGGACTGAAGACTGCCGATAAAGTGCCACTCCGGGCTGCCTTTGATGACTTCCTGCTTATGGATAAGCTCGGCATCCCGGTTTTCTCCCAGACTTGTAATACCGGCATCAACGGCCTCTTGAGCCCTTTCGGCTGATACGTATTTTGTAACCGCGATGACGGTAACATCTTCGGGGCTTCGGCCCGATCTGTTACATGCTTCGTTTATTCTTTCGTTTATATGTCGTAATTGATCAGCAACACGCAAGATCTTACGCCTCCTTCATTCCGATAAAGGACATCATGCGTCCCGTTTTCCCTTTGTCGCGGCGGTGTGAAAAGAATAGTTCACGCTCTCGTTCGGTGCATAAACCGCTGACTGAAATGTTTTCTTCCGGAATGCCGCAATGTATCAGAAGAAGACGGTTGACCTCTTTTAAATCAAGCTGATACTGGCCTTTTTCCGTTTCGCATATGGCGGATTCAGCCGTAAAAGGCAGCGCCCGCACTTCATTGATGACGCGGTCGTCGACTGTATAGCTTCCCGCGCTGATGGACGGACCGATGACAGCCTGAATATCTGTTAAACGGGAGCCTTCTTCGTTTACCCAGCGTTCCGTCATGATGCGTCCGATTTGTTTGACCGTCCCCTTCCATCCGGCATGGGCAGCGCCGATAATGGATTTCACCGGGTCATAAAAATACAAGGGCACACAGTCCGCAAAACAAAGGGCCAAAAAAAGATTCGCATCTTTCGTGTAGAGCCCGTCCGTCCCGCGGAATGCGGAAGAATAGTCTCTCGCTCCTTTTCCTTTATCCCCGGCTGTCACGCGCCGGACGCGGTTTTCATGTGTCTGGTCGGCGAACACCCAGGAATCCAGATCAGTACCGCATAAGGACGCTATGACTTCACGGTTTGTCACAACATCATGAGCTTCGTCCCGGACGTGCAATCCGGTATTTAATGACTCATACGGAGGATTGCTGACCCCGCCGTTTTTCGTTGTGAATCCGGCGATGACCTTTGTGTTAAGCTGATTCACACAGTTCCAGTCTTCTATCATGAGTGCCGAGGGGGTGGTAAGACTAAACGGGTGATATGTATTCATGGAGATCCAACCTTTCGACAAACATTAAAAAAGCGTAATTTCCCACTCATTTTAACACAATTTTAAGCATACGTTTAGCGGCTGATTGAAAAATGAGATAAATAAATGTGCCGGAAACATTGAGATTTCCGGCTTTTTACAAGTAAAGGGAGGATTACGCTCCCCCCTTTGGTTCGTTTACACGCACTAAGATGACATCTTCCCCAATTTTAACTATATTTCGCCAAGGAATGATCATTTCCTCTTCTTTTCCGAAAAAACCGAGAACTTTTCCGCTGCCGCCTAAAATAATCGCCTGAATTTTTCCCGTTGTCACGTTAATATCAATATCACCGATGCTTCCGAGTTTTTTTCCGTTCGACACGTTTACCACATCTTTTATTTGAAATTCAGATATGCTGATCATGCGTATCACGCCCTTTGCCCGTTCTTTTTCCTATTATATGAACGGCCGGGCTGAACCTTGTCACATCGGGCAATCTTTTTTGCGGCTGCACCAGGCGAGGATAAATCTCAGCATAATTTTCGTATAGTCCATAAGCTCATCAACGGACACTTCCTCGTTTACGGAGTGGGCGTTTTTTAAATCGCCGGGACCGTATATGACGCTCGGAATCCCGGCATGATAAAGCCACCCTCCGTCAGTTACGGTTTGGGAAACATCAATGACGGGCTCCTGTTTTCTGACGGCTGAGTGTGATGCAGCCAAGACAGAAACTGCCGGATGATCCGGGTCGATTTCCAGCGCCGGGAACACCTCTCCTCTGTCTTCAATCATCGAAGATCCGCCCCATTTGAACACCGGCCTGTTTTCTTTGAGCCACAGATCACTGTCAGCGACACGATTAATATAGTCTTCGATTTCTGCGGCTGCTTGTTCGTGCGTTTCGTTCGGATAAAAGTGGACGGTGATCCATAACCGGCATTCATCGGCGACAAACGCTGCGTGTCTTCCGCCTTCAATGACGGCAGGGTTGATCGTATTGGTGCCGGGCGCAAAACCGGGATAGCTTTTCGTTACCGCCCAGTGGCGCTCCAGCTCTCCCAAGGCAGCGATGATTTTCGCCATTTTTTCGATGGCGCTCGCTCCGAATGTGCCTCCGCCCGCATGAATCATATTGCGCCTCATGCCGTCATGAAATGTTTGTTTGCTTTTCAATTCTATCCAGCCGGTGATGACACCGCCCTGCCCTTGAATATGCAGGCTGCTCGTATCCGCGACAACCGCAAAATCCGCGTGATAGCCGCGTTTGCAGCATTCCAGCGTCCCCGCCTCACCGACTTCTTCTCCGATTACAGACTGTACAATGAGGTCGCCCGGAAGCTCAATGCCGGCATCATGGATCAGCTTCAGAGAGAAGAGAACACACGCCAAACCCCCTTTCATATCAGCGGCGCCCCTTCCGATCAGCATGCCATCTTTTACGTGCGGCTGAAACGGGTCAGAGTGCCAGTCTTCGCCCCCGGCTTCTGCCACATCAATGTGTCCGTTTAAAATCAGGCTTTGATGCCTGCTTGAATCTGTCCCTTTTAAAACACCGACTACATTCGGGTCTTCCGGATACACATCCCACATATCGACCGAGCAGCCCGTTTCTTTTAAAAAGCCGGCCACCCACTTTTGGGCTTCTGCCGTATTTCTTGCTGGCGGGGCCGGAGTCGGAAAGGCTATCAATCTTTCAGCAATATGTATGAAGTCGTGCCGCCGTTTCTCCGCCTGGTGTAACAGCATATCAATCTGATGCATTGGAAATCTCCCCTTTGGCTGTATCAAAAAAACCGTTTCATTCATGAAATGAAACGGGTAAAAAACGGGTCTTCCTCCGCTTTTTTCACCGCTTCCCTCCGCCGGCATGATCCGGATCCGGTCCTTTAAGGGTTGAGACAACGTCTCTCTCAGCCGCATGGCAGCACCCCCAGGGTGAATTTATGTTATTTTACGGATGATGCCTCTTTTGCACGTGTTAAAAACGGGCGGCCATTGTTCCATAAGACATTGACAGGCATATCGAAAAACGCTGTAAGCCGCTCGTCAGAAAGCATGTCCCTGATTTTCCCGGAGGCGAACACCTCGCCCTGTTTTAAAAGCAGCGCCTGATCAAATACCGGCAGAATTTCTTCAGCGTGATGGGTGACATAAAGGATGGACGGCGCATTTTCTTTTTCGGCGATCGACGTAATCGTGTCCAGCAGCTGCTCCCTTGCCATAAAATCAAGACCCGTCACGGGTTCGTCCAAAATCAGCAGTTCCGGATCAGCCATAAGCGCCCGCGCAATCAGCGCTCTCTGTCTTTCCCCTTGTGATAATGTTTCATACCGTCTGTCGGCGTAACCGATGGCACCCAAATCCTTCAGAAGACCGATCGCTTTTTCCCTTACCTGCTCACTCGGAGTTTCGTACAGCCCGATTGAGGCGTACGCGCCGCTGAGGGCGATTTCAAAAGCGGAGTCCGCGGCATATAATTTGTGCTGAAGACCTGCCGAAACAAGGCCAATTTTCCTTCTGAGCCTGTCACCGAGCTCTGTTTTGCCGAATTGATGGCCGAGCACCTGCATCTCTCCTGAAGTGGGGAAGTAATAAGAGCATAACATATTCAGCAAAGCCGTTTTTCCGGCTCCGTTTAATCCGTACAGCACCCAATTTTCGTTTTTCTCGACGCGCCAGTTGATATCTTTCAAAATCCATTTCCCGTTTCTTTTTAATGACACACTGTCCAGCTGTAAAATCATTGCAGTTTCCCCCGTTTACTTTGTTTAAATTTTCTAAAAACTTTTACACATTAGAATACATCACTTTTTTGCAAACGTAAACCATCGCATGAAAAAAGCCTTTAAACAAGGTTTAAAGGCTTTTTCCGTTATTGATGGATATTCTTATTCATTTGTTTAATGGCTGCCTTTTCAAGCCTTGAGACCTGAGCTTGGGATATGCCGATTTCTTCAGCGACTTCCATTTGGGTTTTCCCTTGGAAAAAGCGCTTTCGCAAAATCATTTTTTCCCGTTCGTTCAGTCTTCTCATGCCTTCTTTCAGAGCCAGCTCCTCAATCCATTGTGTATCCTTATTGCGCTCATCGCTGATCTGGTCCATCACGTAAATCGGATCGCCGCCGTCATTATAAATCGGCTCAAACAGTGAAACCGGATCCTGGATGGCGTCAAGGGCAAACACAATTTCTTCATGGGGCACTTCAAGAACTTTGGCGATTTCCTCTGCTGTCGGCTCCCTGCTTGTCTCACTGATTAACCGCTCTCTTACTTGAAGCGCTTTATATGCGATATCGCGAAGCGACCTCGAGACGCGGATCGGATTGTTATCCCGCAAATATCTGCGGATTTCTCCGATGATCATCGGTACAGCGTATGTTGAAAACTTAACATTATGGCTTAGGTCAAAATTATCAATGGATTTCATTAGTCCGATGCAGCCGACCTGAAATAAGTCATCAACATACTCTCCTCTGTTGTTAAACCTCTGAATGACGCTTAAGACAAGGCGCAGATTGCCGTTTACAAGCTTTTCCCTCGCTGAATCATCGCCCTCATCCTGTAATTGCCTAAACAGCTTTCTCATCTCTTCATTCTTGAGCACCGGTAATTTGGAGGTATCCACCCCGCAAATTTCGACTTTATTTCTTGACACGTTTTTCCCTCCCACTAGGAGCTGCTGTACAACGTTAAGTATCTCCTCGGGTGGGAAAAATATGCACCGCCATTTTACAGAAATAAACATCCGGCGACGGCAATCCTTGCGGCAGTAAGGGCTGTCAGATGGAAAAAATTTTACACCATTTTGTTAAACTCTTTTCTCAGTCTTTTGATAATCCGCTTTTCGAGCCGGGAGATATAAGATTGTGAAATCCCCATCATGTCGGCTACATCTTTTTGAGTTTTTTCTTCTTCTCCGACAAGCCCGAAACGCAGTTCCATAATCTGCTTTTCTCTTTCGTTTAATTGCTCAAGCGCTTTTTTCAAAAGTTTTTTATCCACATTGGCTTCAATGTCTTTTGTAATAATATCATCATCTGTGCCGAGCACATCCGAAAGCAGCAGCTCGTTTCCGTCCCAATCAATATTCAGCGGTTCATCAAAGGACACCTCTGAACGGATTTTATTGTTTCGGCGCAAGTACATTAAAATTTCGTTTTCGATACATCGCGACGCGTAGGTGGCGAGTTTGATTTTCTTTTCCGGATTAAAAGTGTTTACCGCTTTGATCAAACCGATGGTGCCGATGCTGATTAAGTCCTCGATGTTGATGCCGGTATTTTCGAATTTGCGGGCAATGTAAACGACAAGACGTAAGTTTCTCTCAATCAGGATGGCCCGCGCCGCCTGATCCCCGCTCGGCAGCTTTAATAAGAGCACCTGCTCCTCTTCTTTAGACAAAGGCGGCGGCAGCGCCTCGCTTCCTCCTATGTAATACACTTCATCGCTTTTCAGTCCGAGTTTCATCAGCCATTTATACCACAAATATGTCAGACGCAGCTTAAGTTTTTTCATCTTCCTCCCCCTTCTAAATACAACGCGTTTTGAGTATGATGAATAACAGACTTTTCGTCAGGAAACATGTTTTACAGCCTTCCCTGTCAGCATCTTCGGATGAACGATTCCGTCAAATTCACCGTCCGCGGATAATGGTTTTGTGCTGATGCCGATCAGGCATTTTTCACAAGCGATCATTTCGTCTTTTGTTAAAATCGTGACGTAATCCGGCTTTAAACAGAGTAAAAATTGATTGTCCTGGCCGACGCCCCTGTATGGAATCAGCCTCAGCTTATCCGCATGGCGGAACGAATCATCAAGCTGCTCTATCACTTCAAGCGGACTGGCGGATTTGATGAGGTCCGTTTCCTTTTCGCTGAGAATCAGAGCGAATTTGTCAATGTGAAGGATCATGACCGGCGTTTTCGTCAGCGGATCATACAGCTGATTCCCGGAATCCACCAATCCTTTCGCGCGGATTGTCTGTCCGCTGAATTCCGCCTGCACCATGACAAGTTCATCGTACTGAATGGACTTCGTCTCGATGTCTTCAATTCTCTTTTTCGAGAAAAACCATATGGCCGGAAATCCGATAACTACAAACATCCAGCTGATCGGGTCGCCGAATCCGGTCTGGCTTGTGACCATTACCCCTTGCTGCACAATTGATTCTGTCTGCAGCAGGGAATGTACGCCGATCATTCCCCCGCCGACGAGAAAAGTCGCGAAATAAAAGGCGAACAAATTTTGAAAAAAGTATCGGAACCGTTTAAAGCCAAAAGCCGTAAGCACGATGACTACTGAAAACGCCATTTTTCCCGCCGGATGCTCCACAAAGGGAGAAACAGGCGTAAACATCAGAAGCACAATGGCTGACCCGATGAAACCGCCGGCGGCCACTCTTCTTTTTTTTACCTGGCGTTTTAAAATAAAGGCGGTCAATAAAAGCAAAAGAGAATCAAAACAAAAGTTCAACAGCCAAATGACATCCAGATAGATTTTCACATCTGACCCCTTTCCTCTTTTGTCTTACTTATCTGTTTCTCTCTCTTGTTTCATAAGTATAAAGCAAGCTCTGTGGGAAAGTCTGTCAATTAATGTTGAGGGTAAAGTACAATTTTTAAGGGATAACCGTTTTATTTGTCGAGGGCCGAAAGGGTTGCTTTCCTATTGTCCGTTTCAACTAAAAAAGCGCTGCCGTGATCTGGCAGCGCTCTGTTTTTACTCATTGATATAAAGTTTTCCTTTAGCCGTCTGTCTCGTTTCATTTCCGTAGTCATCTCTTGCGATAACGTCAATTTTTGCTCCGCTTGCTTTGATGGAAGAGGTCGCCGTCCAGTAACCCTCATATCGTCCCGGAGAAATTTCTCTCAGCGGAAGCTCTGTTGCGTTTTGGCTCCCTGCCCGGGCGTTTGTCAGAGGCAGACGGATAACGAAGGAAGCGTCTAATTTCTTTCCGCTTGAAAAAGCGATTTTCACTGATTCTCCGGCTTTTAATTCCTTATCCGCTCCGGGAACCAATCCGGAAATGACGGGAGCATTGTAATTGACATCGATTACCGTCTTTTTCGTTGTTTTGTTACCCGCTTCATCTGAGGCCGTGACCTTGATCTCATTGCTGCCGTTTTCCAGAAGGGTTCTCGCTTGATAAGAACCGTTATTTACTTCAGCTTTTTTTCCGTTCACCTTTACCCATTCTAAATGGGCGTCGTGCACTTTTCCTTTTACGGTCACTGCTTCTTTATTTGTTTTATCACCGTTTGCCGGACTGTCAATCGTCACATCCGGCTTATCCTCATCCAGTATGACCGTGACAGGGCGTGACTCATCGGTTGACCCGCTGTCTGTCACAGATGCCGCCGTCAGCCGATTGGCATCTTCAGTGAGTGTGACGCCGGCCTGGAAATTGCCGTCTGCATCTGCTTTCGTTTCTGCGGCGGTTTTACCGTTATTGGTAAGACGGACAGCGGTTTTTGGTGAAGCCGTTCCTTTCACCGTGATTGACCTCTTGTTTGTAAATGACCGGTCTTCAGGCGACGTTATTTCAGGCACAGAAGCTTCGTAGTCGACCAAAGCCCTGATCATAAAGTTTCCGTCTGATTTATCGGTTTTAGACCAGCGGCCGTCGAGGTATTGCCAGTTTCTGTTCGAGTACGGACTGCCGTCATCAGATGACAGGGCAGGTGTATAAGGATCGGGTTTCGTCTGGCGGAACACAAGATAAAAATCCTTTCCGACCGCGATTCCTTTTGAGCTGAGATCCACTTTGGTCCATTCGCCGTTTCGAAGCGCTTCAGCTTGGAACGGGCCGGCAATTTTGCTGCCCGGAGCTCCATCAGGGCCGGATGCATCATATACTTCTGCTTGGAATTCGGTACCGCCCGGATCAGGCCAGTCGGCGCCCCAAAATTTAAAAAGGCCTCCCGTCAGCATACCGTGTTCTTTTCCGTCTTTAAGCGTCATCTTTACGGCAGATTTGCTGCCGGCTTTAAAATATGACAGCGCGGCTTCTTCCATCCCGTTATCATAGGCAATTTCCCCTTCATAACCGATATACGGCTTAAGCTTGACGTTTTTTTCAGCATCTCCTTTGATGTCAACGGAAAATTCGCTATTGTAAAAGCCTTTTGCCGCTACTTTGATTGTGTAGGAGCCTTCGTACGCCTTAAGCGAATATTCCCCTTTATCGTTTGTCACCGCCGGTTCAATTGCGGCATCCTCGGCCACATAAAGCGCAGCCCCTTTTACCGGTTCGCCTGTGGACTGACTGGTGATGGTTCCTTTTAGCGTGCCGGACGGCATTTGCTCCAGTGTAAAGTCTGCCTGTGCGGTTTTGTCTGATTGAATAGAAACTTGTTTCGAAGCGGACTTAAATCCGTAAGCCTCGGCTTTCAGCGTATAGCTTCCCGCCTTATGCGACAGGCTGTAGCTTCCGCTTGCAGGGTCGGAATATACGGATTTCCCCGTCTCGGCGACACTGATTTGCGCTCTGAGAGGGAGGAGGTTTGTTTCACGTTTTACTCTTTTTCCGGGTGATTTCACTGCCGGTTTGGCCTGTTTCGGACTGACGGCTTTTTTCTTCAGGTGGCCGGGAGGTGTTTGTCTATTGTGTTTACTTTTTTTAGCCGCCTTGCCGAGAGGGCTGCTTGAAAGCCGGACATCATCGATATACCATCCGTCTTCATTGAGTACTTCGTCTGACTGCATATTAAACATGAGCTTTATGTTTTGGCCTTTATACGCAGATAAATCTGCCTCTTCATCGTTCCATCCTGCGGAGTCACCATTGTAAACGGCCGCCTGCTCCCAATTTGATTTTCCTTCCGGAAGAACGAACACATACCCGTAATCAAAAAATTCTTCGAGCTTGTGCCAGCTTTTAAATTGCAAAAACAGCCGTCCTGTTTCCGGAACTTGAATCGGAGGCATCACCAAATTCATGTTGGCTGAATCGGCATAAGGGCCGGACAGATTCGTCGCATACACTTTATCTCCGGAAAATGCGGCGCCGGGCCCTGAACCCGGGATACCCCATTCCCATTGGTCGTGTGTCCCGTAACTGGACCAGCCCGCCGGCTGTGATTCAAAATCCTCTTTGTATCCCGCCGTAATGCTCGGTTTCACGTCAGCCCGGTACGTATCAGATTCTACAGAATGACCTCCGAAATCTTTTATGGTCCATTTATAACTTACCTTGCTTCCCGTTACATCCGGAACCTCCGCCTGGTATGTTCCCTTTTTTTCATCACCGCTTTTTTGAACGGCGGCTGTCGTTTTCCACTTTCCTTCATCAAACTGATAGGAAAGGATGACTTCAGTTACACTTACATCGTCTTCTGCTGTAACCGTTAACGGAAGGTGTGCCCCTTTGTAAGCCGCTGAGACCGGTTCATGGTGAAAGCTGGGCGGATTGTGATCTTCGCCCGCAGAAGAGACCTTGCCTTCTACGCTTCCGATTCCGTCCGTTACGGCAGAAACGGCATCAAAAGCGTTAACGAGACCGTGGCCGTAACCGTTATTCGGTGATTCCGGAAAAACGGAATCTGTCAGCTTTTCGGCGGTGCGCGTCAAAACGTCTTCCATTTCATCGACCGTAATAGAGGCGTTCGCCTGCCTTAACAAAGCCGCCGTCGCCGCCACATGCGGCCCGGCCATTGAAGTTCCGTCCCACCCGCCTTCGTATGTTCCTCCAGGAATCGAAGAACGGATATTCACTCCCGGAGCCGAAATGTCCGGTTTTGTTTCATGATACGGTGAGGGGCCTTGCAGTGAGAAATCAGCGAGTTTCTTGTCGATGTCAGTCGCACCTGTCGCAAATGCTTCAGGATAATTGGCCGGATTTGCGATTGAACCCGGTCCTCCCGGTGTAAATAAGTCTTCATTTCCCGCAGAGAATTCCGGAAAAATCCCTGCCGCTCTCCACGCATTCACCATATCTCGGTACCACTCGTCCATTCCCGAACCGCCTGCCCAGGAATTATTGACAACATCCGGCGCCATCTCGGGATGCGGCGTGCCGTTTTTATCTTTAGGCGCGAGCACCCATTCACCGGCATCCAAAATATCGGCATCAGTTCCTCCGTCATCTGAAAATGCTTTTACTGCGATCCATTTCGCCCCCGGAGCCACACCGATTTGATTTGAGCCGTCAGGTTCTGAACCCGTCATGGTCCCTGTTACATGAGTGCCGTGTTCAAGATCATCGTAGGGAGCGTCTTTATGGGACACGGCATCATACCAGTTCATTTCATGATTCGGCGCTGCGGGATTTTCAGGATCGTAACCCCGGTATTTTTCTTTAAGCGCCGGATGATCCCACTGAACTCCCGTATCAATGGAGGCGACAACCGTGCCGGTTCCGTCGTATCCTGAAGCCCAGGCCTGCGGCGCATCAATTTGGCTGATATTCCATTCGATGCCTTCCTTTGCTTTGATCTCTTTTTGTTTTTTCTTCATTTGAAAAGGAGCTTTTGATTGTCGTTGAGTAAGCTGACGTTTTTCATTCGGAAGAACTTTTTCTACTTCAGGAAATGAGGCGGCTTTTTCCATTACCTCTTTCGAAGCAGTGACTGCCATTCCGTTAACAATATAATAGGAATGGATGTGATCAGCCTTGCCTTTCTTTTTTTGTTTTTCCAAATATGTTTTCAGATTCTGCTGCGCATCATGAGCCGCCAGCTTTAAAGAAGAAACGACGGCTGACCGCTTTTGATATTCGGTTTTTGCTGCGGAAAGCGATTGAGACTTGGCGTTTTTTTCTGCTTCTTTGACCGCTTTTTTCGTATTGGCTTTCTCTTTAAATTTGATAAGAAACGTGACTTTATCATTTTTTTCAAAACGCTTCTTGACTGAATCGGAAATCTTATGCTGAATGCTCTTAGAGGAAGAAAGATCTTTGGTGAAAGAAACTGCCCCCGGTGTGCTGTTCGCTCCGGCTGCACCCGGAAACAACAGGGAACTGACGACAATCGCGCTTAAAACGGAGCCTGTCCATCTGTTTCTTGTTTTTTTCTTCAATCGTATCCCCCCTTATTTGGTAACGCCCTATAAAATGTGTATCCCTCCTTCATAATTGGAATCGTTTGTCATTTCGATGCTGTACGTTAAATGTAGACAATCTTCCATCCAGATATTGTCGCATTCTGTAGAAAGCCGTATGAAACTAAAAAACAATCAATTCGTCATAGGTATAAAGTTTCTTTTTTCACTGTATAGATCATGGGGATAGGAAGGAAGACTGTGCACAAAAGAAAAAGGACAAAACCATGTGGTCTTGTCCTTTTTTACATCAGCCGCGTTTGTTGCGGTTTCTTAAAAATGTAGGAATGTCGAGGGCATCATCCGCCGGCTGTGATGTATGGCGGTTCACCGTGTTTTGATGCTGTGTTTCTTCTCGTTTCGGCTCACGTTTCGCAGCGTTTTGGCTTTGAGACTTCAATCCTTGGTTTAAAGTCGGACGCTGCGGTTTTGAGTCATCTTTTTCCTGTTCGATAAAACCGGTCGCAATAACGGTGACGACGATTTCATCTTTCAGATTTTCATTGATAACTGAACCGAAAATCATGTTGACATCAGGGTCGGATGCAGAAGCGACGATGTCGGCTGCTTCCTGCACTTCGTAGAGGCTCAGGTTTGTACCTCCCGTAATGTTCATCAAAACACCTTGCGCTCCGTCGATTGCCGCTTCCAGTAACGGACTGGAGATCGCCTTTTTGGCGGCTTCAGCAGCACGGCTTTCGCCCGTAGCGATCCCGATACCCATCAATGCTGAACCTTTGTTGGACATGATGGTTTTGACATCGGCAAAGTCCAAGTTGATTAAACCAGGCGTCGCGATGAGGTCAGAGATACCTTGCACCCCTTGGCGAAGCACGTTATCAGCTTCACGGAATGCTTCAAGCATCGGTGTGTTTTTATCGACAATTTCAAGAATGCGGTCATTCGGAATAACGATCAGTGTGTCAACGGCTTCTTTCATTGCCGTGATACCGCCTGCAGCCTGCAGCTGACGTTTTCTTCCTTCAAATGTAAACGGTCTTGTTACGACACCGACAGTCAAAGCGCCTAAGTCCTTTGCGATTTGCGCGATAACCGG
Organism: Bacillus sp. EB106-06-01-XG163; assembly: GCF_058791615.1. NCBI lineage: Bacteria > Bacillati > Bacillota > Bacilli > Caryophanales > Bacillaceae > Bacillus > Bacillus sp. EB106-06-01-XG163. The sequence goes on from NZ_JBYTDS010000001.1 coordinate 420,870, forward strand.
TGCGGCTCCCGTTCCGGTACCGCCTCCCATTCCGGCTGTAACGAACACCATGTCAGCACCTTTTAGCGCTTCTTCGATTTGTTCCTTACTTTCTTCAGCGGCTTTTTTGCCGACTTCCGGATTCGCTCCCGCTCCGAGACCGCGGGTCAGCTTTTCCCCGATCTGCATTTTCACTTCCGCTTTTGACAGGTTAAGAGCTTGCGCGTCCGTGTTTACCGCAATGTACTCTACACCCTGCACTTCATTTTCAATCATTCGGTTGACCGCGTTATTACCGCCGCCTCCTACTCCGATTACTTTAATTGATGCTAAGCCGTCTATGTTTGTTTCGAAATCCAACATGCTAAATCCTCCTAATCTGCCGAATGACTATCAATCTATTCCCAAAACATGCTTAATAGTTTTTTCATTTTGCTCGGTTTGTTGTGTTCGGCTTGTGTTTTTTGTTTTGCTTTTGGACGCTGCTGCGCCTCTGGCCGCTGATGATGTTCTTCTTCGTGAGAGACCGCGATTTCCTGCACGGCTTCTTCCGGCATATGAAAGCCTATTTTTCTTCCCTGAATTCTGGCATTTCGGCAGGCAAATTGTATCAAGCCGACACCCGTCATATACTGAGGGTCTCTTACACCGATATAATTCGGGCTTGCGACCCTTACATTGTGCCTCAGCACTTCCTGTGCCAATGAAAGCACTCCGGGCATTGCGGCCTGTCCGCCGGTCAGCACAAAGCCGCCGGGCAGATCTGTAATTCCCATATGCTCAATTTCGGCTGCGGCAATCTCAAGAATCTCTTCCACTCTTGCTTCAATAATATTGGCAATTTCCTGCTGTGTAAAAGATTGCTTTTGATTCGTTCCTATGACGGTGACTTCAAATACTTCATCTTCTGAAGCCTCATCGTAGAATGCATGTCCGAATTGTTTTTTTACTCTTTCAGCCTCTTCGGTGGAAGTGCGCAATCCGATCGATACATCTTTCGTGATGTTTTCGCCTCCGAGCGGAATGACGGCTGTCTCCTTCAGGTGTCCCTGTTCAAATACCGCCACCGTCGTCGAGCCGCCGCCGATATCAATCATGGCGACTCCGAGGTTTTTTTCGTCTTTTGATAAAGCCGCCGAACCGGCCGCAAGCGGCTGCAGGCAAATATCAGTAATTTCAACGCCCGCTCTCTCCACACAGCGAAGTAAGTTATGTAAGATCGTTTTGGAGCCGGTAATCAGCGTGCCTTCTACTTCCAGGCGCACGCCGAGCATTTTTTTCGGATCGGTAATTTCGTCTCTTCCGTCAACGATAAACTGTTTCGGAACGACGTCTACGATCAGCTGCTCATGCGGAACTGACACGACCTGTGCCGCTTCCATTACCCTGCGGACGTCTTCAACGTGAATTTCTTTGTTTTCACTGGAAACAGCGACAACGCCGTTCGTATCTTGAATATGAATATAATTTCCATTAACGCCGACAATGGCTTTTTTCAGCGGAAAACCTACCATTCTTTCAGCTTGGTCAAACGCTTTTCTTATAGAATGAACGGTTTCATCTATATCAACGATTGAGCCTTTTTTCAACCCTTCAGACGGTACATTTCCCACTCCGATAATGTTAAGGGAATCATCTGTCATTTCTCCGACGATCACTTTTGTATTGGACGTACCGATGTCAAGACTGACGTAAAGTTCATTGTTGTTCATTCTATGGCACCTCCTCACATTTCGATCAAATTCTATTCTATTATTTGCGGAACAACAATACAATGAATGTGGCTTTACAAGTGTGTAACAAAAACAACAGCATCAACAAATTCTTATCTGATTTCTCACAATTTATGTTTAATGAAACTATTCGTTATATTCTATGTATATCCTCTTTTATATCGTATTTTTTTTATTTTTTTTAGAGACGGCCCACCTTACCGTAAGATTTCCTGTCACGGTGCCATACTGTGCAAACCAGATGCAAATATACCCGCTTTCCATTAGTCTACACTAAGATGAACCTCCAGAAAAGCTATAGATATTGCCAGAAACATCCGAAAAAAGAAGAAACAGGAGGAAAATTCCAAATGCAATGCTCACTGCAGAAGACACGCCCATTGCATTGAGAATTTTCCGCTTGTCCGGCAGCCATATACCGGACAAAAACAAACATAGTCATAATGATTCCGCTATCGGTTATATCGGCTGCCCCGCTGATCGCAATAGATTCTTTTGAATCACCTTTAAATTAGTTCTTTAGAACTATTAATCATTTTCTTTTTTCTTGCCGGATTTACCTTTGTTAAATTCTTCAAAATACGTAGCGACTTCTAAGTGGATAATCCCCTTTTTCCCGCCGTCCAGCTGGGAAACGATAGAAGGATAGGTCTTCATCCGGCCGGCAAACGTTTTAATAGAAGCGGTAACTACATACCCGTCGTTCATATACAGCTTGATCCGGTCCTGATCCATTTTTACCGGTGTATAATAGATTTCAGAAATCGACTGCTTAAGCGAACCGGAAAGCTTATCAAGCTGCTCCGCCATTTTGACCCGCTTTTTCGCGTTTGTCCAGTCAACCAAAATCGGGCCCGCGTCATCCGGCGTGACTTCGTTCGGCAGCACAGTGCCGTTTTCGAGCACTTCATAATATACATCATGCCGCTGCAGATACGCGATCGTCTTGTATTCTTCAATGTGAATGCTGACTTTGTTAGGAAATACTTTTGAAAGTTCCGCCTTTTTCACCAGCTTATTCTGCTCAATCTTTTCTTCTGTTTTTTTCTTGTTCAGACTCCAGAACTCGGTTTGTCCGTTATGTATATCAGAAAGCGCGTTGATCTCTTTTACAGACACGTTTTCGTTTCCGGAAACGGTGACAGAAGACACTTTGCTGATCGGCATCTGCAAGTACACGATGATCAGCACCATCATAAAAAAGAGCACAATGAATGAAATCAGCCGGCGGTTTGCTTTTTGCTTCCGCTGCTCTTTGATTTTCGGAATCCGCTCTTCAATATTTACAATTTTTTCTCTTTCATGATTTGGGTTCACTGCCTGTCCACCTCACTAAGAATGAAACAGCTTGACATTCGTCTGATTGAAAAACAAACGGCATGCTGTGATGCCGTTTGACATTTGTTAAAAGTATATCACATGAGCTCACGTAATCAGAGAACCTTTTAACGATTCCCTCCGATGATTTCAACTTCTGTATGCATGTCAACATCATACTGCTCACGGATTGTCTTTTTCACATATTCAATCAGGTCGAGAACGTCCTTGGCAGTCGCTCCGCCGGCATTGACGATAAAATTCCCGTGCATTTCGGACACTTTTGCTCCGCCGATCTGATGTCCTTTTAATCCCGCTTTTTCAACGAGGTTTCCGGCATGATCCGGCAGCGGATTTCTGAATATGCTCCCGGCGCATGGGCTTGAATACGGCTGAGTGTTTTTTCTGTAATCTTTGTTCTGCTGCATTTGCGCCGTAATGGCTTCCCGTTCCTTTTGCTCAAGCTGAAGAACTGCCTCGAGACAGACGCCGGGGCGTTTTTTCTGCAAAACAGACGTTCTGTAGCTGAAATCCATCTCTTCGTTTGTCAGCCATTCGATTGTGCCGTCTTCAAATAAGATACGGGCTTTCACAAGAATCTCACTCATATCAGATCCGTGCGCCCCGGCATTCATATAGACGGCTCCGCCGATTGATCCGGGAATGCCCGCTGCAAATTCGAGACCGGACATTCCTTTTTTACTCATGGAAGTCGCAAGCCGGACGACCGAATAGCCGCCTCCGACCGTCACCTGATCACCGTCAATCTCCAAATGATCCAGACCCGCTCCCAGCTTGATGACAACTCCTCTTATGCCTTCATCAAGCACGAGCAGATTTGAACCGCGTCCGATAACCGTCCATGGCAGATCATGTTTCTTCACAATATCCATAATATCTTTGACCGCTTCCACACGGTTGGGGATGATTAAAATGTCCGCCGGACCGCCGATTTTCATCGTTGTATGGTTCGCGAGCGGTTCTTGTTCCAGCACTTTGCCGACTTCGCGGTCTCTTAATTCCTGAATTACGTTCTCCATCATAAACCTCCGCATTCCATTTGCTCTATTTTTTTATGTCTTCCATGATACTGTACAGTCTGGCTGCCGCATCCGGAACACCGAGTGATTTTGTCCGCTCACTCATGTCTTTTAAGGTTTCTTCATTCATGACGATTTTGTCCAGCGCAACGATCAGTTTTTCTCCGGTGAGCTCGGTTTCCTTCAGTACGATTGCAGCGTCATGCTGGCTGAGCGCCTTCGCATTGACTTCCTGGTGATTGGCTGTCACATACGGGCTCGGAATAAGCACGCTCGGAATGCCGAGAGCGGTGATTTCCGCAATCGTCGTCGCTCCGGCTCTGGCCACAATGACATCAATTGATTGTAAGTACTCCGGCATTTGGTGCAAAAACGGTTTTGTCACCATATTATCAGCGGCTTTTCCGCCTTTCAGCTCAGCCGTTACCTTCTCGTAATGCACTTCCCCGGTAATATAAAGCACTTGGTAAGGTCTCGTTTTCAATTCTTCCTGCATATCTATAACGGCACGGTTAATGGGAGCCGCGCCTCTGCTTCCGCCGAAAATGAGCACCGTTTTTTGATTGTCTTTCAGCCCGAACTCAGTTAATGAGCGGCCTGTCTTAATTGAGACGACTTCAGAGGCTCTCGGGTTTCCCGTAAACACAACTTTTTCAGCAGGAAAATGCGATTTTGCCTCTTCAAAGCAAATTGCTACCTTATTAACATATTTCGAGAGAAACTTATTTGTGATGCCGGGCAGGCTGTTTTGCTCATGAATGATCGTCGGAATTCCCATTTTTGCCGCCGCGTATACAACCGGACCGCATACATAGCCGCCTGTACCGATAACGGCATCCGGTTTAAACTCTTTTAAATATGATTTGCTTTTCGTCACGCCTTTTAAGAAACGCATGACGGTTTTTACATTTTCAAAAGAAAGTTTTCGTTTGAAACCTGTAATTTCAATGGCGCGGAACGGGATATTTTCCCGTTCAACAATTTTTTTCTCAAGACCGTTCTCTGTTCCGATATACAAAAATTCCACATCCGGATGCCGGCGCTGAACTTCTTTAATAAAGGCCAGGGCCGGATAAATATGTCCTCCGGTTCCGCCTCCGCTTACTGCAATACGCATTCGTATGTCCCCCTTAATCACATAGCGATAACCCTGTTTTTTAGGACAGGGTTATTGATGTTGTCTGTTTTTTTATAGATAACGAATAAATCATGAGTGATGAGGCAAGATACAGATCAATACCTCGAGTACCGGCTGACATTTAAAAGTACGCCGACCGCTGCGAGCATCAGCGTCAGTGATGAGCCTCCGTAGCTTAAAAACGGCAGCGTAATTCCTGTTACCGGGATCAGCCCTGTCACAACGCCGATATTAATCATGACTTGAATAGCTATCATAGAAATAATACCGATGGCGACAAAGCTTCCGTATAAATCCGGCGCGCCGAGGGCAATCCTGACGCCCCGCCATAATAAAATACTGAACAGCAGCAATATGAGCGAACCGCCGATAAAGCCGAGTTCCTCAGATAAAATAGCAAAAATGAAATCGGTTTGCGGCTCCGGCAGGTAAAAAAACTTTTGCCGGCTTTGACCGAGCCCCATCCCGAACAGACCGCCCGGACCTACGGCATAGAGCGACTGAATGATCTGAAATCCGCTTCCAAGCGGATCCTCCCACGGGTTTAAGTAAGAGGTAATCCGTTTAATCCGATAAGGAGCGGACAGAACTAGTGCCGCAAATCCGCTTAAACCGATGAGTCCGAGTAACGCAAAATGAGCGATTCGCGCACCGGAAACAAAAATCATCACGATGCACGTGCCCACCATTACCGTCCCCGTTCCCAGGTCTGGCTGGCACATAATAATAATAAATGCAGAAAACACGATTCCGAGCGCGGGAACGAATCCGCGTCTGAATGACGTAATATTCTTCTGTTTTTCAGAAAGAAATTTAGCCAGAAACGCAATCATCGCGAGTTTCATAAACTCCGAAGGCTGAATGCTGAACGCTCCCACTCCGATCCAGCTTCTTGAACCGTTCCGCACCATTCCGACTCCCGGAATCAGCACAAGCACAAGCAGAAAAAAACAAATGATCAGAAGCAGCTTCGACCATGTGCGCCATGTCCAATAATCCACATTCATAATGAAAAACATGGCAATGACGCCGATCCCCGCAAACAGCAGCTGCCGTTTCGCGAAGAAAAACGAGTCGTCAAATTTATAATCCGCCCATACCGCACTTGCACTGTAGACCATAATTAATCCTATTGTTAAAAGCAATAACGTAATGATAACTAATAACAAATCAGGCGCTGTTTTTTTAGTAGTCAAAGCAATCGACACCCCAAGCATAAGTCATTTAGGGCTGCCGATGAACAGAGACAAGCCCTTACTTAAGCATATGCACGGCATCTATAAACATGTCACCGCGTTCTTCAAATGTTTTGAACTGATCCCAGCTTGCACACGCGGGTGACAAGAGGATGACGTCTCCTTCATTTGAGAGCGCAAACGCCGCAGATACTGCTTGTTCAACATTATCGACACGTTTGACATGTTGTATTCCCAGCTCATTGCCCAGTTTTTCTATCTTCGGCGCTGTCTGTCCGAACGTCAGGACCGCTTTGACATTGTCCATATACGGTTTCAGGTCGTCAAAACCGTTGCCGCGGTCCAGTCCGCCTGCAAGCAGAATAACCGGTGCTTTGAACGCGGAGAGCGCTTTGCTTGTGGCCAAAATATTCGTCGCTTTGCTGTCATTATAAAATCTACGATTCTGGATCGCAGTTACATACTGCAGACGGTGTTTGACACCGGTAAAGCTTGTCAGCACCTTCTGAATCGCTTTATTAGACGCGCCCGCCGTTTTTGCCGCGGCTACAGCGGCCAATATATTTTCTAAATTGTGCGCGCCCGGCAGTACGATGTCATCAACAGGCAGAATCGCTTCATCGCCGAACATCAGCATTCCATCTTTAATGAATGCGCCGCTTGACAGTTCCTGGTGAACTGAAAACGGAACGGTGCCGGCTTTTCCGCTTTCGGCAAGCCGCACGACTGTTTCATCGCTTTGATTGACGATGGCCGTATCACTCTCAAGCTGATGAAGATACACGTTCTGCTTGGCTTTTTCATAGTTTTCACGGCTGTGATGGTAATCCAAATGAGCGTCGAACACATTTAAAATCAGGCCGATTTCAGGTCTGAACGCATGAGTCCCCATAAGCTGGAACGAAGAAAGCTCTGTGACGATCCATTCATCACCGTCAGCATGATAAGCCACTTCACTGGCGACAGTGCCGATATTCCCTGCGATCAGCGCCTTTATCGAGTCAGCTTTCAGCATTTCATAAATCAGGGTCGTCGTTGTTGTTTTCCCGTTTGAACCTGTAATGCCGATGAATTTTGCATTGGTGATATAATACGCAAGCTCGATTTCCGTCCAGACCGGGATGCCTCTTCTTTGCGCTTCCTCCACCATGATATTTTCATACGGGATTCCGGGATTTTTGATCAGAATGGTAATGTGATGCTGATCAAAAAGTGACGTCGGATGCTCACCGCAGATGACTTCAATTCCTCTTTCTGCAAGCCTTTGGGCAGGTTCGTTCTCTTCAAAGGCTTTTTGATCATTCACGACGACGTTAATGCCTTTTTCATGAAGAATCGACGCAGCCGCATATCCGCTTTTCGCCAGTCCGAGGACTAGAAAGTTTTGTTTTTGCAAAAAAAGTTCGTTTTCCACTTATAACCACACCTCGATGTAAATTCCTAAAACGGCAAGCAGCAGTCCCGCAGTCCAGAATGTGACGACAACTCTCCATTCAGACCATCCGACCAATTCGTAATGGTGGTGAAGCGGACTCATCTTAAAGATTCGTTTTCCTGTCGTTTTAAAGCTGATGACTTGTAAGATAACAGATAAGGTCTCAATAACAAATACTCCGCCGATAATGACGAGCAGAATTTCAAGCTTCGTCAGAATGGCAACGGTCACGATCGCTCCTCCGAGCGCAAGCGAACCGGTATCCCCCATAAATACCTTGGCGGGATGGGCGTTGAATACAAGAAAACCGAGAACGGCGCCGACAACGGCAACCGAGAAAATCGCAACGTCATATTGTGACTGGTTCCACGCAAGGATGGCGAAAGCGCCGAATGCGATAGCCGCGGTACCGGACAAGAGACCGTCCAGACCGTCTGTCAGGTTGACGGCATTTGAACCTCCGACAAGCATAAAGAGAACGAGGATAAAGTATCCCCAGCCGAGATCGATTGACAGATGTGTGCCCGGCACCCTGATGCCGGTTGAAAAATGGCAATAATGATATACTCCGTAAAATACAATGGCAATAATGATCTGGCCGATCAATTTCTGCTTCGACGTCAATCCGAGATTCCGTTTCATTACTACTTTAATATAGTCATCCAGAAAGCCGAGCAGGCCGTATCCGATCGTGACAAACAGCAGAAGAAACATTTCCGCGCTCAGATGCGAAAATTTCTGCGTCATGACAATCGCCGTAATGGCGATGGATACAATAATCATGACCCCGCCCATCGTCGGCGTCCCTGATTTTTTCATATGTGATTTCGGCCCCTCTTCCCTGATACTTTGGCCGAATTTTAAACGTCTTAAAAACGGGATAAGAATCGGAGATATCAGAACACTGATTAAAAATCCCATTATTATTGTAAATAAAATCACTTGCTCAAGCATTGCTCTTTTCTCCTCCCGTTTCGTTCAAACGACATACGTATTTATCATATTCACATTGTGTCCCCGTAATTCTTTTCATTTCCCTCATTCTAACACTCTTTCCTGTTTTACTTTTTATTCAGCTCAACAATAGCTCTTCCCGCTACTTCGGCGTCATCAAAGTCGAATGTTTCATTGCCGATCTGCTGATAGGTTTCATGCCCTTTCCCGGCAATCAGAACCACATCTCCCTTTTTCGCGTTGGCAATGGCAAAAAAGATAGCCTGCTCGCGGTTTGCGATACTGTGATAGTAAGTGCCTTCTACCCCTCTTTCCATATCTCTTAATATGGCCAGCGGGTCCTCGCTTCTCGGGTTATCTGAAGTGAAAATCGGTTCGTCGGCAATCCGCACCGCAATTTCCGCCATTTTCGGGCGTTTCGTTTTGTCCCGGTCTCCGCCGCAGCCGACGACGACGAAAAGCTTGCCCTCTGTCATGTCTTTGCATGTATTCAGGACGTTTTCCAGACTGTCAGGCGTGTGCGCGTAATCGACAACCACAGGAAACGGCTGATTGTGATTCACCAGTTCAAACCGGCCTCTGACACCTTGCAGCTCTTCAAGAGCGCTTGTGATCGTATCAAACGGCAGACCCGCTGCGATCGCTGTCGCCGCTGCAGCCAGTACGTTATACACGTTGAAGCGGCCGACGAGTGAAACTGTGATCTGCTTTGTTCCTTTTGGCGTAACGAGTTCAAAGCTTGTGCCTTGCGCAGAGATCTCGATTTGTTTCGCCATGACATCGGCATCATTCTCGATTCCGTATGTAAGGATGTGCGCCGCCGTCACTTTTTCAAAATAAGCACTGGCTTTGTCATCTGCGTTTAAAACGGCCCGCTTCGGCTTTTCGTGGTTAAAGGAGCCGCCCAGCTGGGAAAACAGGAGGCTTTTAGCCTGTCTGTAGTCTTCCATCGTCTTGTGATAATCTAAATGGTCCTGCGTCAGGTTCGTGAATACGGCGATATCATAATCGCAGCCGTGAACCCTGCCGAGTGACAGAGCGTGAGAAGACACTTCCATAATAGCTGTGTCAACATGCTCATCATTCATTTTCTTGAACGTTTTTTGCAGTGTGACGCTTTCGGGCGTTGTATTTTTGACCGGGAATGTCTCATCCCCGATTTTAATGTACATCGTTCCGATTAAACCGGTCTGTCTTCCCGCTTTTTTGAAAATCTCATCAACCATGTGCGTCGTTGATGTTTTGCCGTTTGTGCCGGTGATGCCGATAAGCTGAAGCTGCTTTGTCGGCTGCCCGTAAAACGCGTCAGAAAGAACGCTGAGCGCCCGCTGTGACCGGCGGACGATAATGACAGGAACATCGACGTCAAGCTCTTTCTCGGCAACGATGGCCGCTGCGCCGTTTTCTGCGGCTTTTTGGGCAAAATCATGTCCGTCTACCGTATACCCTTTTATACACACAAAAAGACTCCCTTTTCTCACTTCCCTGGAGTCCATCTCAATTGAAGTTATGTCAGGGTCATGAAAGTCATTTTGAACAGGTTCGGCCATTAAATATGTAAGCAGCTTTGTAAGTTTCATTGTATCAAACCTCTCAGAAATTCTATTCATTCTTTTATCATGATAACCGTTTATAAAAGTCAGAATGGCTTTTAAACATACAGTTCATATTTTAGCGTAAATAAAAGGATACATCCAGTTAATCTTAAAAGTTATCTTCTTTTTTTCTCTTTATGATAAGAGGCAGCCGAAAACAATCGGCTGCCTCAAAAAGACTCATTCTTCACTCAAGTAAACACGGATCTTTGAGCCTTCTTTTACTTTCGTTCCGGCTGCAGGTGATTGTTTCACAATTTTGCTTCCTTTTCCTGAGGAGTCAATATTCAAATTGACAAGCAGCGACTCAAGATCAGAGACAGACATCCCTACAACATTCGGAACCTCTATTGTTTTTGTGTCGTTCCATTGATATTTTTTCTCGATTTGATTTTTTCGCGGTTTCACGCCGAGCTCAGGCAGACTGTCTCTCATCATATTTCCGACAATCGGCGCGGCGACGGTTCCCCCGAATTGAATCGTGCCTTTCGGATTATCAACCGCGACATACACGACAAGGCTCGGGTCATCAGCCGGCGCAAAACCGATAAAGGAGACGATATGGTTGTTTTCGAGATATTTGCCGTCTTTTACCTTTTGTGCCGTTCCAGTTTTTCCGCCGACGCGATATCCTTCCACAAAGGCATTCCGCCCCGTTCCCTGAGCGACGACGCTTTCTAAAGCATATCTGATCTGCTTTGACGTTTCCTGGGAAATAACTTGCCTTTTCGCAATCGGCGATTGTTTCTTAACGGTTTTTTTCGTAACGGGATCAACCCACTCTTTGGCGATAAACGGAGTATAAAGCGTTCCGCCGTTTATTGCTGCGGAAACGGCTGCCACCTGCTGAATCGGCGTGACGGAAACCCCTTGTCCGAAAGCGGTTGTCGCCTGTTCGACCGGGCCGACTCTGTCAAGCGGGAATAAGATCCCCGTTCCTTCCCCTTGCAGATCAATGCCTGTTTTCTTTCCAAAACCGAAGTCCTTAATATATTGAAACAGCTTTTGTTTTCCGAGCCGTTCCCCCAGCTGTACAAACCCGGGGTTGCAGGAATTTTGAACGACTTCAAGATAAGATTGCGAACCGTGCCCGCCCTTTTTCCAGCATCGGAGGCGGGCGCCGTCGACCTCGGCAAATCCTTTGTCATAAAAGTGGTCTCTTTGCAAGTTTACTTTTTGCTCTTGAAGAGCCGCCGCAAGCGTAATAATCTTAAAGGTCGAACCCGGTTCATATGTGCTCCATACCGGCAGGTTCCGGTTGTAAACAGACGGATCCACCGATTGATAGTCAGCCGGATCAAAATCAGGACGGCTTGACATGCCGAGCACTTCCCCGTTTTTCGGATTCATTGCGACCGCAATCATTCCGTCCGGGTTATATTTCGCCGCTGCATTGTCGAGCTCTCTTTCTATAATCGTCTGAACCTTGGCGTCAATCGTCAGTTTCATATCAAGTCCGTCTTTCGGAGGGGTGTAATCATCCGCTTCATCAGGCATTTTCTTCCCCTTGGCATCCGTATAAAATTTTACGGATCCCTTGACACCTTTTAAGTCATCATCATAATAAGCCTCCAAACCGAGAAGGCCCTGGTTATCAATACCGGCAAAACCGAGAACATGGGACAAAAAGCTTCCGTACGGATAATGGCGGATGCTGTCTTCAGCCACATAAACCCCTTTTAAGTCGAGCGCTTTGATTTCTTTCGCTTTTTTATTGGAAATTTTCCGCCCCTCGGGTGAGATTTTTTCTATGGAGGTTTTCTTAGTAATGTGTTTGTAGACCTTCTCTTCCGACATATTTAAAACTGACGCGAGAAGCTTGCCCGTTTTGATGGGATTTTGGATCTGGCGCGGTACGACAAAGACGGTCGGCGCGCTTTTATTAGTAGCCAGCTTCACGCCGTTTCGGTCAAGAATCTCTCCCCGCTCAGGCTCAAACGGCAAATTCCGGCTCCAGGAATCCTTAGCCAGTGAAGTCAGCTTTTCTCCCATCACAAATTGGACATAGCCTAATCTGCTGTCAATGATCAAAAAAATGATTACGCCAATAAGCAAAACCAGTAATAAACGTTTTCGAACCGTTACATTTGAAACGCGCAAGGGACCGTCCACTCCTTATTTAGGCTTGTTTCAATTTATGCCTCAGCTTGGACACATAGAACGGCGGCGCATAAAAAAGAAGCCCGCGGGCATCCGCGGACTTCTCTGTCCCGTTAATCAGGATTTTTAAATTTCACCTTGATCACGGTATTTTCTTTCAGTTCTTTGCCTTTTTTCACACTTTGGCTTGAAGCGTAACCTTCACCGCTCACATCGATGTGAATGCCTGATACTTTGCTGAATTGAAGCACTTCCCGTCTCGACCATCCGGACATATCCGGCATCGTCATCTTTCCGTCTGTTTTTAAGAAGATTTTCTGATTGGTGATCACATCTTCTCCGGCTGTCGGATACTGCTCTTTTACGGCAACATCGCTGCCGATGACAATCGGTGTGAGATGTTCATTTTTCGCTTCCTTCTCAGCGCTCTTGACCGTCTTATCTGTCAGGTCAGGCATCTTTTGGCTTTTCGTTTCTTCCTGACCGGAATCTGTTTTTTCCGTCGGTTCGATATTCATGTAGTGGAGGCTGTTTTTCATCGTCGGGTTAAAGATTTCCGCGACAGGATCAGAGCTGCTTTGCCCCGCTTTTAATTGCGGCTGCTGCACGGCTACATAGATGACGAGCTTAGGATCATTTTTCGGCGCCATGCCCATGAATGAAAACACATAGTTGCTCGTTCCCTTTAAATATCCGCCCGTCCCGGCGATTTGCGCGGTTCCCGTTTTACCCGCGACGTCAAATCCTTCAATTTTATAAGGTTTTCCCGTTCCGATGTCTGACGTCACGACTTCTCCGAGCAGATTCCGGACTTTTTTCGCCGTATCGGCTGAAATCGGCGTGCCTACTTGCTCTGGTTTTGTCTGCTTGACGACTTTTTTCGTATCGGGGTCGACAATATGATCAATGACGTAAGGTTTCATCATTTTGCCGTTATTGGCAATCGCCGTGACGGCCTGAAGCTGCTGGATCGGCGTTATCGCCGATGCTTGGCCGTAAGCCGTAGACGCTTTGTCAAAATCATATTTGTAGTTAATTTTACTTGATACTTCACCGGGCAGATCAACCCCTGTTTTTTGATAGAGCCCGAATTTGTGCAGGTACTCATTAAACCGGTCAAACCCCAGTTTTTCGTTGGCCAGTTTGGCAAAAGCAACATTGGATGACCTCATAAGGCCGTCATGGAAGCTTGTCATGCCCCAGCCGGCGCCATCGTTCCAATCTTTAACAGGTCCGCCTCCCACTTTATATGTTCCTGATTTATATTTCTCGTTTGCGGAAAACACATTTTCCTGAATCGCCGCAGCAAGCGTAAAGATCTTCATCGTCGATCCCGGTTCATACGCGTACGACACTAAGTCGTTGTAATAATTGGTGACGTTTCTGATATTCGGGTCGAAACTCGGACGCTGCCCCATCGCAAGCACTTTGCCTGTTTTCGGTTCTACGACAGCCGCCATAATTTTTTTCGGTTTATATTTTTCCGCTACTTTCGTCATGCTGTCTTCTAAAAAGGTTTGAATTTTCTGATCAATGGTTAAATATACATTGTCACCGTTTTTAGGTGCGGTGATTTTTTCTTTGCTGTTCGGAAGTTTCCAGCCGGATTTATCACTTTCGTAAGTGACGGATCCGTCGCGTTCCGTCAGATAGTTATTCAGTATTTTTTCAAGCCCTAAAGAGCCTTGTATCTCGTTTGTTTTTTCATTCACATCGGCATAGCCGAGAACATTTGACAAAAATACACCGTTCGGATAATAGCGCTTCGTATCTCTTAAGAAAGAAATACCCGGAAGATTCATTTTTTCGATCTTTTGTTTTTTCGCATAAGAGATATCGCGGCCGGCTGAACCGAATTCCACCTGCTTCGCGCCATCCCTGTTTAAGATGTCCAGAATCTCGCTTTTATCAAGATTGATAACGGTCGCCAGTTTTTCCGCCGTTTTCTCTTTGTCTTTGACATGCTGAGGATGCTTCGGATCACTCGTCATTTTTTTATCAAGCACGGCAATGAGCTTATATGTCGCCGTGTCCTCTGCAAGCACTTTGCCGTTCCGGTCAAGAATAGAGCCGCGGCTCGCTTCTATCGTCCGCTTTTTTTCGTGCTGCTCGGTCGCTTTTGTTGCAAGTTCTACACCGTTTGCTTTACCGGTTAATTGAATGTACGCCATTCTCCCGAGAATGACAAAGAAAAAGAGAGCGAAACAAATACTGAGTATCGCTGCTCCTCTGTTCATAAACTTATTTTTTTTCGGCATGGGCTATCATTCCTGTATGTTTTTCACTTTTTTATCTTTCAGATTCAAACCGTGCTTTTTAGCGATATCCATCAGGCGCTGCGGCTGGCTTAAGTCAGCAGCCGTCTTTTCGAGATCACCGATCTGCTTATTCTTCTCAGATACTTTCTCCTCCAGTTTTTGCACCTCAATATTGGATTGGTACGCCGCGTATGCCTTTGATACGATAAACATTGATGTGGAGAGAACGGCAATGGCAAACAGGACGAGCAGCACCTTTTCCCCGAGTGTAATGGAAGCCCTCTTTTTGACAATCACCTTTTTTTCGGGACTTATCACTGGCCGTTGTTGTTTTTCCTGCTGGTAAGCTAAGTTGCTCATAGGCTGATGACCTCCTTTAATGTTGTCATTTGCTGCCCGTTATTTTCGTTTCTCCGCAATGCGGAGCTTCGCTGACCGGGCGCGGTTATTTTCTTCAAGCTCCTCTTTTGATGCCGTAATGGGCTTTCTTGTAATCAGCTTTAATTCCGGTTCAAATTCTTCCGGTATCACAGGAAGACCCGGAGGCAGTTCGGGAAGTGATGATTTTTCCTTGAATGTCGTCTTGCACATTCTGTCTTCCAGCGAGTGAAAAGTGATCACAGACACCCTTCCGCCCGGCTTCAGCACCTCTATCGCTTGCAAGAGGGCCTCTTCAAATACTTGAAGCTCGTCGTTTACGGCGATTCGTATGGCTTGGAATACACGTTTGGCCGGATGACCTCCGCTTCTTCTTGCCGGAGCCGGTATCGCGTCCTTTATTAGATCGACCAGTTGGCCGGTTGTTTGAATAGGCGTTTTTTCTCTTGCCTCTTCAATTTTTCGGGCGATCTGCTTGCTGAATTTTTCTTCTCCGTATTTAAAGAAAATCCTCACAAGGTCCTCATACCGCCATTCATTTACGACTTCTTTCGCCGTAAGGGCGGCCGACTGGTCCATCCTCATGTCCAGCGGTGCGTCATGATGATAGCTGAATCCCCGTTCCGGTGTATCAAGCTGCGGAGAGGATACTCCTAAATCAAATAAAATTCCGTCGACACTCGTAATGCCGTGTTCATGTAAACACTCTTTTAAATAACGAAAGTTGCTTTTCACCAGAATGAGCTGTCCTTTGTATTCGGACAATGTTTTCTTTGCGTTTTCAAGTGCCGTGTCATCTTGATCAAAGGCGATCAAGCGTCCTTTTTCCGATAATTGCTGCAATAAATATGTACTGTGCCCGGCGCCGCCAAGGGTGCAGTCCACATAGGTTCCGTCCGGTTTGATATTTAAACCGTCGACGGTTTCACGAAGAAGTACTGTCTTATGCTGAAACATTTGTGTCGGTCCCACCTTTATCAGGAATGAATTGAATTGTCAGTTGTTGTTGTGATGCACGAAGATCCATTATATATCAAATCCAATCATGTTTTCAGCAATTTCAGCGAATGAATCTTCTTGCTCTTCTGTGTATTGTTCCCATATTACCTTACTCCACAATTCAATTCGATTGGAAACCCCGATGACAACACATTCTTTTTCCAGTTTTGCGTAATTCAGAAGAGATGACGCAATATTAACCCTTCCCTGCTTGTCCAGTTCGCATTCGGTCGCACCGGAAAAAAAGAATCGGGTAAATGCGCGGGCGTCTTTTTTGGTGAGCGGCAGAGCCTTCAGCTTTTCTTCAATCAGCTTCCATTCATTCATCGGATAGCCGAAAAGGCATTGGTCCAGTCCTCTGGTCAGCACAAATTGCTCACCAAGGCCTTCTCTGAATTTTGCGGGTACGATCATGCGGCCCTTTGCATCAACAGTATGCCGGTATTCACCCATAAACATGATAAGGACCCCCACTTTCTCCCCTAAACTCACCACTATCCGCCACTTCTCTCCACAACCTCATTTTACACTGTTTACACATAAAAAAAAACCCTGAACTATTCAGGGTTCTTTAAAACTTTATTTCAAAGTTTGACAATCTGATGTTGGTTTTGAAAAGAAAATGGCAGATGTTTGAAGGTTGTGAAGAATTTTGGACCGTAGCGGTTCAGATAATACATCACATTCCAAATCCGTTCCTGCGGAGCGCCGAGCGGTCTGATGCTGTTTTGGATTCTTTCATAGTCACGCAGCACAAAGCCTTCTTTTTCTTCAATTCTTTTCGTTACCGTCCGTTCTAAAAACAAGATCTGATCTTGAATGAAGGCGGCATTCTTCTGTAAGAGCGGCTCAAGGCTTGAATCGACCTTCAGCGCTTCGTCCCTTGCGCGTTTATGGACAGCTTCAATCTGCGACTTCGCCTGTTCCATTACAGAAGAAAACTCTTCCGGAATCTGCTCTTCAAAATAAGTGTCTTTCAGGTGTCCGGTGCCGTGTTCGATCGCTTCCTGAAGCGGGATATTCCGTTCTGAAAGCTTCTTTTCAATATGGCGCTCAAGAATCGTAATGTTCAGTCTCGGCACTACCGGAGTCATGCGAAAGCCCATTAATGAGAAAGCCCGCTTCAGCTCACCCCAATAATTGATCTCCCCCGGTCCCGCGATAAACGCCAGAGTCGGGATGAGAAACTCCTGCATAAGCGGCCTTGTCACAACGTTATTGCTGAAACATTCCGGTTTTTCTTCCATATGGGTATGAAGCTCGTCGTTCGTCCACTTCAGGTCAAGCTCCTTAATGACAAAAACGCCGTTTTCTTTTTCAATTAAGAAACGCTCTCCCTCATGTTCGTAAAACAGATTGGCCTGATCTTTGTCCGATTCAATAATCGGGTGATAACCGGCTTCCCGCATAAAACGCTGCTGGTCTGACACGGCTTTGGCAAGCTCATGATTGTGTTTTAAAATCTGCTGAAACATACCCGTTTCCAGCTTTTTAATCCCCGGATCTCCCGAATTCATCAGAATAAGGCCTTCTTCTTGAAACAAGTCGGCGATCAACAGCTCAAAAAAGTCCGTGAATGTCTCTGATGAGCGTAAACATCGCTTCACGTTTTGAAGGAGTGTGTTTGTGTGATCCGTCTCCTCAAAAGCAGCGAACACTTCATCAATCCAAGCCGCGCATTTTTCCTGATCAAGCTCGGTTTTAGCCGCCGATGTTTTTTTCCAGTACGACTGCGGCAGTTTCTGTTTCACCGGACCTTTATTCTCTGTTGACGTATGCACAAAATTGATTTCTTCCAGATCGTGATCTTCACCCGCCACCCAGAAAATCGGAACAACAGGAATCTGCAACGCCTCTTCCTGCTGTCTGGCAAGTACGATAATGGAGATAATTTTATGTATGGTGTAAAGAGGCCCCGTTAAAAGACCGGCCTGCTGGCCGCCTACTACCGCTGCGCTTTTTGGATCTCTCAGTTTTTCGATGGAGGCCTGCATGGCGGCGGAGTAAAATTTTTCGTGATAGGAGGATAAATAATCCGCTAATTCCTCTCTGGCAAACGGCCGCGAAGACAGGTCATGAAGCCGCTTTTGCCATACGTCCTCTGAATGAATATCATAATCAAAAAATGAAGACATGTTTTCTCCATCTATATAGTGCTGCACAAACTTATTTTGACTTTTGATGGAAAGTTCAGTTAGCTGCATCTGTCTGGAACTTCCTTTCTCCAATAAATAGTTAGGTTTCCGAAATGAGTATAGCATGTTACCGGAAAACCTCAAAAGACTTTGTTTCAGTTTCTTTCTAACGCTTTTATGCTGCGGTGTAAAAACGTGAGATGAACGGCCGGCAATCCGCGGCTTTCCGCTTCTTTTACAAGGTAGCCGATAATCGCATCGGCCTCTGTCCGCCTGCCTGCCATGATATCGACGAGCATGGAAGAATGATTTTTTTCCGTCAGTCTGCAAACTTCGCAAACCTTGTTCCACGCTTTTTCTCTATCGGCGAGGCCAAGTATTGTCTCCGCTTCTTCAAACACGTTTCTCATATACTTTTTGTAAGCGTCATTTCTTAACAGCTCTCCGTTTTTCACGCGCAGCAATGCAGTTAACGGGTTGATGCATACATTTATGATCAGTTTTCCCGTTAAAAGCCGATACCAGTCGTTTTCATCATATACGGGAAAATCCCGGTGCATGCCGGAAAAGATGCTTTTGAGCGTTTCCGGCCGGGATGCGCTGAATACACTCCATCTTACGGCTCCCGCTCCCGTATGTTCAACGGCATGATCTGATATCTTTTTTGCTCCGTGCTCAACAGTGCCGACATAAAGCGAATGATCCGTATGCCAATCTTTAATGTCGTGTATGTGTCCCATGCCGTTTTGCAAAAACAGCACATTCGTCCCTTTTATCGTCTCAAGATCCCGCAACACAGCACTTAGCTGGTGCTGTTTAACGGCTGCGATTAAGAGGTCGAATCCGGAAATGATGCCTGTTTGCGCTCTGCATGCCGCCGTACATTCTATTCCGTCTTTCAAAAGCCGTATACCGCCTGAGTTAATCGCATCAGCCTGCTCCGTCCGCCGCGTAATGACCGTTACCTGATGGCGGGACGATAAGTAGTAAGCACATAAAAGGCCTACCGCTCCGCCGCCGATAATTCCGATTTTCACACTGTCACACCCTATATCTGCATTTTTCCATATTATCATAGCAGAAGCCGCCGCAAATTACTTCAATTTCGTTTTGAGCAAAAAGACTGGCAAGCATATTATAGTTGGAATTTTCAATTAAAGCGTTTACAATAATGGTAGAACACAACAAAGGGGGAGTTTGTGTTGAAAATAGAGCGACTGCTCATCAACTTTAAGACACTCGAAGAATTTAAAAGGTTTAAGGAATACGGGATGCAGGAGCTGTCGATGCTTGAAGATCTTCAGGATAATATCATTGAAAATGACAGCACCTCGCCTTTTTACGGGATTTACTTCGGGGATAAACTAGTGGCGAGAATGAGTTTATATCAGGTAAACGGAGGCGCGAATCCGTATTTTGATCACCGTCAGGACTTTTTGGAACTTTGGAAGCTTGAGGTTCTTCCGGGCTATCAAAACAACGGATACGGAAAAGCGCTTGTTGATTTTGCAAAATCCTTCAGAATGCCGATCAGGACAAATTCACGCATGAAATCAGCAGATTTCTGGGATAAGATGAATTTTGAGCCCGTTAAATATGATATGGCGCGTGATAAAGGAGAAAATCCTTATATTTGGCATCCCGATATGGACGGTGAAATGACATCCGGAGAAACGGCATAATAAAAAACCGGCGGGGCGCCGCCCCCAGGCCGGTTCATTTTACAGGCTCTGCGCCGATTTTCTGTCGTCTTCTTTTGAATTGACCATCCTTCTCGCTCTGTCCATAATGTCAATTAACGCTTTATAATCTTCTTCCGTCATCTCCAGCTTGTTTCTCAAGCTTTCATTTTCCTCACGCAGATCCTCGACTTCTTTTTGCAGCGCGGTCAGCTGTTCTGTGAGTTTTTCTTTTTCATGACGCACATCCGCTGCGGCTGGCGACTCTTTAAATTGCTGCAGAAACAAAATGACATCATCAATGGATAGCTCTTTTTCTCCTTCCGCCCTGCGGATCGGAGGCTGTTTGACGGTTCCCGGCAGATTGGCGGAATGCACCCCGATCTGCTTTCTTAATTCCTTCCGCTGTTTTTTCGCCAGTTCTATCCCTGACTGATATTGTTTTCTGACATAAGAATTCCATCTGAACCCGCAGGCGGCAGCCGTTCTCGTCAGCGCTCTGCCGACTTCTTCAAAAGCGGAAAGCTGGGTCCCGCCTTCCCGAATATGCCTGAGCACCACTTCTGCCAGCAGCAAATCTTCATCTTGCGTCCACGCGTCTTGTCTCGTTATCGTCAATCGTATCTCCCTCCATATTTGCTCATTTACCTCATACATATGCCGCTGATAGATTAGATAGACTACTGGGGCTCACAATTTTTTCGGCGGGAGCAGGCTGGAGGGGCAAAAAAAAGAAAAGCGCAGGAACCAAGATTCCCGCGCTTTTCTTCATACATTAATTGCTTTTAACATTTATGTCTTTGCCGTTGTATGATCCGCATGCTTTACATACACGGTGAGACAATTTCATCTCTCCGCATGACGGGCATTCTGTCATACCAGGTACATTTAGTTTGAAATGTGTACGGCGCAATCTTTTTTTCATTTTAGAAGTTCTTCTAAAAGGTACAGCCATTATTCCCACCTCCTTAAAGAGTTAAGATTCATCATCTTGTGTTAAGAGCTTTTTCAGATCCGCAAGTCTGGGGTCGATTTGATTTTTCTTGTCTTCCTCAGAAATCACTTGCCAATCCTTCCCCACTTGGGGAGCGGCTCCTTCTTTTTGTTCAGTTTCACAAAAGACTTGCATAGGAATTTCTAAAAGAATCTCTTCTTTTATGATCGGAGTTAAGTCGACGGTATCGTCTTCAGCAAAATGAACGTCCTCATCTTCTATATCATCCGACTTATGAAATCTAAACAGTTCTTTTGTCGCGATTGTAAATGGATACGGCACATCAACTAAAGTTCTTGAGCACGGCAAAACCATTTCGCCTGAAATCGTAAAGTCAAACGAAACTTGCTTGGATTCAATCTCCGCGCGGCCCTTCACCCGGACGGGAGAAATGCGGCGGATGTCAGAATTCAATTTTGTCAGCTCATTTAACTCAACTGTTTCATCAAATTCAAAGCTCTTTTTCGCCATTTGATGAAGCTGATAAATCGTCCATTTCATTTGTATCACCTCAGGAAAGCAACAAACATGATTATAGCTTTTCAGAATGTTTTTGTCAATATTTTTTCTTTACAGCATAATGCCGCCGTCATGCAATCGTTGACAGCCGGATAGGCTATGCATACACTAAACGAAACGGACTAAAATATGCACTTCATTTGCAAATGTACCACACGAAGCAAAACATAGCAAGAAAGGCGGGACAAATATGAAAGCAGTCGGCCTGGTTGTTGAATATAATCCCTTTCATAATGGACACCGCTATCATGCGGAACAAGCAAAAATCAAAACGGACAGCAGCGTCGCGGCGGCGGTGATGAGCGGCCCTTTTTTGCAGCGCGGGGAACCGGCCGCCGTCTCAAAGTGGGCCCGGACAAAAATGGCGCTGGAAAACGGCGTGGATATCGTCATTGAGCTCCCTTATATATATGCCGTACAAAAAGCGGAATTATTCGCGCGCGGCAGCGTTTCGCTTCTTCATCATTTAGGATGCAGCAGCTTGTTTTTCGGCAGCGAAAACGGGCGGATCGAATCCTTTCTTGAAGCGTCTGAAGCGTTCAGCCGAAAGGAAGATGACTGCAGCCTGATTCTGAAAGAGGAGCTGAAAAAGGGTCTCAGCTATCCGGCCGCCGCCTCAAAAGCTTTTTCACACATATTCAAAGGGCGGGACATGCTCGATTTGTCCAAGCCGAACAATATTCTCGGTTTTCACTATGTTAGAGCGATACACACCTCCGGTTCCGCTATGAAGCCTTATACGACAGCCAGAATCGCTTCCCAATATCATGACGCCGAGCTTCCCGGAGATAACAGCCGGATAGCCAGCGCAACAAGCATCCGGAAAGCGCTGATAGAAAAAGGAACGGCGGCCGCAAGGAGCTTTCTCCCGGAAGCGTCTGCGCGTGAGCTGGAGGCATACAGAAAATCATACGGAATATGGCACAGCACGGAAGACTATTTTTCATATGTAAAATACAGCCTCAGCACTCTTTCCGCTGAAGAATTGAGCCGAATCTATGAAGTGGAAGAAGGCCTTGAGCACAGAATTCTGCGCACCATCAGACAAGCCCGATCCTATCGCGAAATGATGGAACGATTGAAAACAAAACGATACACGTGGACGAGGCTGCAGCGGATGAACACGCACATTCTGACACGGACGAAAAAAGAAGACATGCATCGGCTCTTGCAGCCTTCAAGCGCTCCTTATATCCGTCTTCTCGGAATGACGAAAAAAGGACAGGCGTACCTGTCGGCAAAGAAAAAAGAGCTTACCGCACCTCTCGTCAGCAAGCTCTCTTCTTTCTCTCATCCCGCTCTGGATCTGGACATACTGGCGGGACGGGTTTACAGCCTGCCGATAAACGAACCTGAACGCACATTGTTTGAGAAACAGGA
Source organism: Bacillus sp. EB106-06-01-XG163 (assembly GCF_058791615.1). Lineage (NCBI taxonomy): Bacteria > Bacillati > Bacillota > Bacilli > Caryophanales > Bacillaceae > Bacillus > Bacillus sp. EB106-06-01-XG163. The sequence continues at coordinate 443,699 of NZ_JBYTDS010000001.1, forward strand.
ATTTTCACAAGCGCCGATCCGCTATGATGAAGACGAAAAGTGTTTTTTGAATGCGTAAAAAAAGCACCTGTCTGTATCAGGTGCTTTTTACTTTCAGCTGATCCAAATAGTCAAGTGCGTCCTGCATGGTGTCGACAGGGACGATTTTCATATCGGACTTGATTGCTTTCGCCGTTTTTACCGCATTTTTGTAATCAGAATTTTCAGCTCCGTTTTGATTCGGCGCAAAGAAAATATCTTTTCCCGCTTTGTCTGCGGCGACGACTTTCTGATCGATTCCGCCGATCGGTCCGACTTTGCCGTCCACGTCGATTGTCCCCGTTCCGGCTATATTATAGCCTTTTGTTTCGTCAGGTTTTGTCAGCTGGTTGTAAATTTCTAAAGACATCATGAGACCCGCAGAAGGCCCGCCGATGTTTTCAATGCTGAAATGAAGATCCGGCTTCACTTTCACGTTCCGGTCCGTATATAATGCGACACCGATTCCCGCTCTTTTCGGGTCGTCCGGGAATGATTTCAGCACAATGTCAACGGTCTTTTCTTTCGTGTCCCGTTCAATGTGAAACGTTACTTTTTCCCCCGCTTTTTTGCTGCTGATATAATCAATCAGCTTTTCAGCGGATTCGTATGTTTTCCCGTCCGCGCTGATGATTTTATCACCGACCTCTATTTTTCCTTTTGCCGGCATGTCAGAGACGACTGAGCTGGCATAAATGCCGTTAAATGAGTATTTCACCTGTTTCCCGGCTTTTTGATAAGCGGCAATGACCGCGTTTTCTTGGGAGCTTTTCATCATTTGCAGCTGGCGCTTCATATAATCCGAGTCCGATTCGCCCTCTTCTTTTATGCTTTCATCAGGGACGATTTCTTCGTAAGGATGCACTTTCGCCCAAAGATATGTATACGGATTGGCGGGGCCTACTTTGACAGTCATCAAGGAAAGGCTTCCTTTTTCAGGATAGCCTCCGTCCACCTTAATCAGCGGTCTCAGCTCTGATGCTTCTCCCGGCTGTGTGATGTAATACGGAAGCTTAATAAATGTAACAGCGATTAATAAGATCAGGATGATAAACACCCAGCGAAAATGTTTTGCTTTCATATGAGTTAGCCCTCCCAGTTCTCTATTTCTTGTTTAATCCGGCCGATCATCCGGTCTGCGGCTTCTTCGCCCGCTGTGATCATATGATCAATGTTGGCAAAAGAACTTGAGCTGAATGATTCAAGAGAAGGGCGGATCATGACGTCTGCGGCAATGGTCTGGTGACGGACCAATTCATTTTGCAGTATATCCATACTTTGCATGATTACATCAAAAATATGTGCCGCCTTTTCCGTTTTTTTCACCCGGGATACGTCAGAGGCGATGACGATATCAGCACCCATATCTTTTACGGCGGAAACCGGGATTCTGTCGACCACCGCGCCGTCGACTAACATACGTCCGTTCATTTTTTGCGGGACGAAAACGCCCGGTATGCTGATGCTCGCGCGGACGGCTTCGGACACTGAACCTTTCGTAAAAACGAGTTTTTCGCCGGTCTGAAGGTCGCAGGCCACGATGCCGAGCGGGATCCGCAGTTCTTCTATCGGCTTGCCGTACGTATAGGCATGAACGAGCTGCCTGATGCGGTCTCCTTTTAAAAATCCGAGCCTCGGCATCGTATAATCCGCGTACAGCCGCCGCTTAAATGCTTTGGCGACTTTTTTCATCGTGGCCACGTCATGCCCGGCCGCATAAAAGCTCCCGACTAACGCTCCCATGCTGCTGCCGGCAATCATATCAATTGGAATCTGATGCTTATGTAAACTGGATAACACTCCGAGATGAGCGATGCCTCTTGCCCCTCCCGAACCTAACGCTAACCCGATTGTAGGTTTGGCCAACGCGACGAACCCCCTAATAGACATCCTATACATGAATTCTATGGTCTAAATTGAACCCCTATGCTCGTATATTAGTACAGGATGACAAATAGGTACTTGCCCGGCCGCCTTTAAGGTCTGTTCTATATTTTATCATGATATAAATGTCAGTGTGCAATTTTAGCATCGGGGAGGTAAGAATGAATTTGTCTAAGTTTCATACATTTTTGATTTCATTGTTTTTCATTTTTTTGACGGCTACGGTTATTTCACACCCTCAGGCCTCATTCGAAGCCTCCAAAACCGGTCTTTCCATGTGGTGGGAGGTAGTTTTTCCTTCATTGCTTCCGTTTTTTATTCTATCTGAGCTTTTAATCGGATTCGGCATTGTCAAATTTGTCGGCCTTTTACTCGAACCCTTTATGCGTCCCATTTTCAGAGTGCCGGGAGTCGGCGGATTTGTACTGGCTATGGGCATGGCTTCAGGCAATCCGGCCGGCGCGAAGCTGACTGCACGGCTGCGCCAGGATAAACAAATCTCCAGAGTAGAGGCTGAACGCCTCGTCTCTTTTACCAATTCATCCAATCCGTTATTTATATTTGCGGCTGTGGCAGTCGGCTTTTTTCATAACGCGTCTCTCGGCATTCTGCTGGCATCGGCTCACTATCTCGGAAACATCGCCGTCGGCCTGACGATGCGTTCATACGGACGGAAAGAAGAAGCGGCGTATACCGGTAAAAAGACGATCGCTCTCCCTTCTCTGAAGGAAGCATTTCTGGCCCTCCACAAGGCGCGGCTTTCGGAAAAGCGGCCGCTCGGAAAAATTTTGGGCGACGCCGTCACCTCTTCTGTACAAACCTTGCTGATGGTGGGCGGTTTTATTATATTGTTTTCGGTGTTCAGCCGGTTATTATCAATCGTACAAGTCATGGATGTGCTTTCTGTATTTACAAACGCGCTGCTTTCGCTTTTTCATCTTCCGGCAAATCTGGACATCCCTCTTATCAGCGGAATGTTTGAAATTACACTTGGGAGCAAGCTGGTCAGTGAAGCTGATGCCGCCTTGCTGCCGAAAGCCATGATTGTGAGTTTTATTCTCGGGTTCAGCGGCCTTTCCGTACAGGCCCAGGTAGCCGGCATTTTATCGGAAACAGATATCCGCTTTAAACCGTTTTTCGCGGCGCGTATCCTTCAGGGCATTTATGCCGCACTCTTTATTCTCTTACTGTGGAAGCCGCTTTACCTTGCGTTGGACGAACCTTACCAGTCCGTATTCCTCCCTTTCCGCGATCAGGACGCAGGATCTGCTGCCGTCAGCGGATGGAATACACTTGTTGAAACCGGTCCCGCCATCACGCTGACAGCTCTCGCCGTATACGCATTGATTTATTGTTACAGGCTGTCAGCACGGACAAAAAAAGGATGAGACGCCAATCAGCGCTTCTCATCCTTTAAATTTCTGCATCAGCGCCTGTTCAACTTCCGGAGGAACAAACTCTGAAACAGGCCCGTTATATTTTGCGACTTCTTTTACGATGCTTGAACTTAAAAAAGAGTACTGATTGTTCGTCATCATAAAAAAAGTTTCTATTGATTCGTCGAGCACGCGGTTGACGGAAGTCCCCTGCATCTCATATTCGAAGTCAGAAACGGCTCTGAGCCCCCTGATAATCGCCTTCGCCCGCTTTTTTTTCGCATAGTCGATTAACAGTCCCTGTGACGTCTCGACCGTAACATTCGGTATGTCTTTTGTCACTTCTCTTAACAGCTCACATCGTTCCTCTACTGTAAACAGCGGCTGCTTAGAAGAATTATTGAGCACGCATACGTACACCTGCTCAAACACGTTTGCCCCCCGTCTGATAATGTCCAGATGTCCGTAGGTGACGGGATCAAAACTTCCGGGACATACAGCTATACTTGCCACATCATTACCCCCTATTTCGGTATATCGTCACTCCTGTAAGCCCGTAAATTTCCCTTCTTGTTACAGAAAGCGCGCCGACGGCTTCAGGAAGCGCAACGGCTTTATCATGCTCGGCTACGACAAAACCGTCTTCATTCAGCATGTTCTGCTCATCAATCATTTCGATAAGCGCTTTCAGCTTTTGTTCCTTATACGGAGGATCTAAGAAAATTCCGTCAAAACCTTTTTCCCGTTTCGCCGCGGCATAGAGGGCCCGCTCTGCATCATTGCGGTATACTTCCGCTGAAGACAGCAGATCAAGCGCTTTGATATTCGCTTTTACCGTTTGGATGGCTTTGAAATCACGATCCACAAAGATACAGCGGTCAAATCCGCGCGACAGCGCTTCAATCCCGAGACCGCCGCTCCCCGCAAACAAATCAAGCCCCGTTCCTCCGTCAAAATACGGGCCGATCATATTAAAAATAGACTCTTTTACTTTATCCGTCGTCGGCCTTGTTGATGTGCCCGGCACAGCCTTTAAGGCTCGTCCTTTTCTTGAACCGGAAATTACTCTCATTATTCACACCACTTTTTCTGAAAACTTTGATGTTTCTCATCGGCTGAGCCGTTATGTATCAAAACAATCCCTATCTTATCATAAAGCATTCTTTCAAACAATGAACGTGAAAAACGTGTATACATATTCACATTCCTGTCAAGACTACGTGTAACAGCATCAATGAATGATGTTGTTGCCAACCGCGGAGAAGACTTACGTTTCCCCATAAGTTCTTCCTCCGGTTTCTCCTCTCCCTTTTCCTTCTCCTTAACTTGTTAAGGAATAGAAGGACCCCGCAGGTATCTGCGGGGATTTTTTTATATACCGACTTTATAATCGTACTCTTTCGCCTTATCAAGCTTTGATTCAAATTCCAGCTTTAAAAAAGGTTTATAAGAAGGCTCTACCTTCTTCACATATGAATAAGAAGAAATCTTTTCCATTGTTTTTTCGATTAGGTCCATATCGCAATACAGCACAACGTATTTCAGCCGCTTGGAAACATAATGAACGTTGCCGAATTTTCTCAGCATTTTGCTGTGTTTTAAGGAATGCAGATATACGATTATGCCTTGGCGCTTATTTTCCATCATGATCACCCGCCTGACTTTCTGTTCATTTTATGTAAAAGACGAGACGGCCGTCTCGTCAGGAAACTTTGCATCCGCAGCCGCCGCCGGAACCGCACCCGCCGCCGCAGGATGACAGGCCGTCAAAATAAGGATTCCCCGTCGGAACTTTTACATGCTCCGAGACGGCCGTTCCGAGTTCAATGCTGATCTCGTCAAGCAGCGACTGAAGCTCAGTCTCCGCTTTTTTAAATTCGGCCACCTTATCGTTTAAATCCAGTTCCCGTTTCATTTCTCTCATTTTGCGGGAAATCTCTCTATAATCAGGATGGTATTTGCCAAAGCGCTGCACATCCTCATACTGCTCTTTAACGCTCATAAAAGAACGAATGATCCGCCCTGCCTCTTCATCTTCACGGAGACGCTTGTAACAATCGCGGTAATTTTCAGCCGTCTCAGACTGCAGAATCATGCCGGCAAGCTGCTCCGCTTCACTTTGAAGCTTGACGGACTCAATTGTTGCATACATAAATACGCACCTCCAGTTGCTAGTTTACCATGAAACCACCCAATTGGAAAATGCGGCGTTTAAACGCTTTTTAATCCTGTGAACGCATGGCGTGAACCATCTGCATCATCATCTGCGCCATTTGAATCCCGTTTGAGAATTGGCTTACCCGATGCGGTATCGTCTTTTCATAAAAATTCATCATGTCAAGCTGAAAGGAATTGAGATCGTCCGGTTTTCTCGCAAGTCTGCGGTACCAGACGGGACGCTGCCGTATAAACCGTTTCCGTTCCTCATCTGCGGATATGAATTCCTGAACCTCTTTTCGCATACACGATCCCCTTCTTTAATCCTTTCTGAACGAAAAAGGATGTTGTCCGGAGCCTTGCCGGGGCTGCTTCGTGCTGCTCCCCGAAAATTGGCTTAAAAGGCTTTGCAATGATGAAATGGATTGGCTCATTTTATTGATCTGCTCATTCATTTGGTTGATATCCATCTTTTTGACGGCAGTGACCATTTTTGAAACGAAATCGTTTTTTTCAGCTGGTTCCTGTTTGGTTTCCGCGTCGGAAGAAGGCTGAACGGCCTCGTCTTTAAAAGGGTCCCATATCGGATCATCCTCGCCCAGAAGAACCCAGTTTTCATAGACTTCCTGCCAGCTTCTTTGTTCCTTGCGAACATTTTGGATCAGTTTGGGATGCTTTTTTACGAATTGTTTAAAATCATCGATTGATTGCCGTGATTGCTGATTCGCCACAATTCTCACCCCCTCCGAAAAGTTTTGCCTGCTATAATGTATCGGTTCATGCGCCTTAATGTTCGCCTAAATTGCGAAAAAAAGCAGGTATATTTTTTTCAACAGGAGCGCCGCTCGCGAAAAAACATAAAAAAACCGCGGGGGACGCGCCCCTCTGCGGTTTTTTACTGCCAAGGCTTAATGAAGTTTTGCGTATAATACTTCTGATCAACGCCGACACCGAGGTGCGTATAATCCGGGCTTAACAGCGCCTTTCTGTGGCCTTCGCTGTTCAGCCAGCCCTCAACGGCTGCAGGACCGTCCACATAGTTGTAGGCAATATTTTCACCGGCCTCCCGGTATTTCACATCGCCTTTTTCCAAGCGGTCCTTCAGAGTCCCGTATTTCTTTGAGACGTGAGAGAAATACTTGTTATCCTTCATGTCCTTGCTGTGACCGAATGCCACTTTTGCGGCGCCTTCGTCCCATTTCAGCCTTGCAAGTCCGTGTTTTACGCGGATGACATTTGTAATATCGAGAATCTGCTGCTCACTCGCTCGTTCAATGTCGTTCCATTTTTTATCAGAAACAGGCTCGGGTTCTGTCAGCTTTCCTCTGTACATGACCTCATACGGCCTTTGTTTCACAAGTGTTTCCGCATCAAATGCCCTGATGCTTGACAGATTCCCGTCAAATTTGTCCATGTACAGCTGAACATACATTCCGCCTATCTTAACGGTGGGACGGGTATTGATATCTTCTTCAGAAAACTCGAACCGATACGTGTTTCCCTTGTCAGTCACATTGACAAAAGGAGAAACCTGCGTCGTTTTAAAAACTTCGCCAGTCGATTCGCCGATCTTAAACGGTTTTGCGTTGATGCCGCTTCCCGAAGCGTATAAAGTCACGGCTTTATCATTCAAAATACCGACTTGTACGTATTGGTCTTTCCCCTGGTTGTACACCCACCACTCGTAATCGTAGGCAGAAGGATCTTTCCGGGACGGTTCCCCAAGTTTCTTTTTCACATCGGCGGCAGATTTCCCCATGAGAGAAAGCAGTCCGGATGACGGCATTTTCAGCCGTTTTCCGCTCTCTTCTTCATTGGAAACCTGAGGCTCCTCCTGATCCGTCTTTTTCTGAGGAGCCGATCCATATTGTATAAACAGAACATACGCTCCGTAAATAAGCAAAAGGATAACGAGAGCCCTTGCGATATTTTTCAACCTCTCACCCCCATATGTTCAAACCGTTCTGTTTTTGTTTACTCTTATACAGTACAGCCTATTTGCATCGTCCGTGATTTATGTTTAATGGATAAACCCCTCCGGACCGCCGTCTTCAGAAATGTCAGACAGCACTCGGCCTGCTTGCTCATTTGATTGCTCGGCCAACGAAAGATCGCCGAGCGTAACAATGCCGACCAGTTTTTTATCCTTTGTGACGGGAATTCTTCTGAGCTGATGTTCAGCCATCAAATGGAGCACCTCCTCCACAGAGGCGTCTTCTTCTGCACTGATAACCCGCTCTGTCATTGCGTCGGTTATTTTTTGAGAGTTCGGCTTTTTTGAAGCAATTCCCCGTAATACGAGATCTCTGTCTGTCACGATCCCGACAAGTGTGGCGCCGTCTTCATCCACTATCGGAATGGCGCCGACATCTGCGTCTTTCATCTTCACCGCAGCTTCATATACATTATCTAATACTGTACAATATTGCAAGTCTGACGTCATGAGCTTATTGATCTTTGTCATTGCGGAATTCCTCCTTTTTTCTGCTACTATTGTCGTCAAATTTTTCTTTTTGCATACTTTCACCGTATGAATCATTGAAAGTGTAACGCTTTCATACTATGATTGTCAGGAAAGGGCATTTTTAAAAGGAGGGGGAAGGTTTGAAGTTTGAAAACAGCGGTCTTGAAGGGGTAACAGCGGAGCTCAGCCGCTTGAATGATCTGATGGAAGGTAAAGGGGTCATTCTGGCTGGACAATGGGATTATGAAAGAGTGACTTACGACAAAAAGTTTTCAGTACCTGAGGGGACATTTTATCTGCGGATTCAAGGAACGGCAAAAGAGGGCGATGTCGGCGGCAGCCGGGCCGTGATTCAGCTGAAGGCCCCTCTTTTAGGAAAGCATTATTATCCGCACGGCGTAGAATACGGCAGCGCTGAAGAATTTCCGGAACATGTCGTCGCTGAAAGCAAAGCTTTACTGCTTGAATTGGAAGAGTCATTAAAAACAGTGCAAATGTAATAAAAAAGTACAGCATATTCTGCTGTACTTTTTTTATGAGACGGTATGCTCGATATACGGCGGCTCTGACAGCGTATCTTTTTCCCGTTCCGTTCTGACCCACTGAAAAAAGATGACAGCCAAATATGTTCCGTAGACCGCCTCTTGAATGATTTTCATCAGCACTGCCCCAAGCTGCTGATCTTCCAAAGGAGGTAGCGTGTTAAACATCTCCGGCCCGGATAAAGGGATCTCCTCCAGCAAATCTAAAGGAACGCAAAGCTTCATTGCTTCGGCCCAAGCCGCCGGATCTGTATACGTGGCATACATGGGCGCCCCGCTGAACATAATGAGCGCGCAGGCCGGCGTTAACAAAATCCCGTCTCCCATAATATACCCCAGCTTCATTAAACCGCTGAGACGGGGCAGACCGTCCACCTTATGCACAAGCGGCCACCACATAAAAAACGCCGTTACAAAGATGAGTCCGTTCATCAGCGTGTGATACAGCGAATCCGTTTTGACGAAATCAAATATAAACGGAATGTGATACATTGAAAAAATACCGTTAAACAGCACTAATGCGATAAGCGGCATTGAAAAGAACGAAAACAGCGGCTTTACGACAGGACGGAAGATCAGTTTTTTCCATGCCCAGCCGGGAATTCCGGAAATCAACAGCGGCGGTACGACTAAAAACAGAACCGCCATCTGCGCCATATGGGCGCTGAACATCACATGGCCCAATAAATCAACCGGACTTCCCGCAGCCGCGTAAAAAAATAGCGCGGAAAGCACAAACAGCACCTTCTCCTTAGCGGACACACGTCCTTTATGCCGGCTGCACCAGTAAAAGTAAACACCTGTTATCACGGCAGTTATACAAAACAGATACGGGCTCCACATTGCGCGAAACCCGAACATTTCCAAATTAATCAAATCTCTCACTCCCCGCCGTCCCGATTACCACCAAATAATCGTGACAAATGCAAGCACGGTGATAAACGCGACAAATATTCCCGAATACAGAAATAATGACGGCGCTTCATGCCCCTTCTGGCTCATATGCATAAAGTAAAACAGCTGAAAGATGACCTGGATGACCGCAAGCAGGATCAGAAACGGCATCGTAAACCATCCGGCAATGCCGTCAGCAGCCACCGTCAAAAACGCGACAAGCGTAAGGCCGATCATCAAACCGAAGGATATGACCTGATATTTCATCTCCTCGGCATTTTTCTTTTTTCGATATTCGAGATCCGTACTGACAGTCCCTCTGTTTTTGTTATCGTCCATCGTTATCCCACCATCCCCATCAAATATACAACGGTAAAGATAAAGACCCACACGACATCGATAAAATGCCAATATAAGCTGGCCACATAATATTTCGGCGCATTATAAAGGCTGAGCCCTCTTTTTGCATTCCGGATCATGAGCGCGCTGATCCACAACAGCCCGAACGCCACGTGTGCTCCGTGTGTGCCGACGAGCGTGTAAAACGCTGAGCCGAGCGCAGAGCTTGTAATGGTAAAGCCGAATTCGTGAGTGTAATGCATAAATTCATAGATTTCTACCCCTAAAAATCCTGCTCCCAATAAAACGGTAACCAAAAGCCACACCTGCATTTTTTTAAAGGAGAAATTTTTCATATGATACATCGCATACACACTCGTTAAGCTGCTCGTTAAAAGAAGCATCGTCGCGATAAATACGATCGGCAGCTCAAACATCTCAGCCGTTGACGGCCCTCCGGCTTTAGATTCCCGTAAAGCAAGGAATGTTGCAAATAGCGAGGCGAACAGAACCGTTTCCCCGCCGAGAAACAGCCAAAATCCCAAAAACTTATTTTTCCCCTCCAGCGTTGCTTTTTCAGGAGAAGCCGGAAAGGTTTCAGCCGTCATTTTTTCCTGCAGCTGCATTACGCCTTCACCCCTTTATCATCATTCGGCAGATCTTCTTTGTGAATATGATAGCCGTAATCATCGACCACAGAGCGAAGCAGCATGGTAAAGAATGTGATGCCGAGCCCTATGAAGATAACCGGAAGCCCCCATGAATAATCGGAGTGGTATAAAAACCCGAACGCTGCGACAAACAGCCCGAAAGATATGATAAACGGCATGATGGAGCCGTTCGGCATATGAATGTCCTCTACAGGCTCTGCAGGCGCCATCCCTTCATTTCCGGCCTGCTTTTCAATCCACAGCGGGTCAAGTCCCCGGACAAACGGAAGCTGTTTAAAATTATATTCCGGCGGCGGCGAAGAGACCGCCCATTCAAGCGTACGACCGTCCAGCCACGGGTCGTTCCCGACGTATTTCCCCTTTATTGAGGTATAAATAATATTGACGACGAGTAAAGCAGCCGCGCCCGCCATGAAAAACGCGCCGATTGAACTGATCAGGTTGCCGGTATCAAGCCCCTGGCCGGGCAGATATGTGTAAACGCGCCGCGGCATTCCCATCAAACCGAGGAAATGCTGAATGAAGAAGGTAAGATGAAACCCGATAAAAAATAAGACGAACGAAATTTTCCCCATCGTTTCATGAAGCACCTTCCCGAACATTTTCGGCCACCAGAAATGCACGCCCGCCAGGATGCCGAACACAACGCCGCCGATAATGACATAGTGGAAATGCGCTACGACAAAATACGTATCGTGGAACTGATAATCTGCCGCTGCGGCCGCCAGCATGACACCCGTGACTCCTCCGAGTACGAAAGAAGGAATAAAGGCGACGGCATACAGCATAGGCGTCGTGAATTTGACATTTCCTCCCCAGATGGTCAAAAGCCAGTTGAAAATTTTAATGCCCGTAGGCACCGCGATCGCCATCGTCGCAACCGCAAATATCGCATTAGCGATCGGTCCGAGTCCCGTCGTAAACATATGGTGAACCCAAACCATGAACCCGAGAAAGCCGATCAGCACGATCGCAAAGACCATAGACGAATAACCGAACAGACGTTTCCTCGCAAATACGGGAATGATTTCTGAAAAAATCCCAAAGGCTGGAAGAATCAAAATGTATACTTCCGGATGCCCGAAAATCCAAAACAGATGCTCCCAGATTATCGTATTGCCGCCCAATTCAGGATTAAAGAAATTCGTTCCGAACAAACGATCCAGCATCATCAGCGCCAAACCGACGGTGAGCGGAGGAAATGCGAATAAAATGAGTGCCGACGCCACAAATGTCGTCCACGTAAACAGCGGCAGTCTCATATACGTCAAACCCGGCGCCCTCATATTAATAATCGTGGCGAGAAAATTGATCCCCGCAATCAGCGTACCTAAGCCTGATATTTGTAGGCCGAGCACGAAAAAGTCTATGCCGTGCCCTTTCGAATTCAGCGCAAGCGACGCGTACGACGTCCATCCTGCATCAGGAGCGCCTCCTAAAAACCAGCTCAGATTCAAAAAGATGCCTCCGAAGAAAAACAGCCAAAATCCGAGCGCATTCAAAAATGGGAACGATACGTCACGCGCCCCGATCTGAAGCGGCACAACCGCGTTCATCAGCCCGAATAACAGCGGCATCGCCGCCAGGAAGATCATTGTCGTGCCGTGCATCGTCATAATTTCATTAAACTGCTGAGCACCCATAAAATCGTTCCCCGGCCTCAAGAGCTGAATCCTGATAAGCATGGCCTCAAGTCCGCCGACGACGAAGAAAAATCCCCCGGCGATCATATATAAAATCGCGATTTTCTTATGGTCAACCGTCGTCAAATAATCCCAAAGCAAAGAGCTTTTTCTTTGCTGTCCTGTAAGCGTATTCATCATTTACGACCTCCCCCCTGATATCTCCCTGTCCTCACTTGTTCTCCGCTTTCAGCCCTTTTAAATATTCATACAGCGCATCCGTTTCAGCGTCCGAGAGCTTCGGATAAGTGCCTGTCATTTTATTGCCCGGTTTAATGCTGTCCGGATTTTTCAGCCAGGCTTTTATATTCTCTTTATCCGCATCCTTAATGCCGGCCACTTTGACCCGTTCACCGAAGGTAGCGAGGTTCGGAGCCGTTCTTGCCGCTTCAGCCCGTTTATCATTGGGCTCAACCGCATGACAGCTCAGGCAGTTTTTTTCCTTAAACAGCTCTTCTCCTTGCGCGGCTAAACCGGAATCTGTTGTATGCTTATAATTTTTCATCGCTTTCGTCCATTGTTTAAATTCTTTTGACGGCAGCGGTTTCACTTTGAAATCCATCAGCGCATGTGAAGGTCCGCACAGCTCTGCGCATTTCCCGAAGAAATATTCTCCCGCTTCTTTGCTGCGTTTAGAATCGAAGGTCAGAAAGAAAGTATTGTCATTATCCGTATTCGTATCGATTTTTCCCCCGGCTGACGGAATCCAGAAAGAGTGTTTCACATCTGAGGACTTCAGCTTGAAATAGACGCGTTCATCTGTGGGAACGATCAGCTCCTGACTTGTCACAAACCCGTAATCAGGATACTCGAATTCCCACCAGTATAAATTCGCCCTTACATTAATCACGAGCGCATCCTCTGCTTTACGGTTTTTCTTATCCATCGGCGACGTATCCGCCAGCGCCAATGTATCGATGACAACCGGAATGACAAGAATAATCAGAAGCAGGATCGGAATAACGGTCCAGGTGATTTCTAAAAAACGGTTCCCCTCCACCTGTTTCGGTATCGTGTCTTCCCCTATACGCGACCGTCTGAATCTCACAATGACGTAAAAGAAAATAACTGCTACGACCGCAACGACGACAACCATGATAAGTGTGCTGAGCACCGTCAGATCATATTGTTTATCAGCCACTTCGCCGGCAGGCTTGAGTGTGGACAGAAACGGTTTTCCACAGCCGCTCAATAAAAGCGGCACTAAGGCTAATAATGATAAAAGACGCCAACGCTTTAACATTTCACCCAACCCCTTTTTTGAATCAGTACGAGATGCACAAGCAGTAAATCTGCTTCCAGCCGAAATACTTCTTTTCCTCATTTCTTAAAATATGAGATTTTTTACTTAAAATTCCATCTATGTATAAAAGCAAAGCCGCCTGATTAAACAAAAGGTCAAGGCGGCGTTTACTAGTTGTCATTGTTTGTTTTGGCGATCAAACAAGCTCATTATTCAATTAAAACAGCGTAAAGACCACCATCGCTACAAAATAAATGGTCATGTAATTAAGCGAATAGACAAACATAAGAGTTGCCCACTTCATGATGTTTTTCATGCGGAATCCCATCAGTCCGAGAACAAGCCATCCGACATTCAGCAAAGTGCCGAGAATGACGATCGGAAGACCGAGACTGCCGAGGAAAAACGGAAGCGGCAGCAGGCATGCGACCCAGACGATAATCTGTCTTTTCGTCACTTCAAAGCCGTGCACTACCGGAAGCATCGGAATATTCGCAGCTCGGTAATCTTCCGTCTTTTTAATCGCAAGCGCTAAAAAGTGCGGAATCTGCCAGATGAATAAAATCATGAATAAAACCCACGCGACAACACCGATGTGCCCTTCAACCGCTGTCCAGCCGATTAACGGCGGCACGGCGCCTGATACACTTCCGACAACCGTATTAATCGTATAACGGCGTTTCGTCCACATTGTATAAAGAACAACGTACGTAAACACGCCGATAAAACCGATGACTGCTGCCATCACGGTGGTCATCAAAAGCATGATAAGTCCTAAAGCAATGAGTAAAATTCCTGACCACAGCGCTTGATTCGGCTGAATCTTTCCGGTTACCGTCGGTCTTACTTTCGTGCGTTCCATTAAATGATCAATATCACGGTCGTAATAGTTGTTAACCGCACAAGAACCGGCGATGATCAAAGAAGATCCTATTAATGTAAGAAGCACGGTGTTTAAATTGCCTAAAAAACTCAGACCGGATATATGTAACGCAAGCCACATGCCGGTAAAAGTCGTAATTAAATTCGAATTGACGATTCCTATTTTGATAAGCGAAAGGAAATCCTTCCATGCCGTCGTCTCTTCAATCTGTCCGTCTATAGCTGTATCGTTTAAAATTCTGGAATTAGCCATAACGTAAACCTCCCTTACAAACCTAAAGCAGGTTTTTTAAGACCTGCAACTCTATCATACAAGATAATGACCTGTAAAAAAACATCCTCTTAAATATTAAACGAGAAACAGGAATTTATTTGTGAACTTTTTATGAATTTTACCAAATCCGCCGGTTTCATAATAAAGCGGTTACTTTATTTCTATCAGACCCATCTGGAATAATCAACCCCATTATCTAAGAAGTCCTGATTCTATTATATTTTTGTGAACAAACAGAATTGAGAATTGCCACAAAACACATATTCGCTTACACTTGGTACGTATATCATTTTGTCCAGTTTGTTAAGAAGGTGAATGTAAAATGAATAAAGCTTTGAAAGCGCTCGGCGTGCTGACGACATTCGTTATGCTCGTCGTGCTGATCGGCGGCGCTCTTGTCACAAAGACAGGATCGGGTCTCGGATGCGGAAGGCAGTGGCCGCTTTGCCACGGCCGGTTTTTCCCGGAGCTTAACGCCGCTTCTATCATTGAATGGAGCCACAGACTCGCAAGCGGTGTCTCAATCGTTCTCGTGCTGAGTCTCGCTTTTTGGGCATGGAGAAAAGTCACGCCTGTTTTCCGTGAAACAACCTTTCTCGCCATTATGTCCATTATCTTTTTATTTTTACAGGCGCTTCTCGGCGCATTAGCGGTTGTTTTCGGATCAAATGCGCTCGTTATGGCGCTTCATTTCGGCATATCGCTGATTTCTTTCGCTTCTGTTCTGATTTTGACGCTGCTCATATTCGAAGCTGATAAATCAGACAAAAAGCTCGTCAAGCCGCTCAGAATCGGCAGGAAAATGCAGTTTCATATGATCGGCCTTTCGATTTACACGTATATCGTCGTTTATACGGGAGCTTATGTGCGCCATACGAAATCAAGCCTTGCCTGCCCTGACGTTCCGCTTTGCAGCAGGCTGAATCACGGGCTTCCGTCCCATTTTCAGGAATGGGTGCAGATGGGCCACAGAACGGCAGCGCTGCTTCTGTTCGTATGGATTCTTGTCGCTTTTGCACATGCGGTGCGCTCCTACAAAGACCAAAAACAGATTCTTGGGGGCTGGATAGCGGCTCTTGCCTTTGTTGTATTACAGGCGCTCTCCGGAATCATGGTTGTTTATTCAGAAATGGCCACCGGCTTTGCACT
The DNA here is from genome assembly GCF_058791615.1 of Bacillus sp. EB106-06-01-XG163. NCBI lineage: Bacteria > Bacillati > Bacillota > Bacilli > Caryophanales > Bacillaceae > Bacillus > Bacillus sp. EB106-06-01-XG163. Next base: position 459,274 of record NZ_JBYTDS010000001.1, read on the forward strand.
TGCCCATTCGCTCTTTATTGCCGGCCTGTTCGGCGTCTTATGCTATTTCTTATTATTAATCGCCCGCTTCCGCTATGAATCAAAACAGCGGTACATCTGAGGCACATGAAAAGGCCGAAGCATTAGAGCTTCGGCCTTTTTACATCTAAAAAACCTGATCGCACACGAGGGCGGATCAGGTTTTTTTATGTTCATTTTTTACGCTTTTTCAATTTCGATCAGTAAATCGCCTGTCTGAATCGGTTCACCGTTTTTCACATGAATCTGCTGTATCGTCCCGGAGAACGGCGCCTGTACCGTCGTCTCCATTTTCATCGCTTCATTAATCATCAGATGATCGCCTTTATTCACCTTTGCCCCGGTTTCCGTTAACAATTTAATGACGGTTCCCGGCATGGATGCCGCAATGTGGCTTGGGTTTGTCCGATCTGCTTTTAATTTTTCCTGTACGGATGATTTAATGCTTTCATCTTTAATGACCACCTCGCGCGGCTGGCCGTTCAATTCGAAATAAACGACACGTGTCGCATCTGGCTGCGGTTCACCGATAGATACAAGCTTCACGATCAGCGTTTTTCCGCGCTCGATTTCCACTTCGATTTCTTCACCGAGTGTCATGCCGTAGAAGAAAGTCGGTGTGTCTAATACGGAAATATCACCGAAGCGTTCCGCCGTTTTAACATATTCAGTAAACACCTTCGGATAAAGAGCATACGCGATTGCGTCCTGATCACTCAATTCCATATGATGTGTTTCTTTCCATTCTTCTTTAATGCCTTCAAAAGATACCGGTTCAAGCAGCTCACCCGGTCTTACCGTGATCGGCGTCTGCCCTTTCAGAACGAGCTTTTGCAGTTTTTCCGGAAATCCGCCGTGCGGCTGGCCGATCTGCCCTTTAAAGAGCTCAACGACTGAATCCGGAAAATCAAGCGTTTCGCCTTTATCATAAACATCTTGTTCTGTTAAATTGTTTTGCACCATGTAAAGCGCCATATCTCCGACGACTTTGGAAGAAGGTGTTACTTTCACGACGTCGCCGAACATGCGGTTGACGACGCTGTACATGTCTTTCACCTCATTCCAGCGATCACCGAGGCCGACTCCTTTTGCCTGCTGCTGCAGATTGCTGTACTGGCCGCCCGGCATTTCATGATTATAAATCTCAGTATGCGGAGACTTCATCCCGCTTTCAAATTCACTGTAATACTGACGGACGGATTCCCAGTATTGCGACAGTCTTTCCACCTGCCGGACATCCATTTCAGGACGGCGGCTGTTTCCTTCAAGGGCATGATAAAATCCGCTTGCGCTCGGCTGTGAAGTCAGACCCGCCATTGAGCTGACGGCGACATCCACGATGTCCACACCCGCTTCAACAGCTTTGGCATAGAGAAAGACGCCATTGCCGCTCGTATCATGCGTGTGAAGATGAACGGGAATATCAATCGTTTCCTTCAGCGCTGAGACAAGTTCGTATGCGGCTTGAGGTTTCAAAAGACCAGCCATGTCTTTAATGCCGAGAATGTGCGCACCAGACGCCTCAAGCTCTTTCGCCATAGAAAGATAATATTGCAAATCATATTTCGTCCGGGTCTTATCAAGAATATCTCCCGTGTAACAAATCGCAGCCTCCGCCACTTTTCCGGTTTCACGGACGGCATCGATGGCCAGCGTCATCCCTTTTACCCAGTTCAGGCTGTCAAAGATCCGGAATACGTCAATACCTGACTCCGCTGACTGCCGGACAAATTTTTGGATGACATTGTCCGGATAGTTTGTATAACCGACGGCATTTGATGAACGAAGCAGCATCTGGAACAATGTGTTCGGCACTTCCTTGCGAAGATCTTCAAGGCGCTTCCAAGGGTCTTCTTTTAAGAAACGGTACGCTACATCAAATGTCGCGCCTCCCCACATTTCAAGGCTGAACAGTTCAGGCCACAGGGCAGCCGTAGGATTCGCGATTTTTTTCAAATCATTGGATCTGATCCGGGTTGCAAGCAGGGACTGATGGGCATCCCTGAACGTTGTATCGGTCAGGAGCACGGATTTTTGCTCTTTCACCCAGTCTGCAAGCCCCTCAGCGCCTCTTTCATCAAGGATCTGTTTCGTACCGCTTGCCGGCTTTTCCCCGATACCTAACGTAACGGTCTGAGGCTTATCAAATGCAGGTTTTTCTTTTTTCCCGATTCCCGGAAAACCGTTCACCGTGACATTGCCGATATAGGAAAGCATTTTTGTTCCGCGGTCCTTCTGTTTTGGGAAAACAAACAGCTCAGGCGTTGTGTCGATAAACGATGTGTCGTATTGGCCCGTCAGGAATTTTTCATGCTTTGCCACGTTTTCAAGAAACGGAATATTGGTCTTAATGCCCCTGATCCTGAATTCCTGCAGGTTGCGGACCATTTTCGCTGATGCCTGTTCAAACGTCAGCGCCCATGTCGACAGCTTGACAAGCAGTGAATCATAATAAGGCGTGATGACGGCGCCCTGGAAGCTGTTTCCCGTATCAAGGCGGACGCCGAAGCCGCCGCCTGAGCGGTAAGCCATAATTTTACCCGTGTCAGGCATAAAGTCATTCAGCGGATCTTCAGTGGTCACACGTGATTGTATCGCATACCCGTTTGTAAAAATGTCTTTCTGCTCAGGGATATTGACGGCACGGCTGTGCAGTCCGTGGCCCTGCGCGACGAGGATTTGCGTCTGAACGATATCAACCCCCGTTATCATTTCCGTAATCGTATGCTCCACCTGCACGCGCGGGTTCACTTCAATAAAGTAAAATTCACCGCGCGCTACGAGAAACTCCACGGTCCCCGCGTTGATATAGCCGACATTTTTCGCAAGCGCCACAGCCGCTTCACAGATTTCGTCCCTTAATTCAGGCTGCAAAGATACACTCGGCGCCACCTCAATGACCTTTTGATGGCGTCTCTGAACGGAACAGTCCCGCTCATACAGATGGACGACATTGCCTTCATTATCTCCGATCACCTGAACTTCAATATGCTTAGGATTTTCGATCAGTTTTTCAACATACACTTCATCGTTTCCGAATGCGGCTTTCGCTTCTGATTTGGCCCGCTCAAACGATTCTTTCAATTCGCTTTCGCTTCGGACGATTCTCATTCCGCGCCCTCCGCCTCCGAGCGATGCTTTAATAATAAACGGAAATCCGTGGACTTTTGCGAATTGTTCGACATCTTTTAATGTTTCAGCCGGTCCGTCACTCCCCGGAATAACGGGGATGCCGGCTTTTTCTGCCTGCTCCCTCGCCTTTACCTTATCTCCGAACATATCCAAATGCGCTGACGTCGGTCCGATAAATACGATGCCCTCTTCTTCACAGCGTCTCGCAAATTGGATATTTTCAGAGAGAAATCCGTAGCCCGGATGAATGGCATCTACGCCGTTTCTTTTTGCGATCTCAATAATCCCTTCAATATCAAGATACGCATCAATCGGTTTTTTGCCTTCTCCCACAAGATAAGCTTCATCCGCTTTATAGCGATGATAGGAGCCCGAATCTTCTTTTGAATAAACGGCTACCGTTCTGATGTTCAATTCTGTGCACGCCCGGAAAATCCGAATCGCAATTTCTCCCCTGTTTGCTACTAACACTTTTTGGATGGATTGTTGTGACAAACTTTTCTCCCCCTTGGCCTAATAAATATGTAGTTTATAATAAAGGAATATCCGCCCTGTGTATACACTTGTTTTTTAGAGATACACAGATTTTTCCGTCTGCCGTCTTTTTACCCCCTTAGACGGAACGGGCTCCCTCTTTTTCTTCTTTTCTGAGTACTTGACATGCATGCTGACATTCACCAATATACCGGCGCTCATTAATAACAACAACATTGATGAGCCCCCGTAGCTGATAAACGGCAGCGGAACACCTGTAATCGGAATTAAGCCGCTGACACCGCCGAGATTGATAAAGGTCTGAATCGCAATCATGCTGGATATCCCGATTGCCAAAAGGCTCCCGAACGGATCTTCACATTTTCTCGCAATATAAAAACCTTTTAACACGACAAAAGCCAGCAGCACAATGACAAACAGGACGCCGAAAATGCCGAGCTCCTCTGAAATAACCGCCATAATAAAGTCTGTATGCGATTCAGGCAGATAACCGTATTTTTGAATGCCTTCTCCAAGACCGAGACCGAAAAAACCGCCTGAGCCGATCGCATAATACGAATTTATAATCTGCAGGCCTGATGTGCTGGCGTATTTAAATGGATTTTCAAGGCTTTCAAACCGGCTCATACGCCCAGGTGTCAAAATATCGTCCCATTTCAGATAGATGATCGGGCTGACAAGGAGCAATACGATTCCCGCCATGAGAACCAGCCTGAGCAGGGTCCTTCCGCTGAATCCCGAACACATAATGACGCAAAATGCGATCAGGCCGATAATCATCGCCGTTCCGAAGTCAGGCTGAATGGCGATAAGCGCACAAATGACTACGGTGACGATCACCGGCGGCGCAACCCCCGTCAAAAGCTGATCGATATAGCTTTGTTTCTTTGCGTATACCGCGGCAAGGTACAGTATCAGGGTCAGCTTGACAAATTCCCCCGGCTGAATGGCCATTCCGCCAATTTTAAACCAGCTTTGCGCGTTTCCGGCAACATGTCCGAAAACAAACAGCGCGCAAAGCGCAGCCACTGACGCAAGCAGTATGAATTTCTGAATCTTTTGATGGGCGAACACTTTGTACGGAAAAACGGCCGCGATGATAAACAGCACAAACCCCGCGATGACGGCGAACAGCTGCCGTTTAAAGAAATAGTCGCTGCTCACGCCGTAACGCATAACGGCGGTAATCATGCTTGAGCTGTATACCATTACCAATCCGAAACTGCACAGCAGAATGATAGCGCATATCAATGAATAATCGTAAGATTTTAACATTCTTTTAAACATAACATCCTCTTTCCTGCTTAAAGCTTACGTTTAATACCTATTGCGTATTATATTTTACTATAATTCATAAACATTTTACGCAGTTTCTTTATAGTTTTTCGGATGAAATGCAGATTAAGAGACCGTCTTACGAAAAGAAGATGCAAAAAACGGTTTACGGTTATAAAAAAACCCAAACCGTTGAATAGTTTGAGTTTGATCATTTATTTTCCTGTAAACGCGTCATGCAAAGCAGACAGTTCTCTTTCAAGTCTGTCCAGCAGCTCTTTGCCGTCGTTTTCGTCAACTAATCCCAGGCGGACAGCAAAATCGATTTCCCTCGACAGTCCGAACATCTGAGTATCCAAGACCTCTTCATACAGAGGACATTGAGGCATCGTTAAGTTATCCATTTGTACTCGGATCAGCTTCAAAATCTTCTCAGCATCTAACTTCAACAGCTCGAATGCTTTCTGCTGATGGTCAACTATAATCTCTGAAGCCAAAAGTATCCCTCCGTTCCCCAGGCGAGTACCTAATTCTTCTATTTATCATAAAGGGTATCAGATGAAATTGCAAGAGAATTTAAGCAGATGTTATGATAAAAAATGTTTCAAAAAATACTCAGCCTGTATTTCTCAGACATGATTTCCAAAAGCTTCACACCCGCGATGCTGTTGCCTTTTTCATCAAGCGCCGGGCCGAATATACCGATTCCGAAGTTGTACGGCGAAATGCCCATGATTCCTCCCGAAACGCCGCTTTTAGCGGGAATGCCGACCTTGATCGCGAATTCCCCGCTCGCATTGTACATGCCGCATGTCACCATAAACGTCTTGCAGATTCTCGCCACATCTTTTTTAATGACCTGCTCCCCGGTTTCCGGATGCTTGCCGTCAAGGGCGAATACACAGCCGATTTTGGCTAAATCCAGACTGCTCATCTTAATCGCGCACTGTTTTGTATACAAATCCATGACCTCTTCAACATCGCCTTTAAAAATGTCATACTGCTTCATGTAATAACACATGGCCCGATTAATCATGGATGAACTGAATTCTGATTCCGCGACATGTCTGCAATATGTAATGTCCTGATTATTCGCAAGTCTTCTGATGAATCCGAGCAGGTAATCCAGGCGGTCTTTCGGCGAATGCCCTTTAATGAAACCCGTAACGATGAGAGCTCCCGCATTAATCATCGGATTTAAAGGCTTGCCCGGATTCACTGTTTCAAGCTTAATCATGGAATTAAACGGGTCGCCGGTCGGCTCCTGACCCACGCAGCTGAACACCTTTTCCTTTCCGTAATCCATCAGTACGAGCGCCAGAGAAAGCACTTTCGAAATGCTCTGCAGCGTAAATGTCCGGTCGGCGTCTCCTGCCGTCAGACATGTATTTTCCGCATGATAAATCGTGACCGAAAGGCTGTCTTGTTCAGATTCAGCCAGAGCCGGAATATAGTCTGCCACTTTGCCTTCTTCGGTCCTTTTTTTCGCTTCCTGAACTAATGCGTCCAGCTCTTGGTAATGCCGGCATACCATGTCGATCATCCTCACTTCGCTGCCGTTGTATACATCTAATTTGCGACGCAAAGTGACAATTCATGCGAAAACTTTTATACTTTAAGTAAAGGGGGGCTTCACCATGAGCGTTATTCAGGTAAAAGGCAATGTTACATATCCGATTACAATTGATCCGAGTGTCTGGATTTTCGATGACCGCAAGTTTCCGTTTGAAAAAAATCAGCCCGTTCATCCGGACGGCTCTGCAGAAACCCAGGCGCATACGCTTGATCCGGAACGGGTGATCAGAGAAGGGCGCATTTCGCCGCCGACTTTAAAAAGCGAAAAACGTTATGAAAAAGAAAGACTGATGAACGGCAGCTTCGCCATGAAGCTCGGCGCTGTTTTAGCAAATGCCGAGCCGAAAGAAAGCGCTGTCCTGTGCGCATTTATTTCAAAATCAGAAAGAACCGAAGTGCCGCTAGAAAAGGCGATGGACGCAATCGCGCATTTCAGCGATGCGGGGAAACCCCTTCAAGACGGCGGCCCGGTCCATTTTTACGTGGACGGCGACTTTGAAAAACCGATAACGGGCGTCACAGAAATCGAAGTTTTATAACAAATCGGCGGCAAGCTGTGCAAGGCCGGATCTCTCACCTTTCACAAGCTTCACGCTGCCGGAGACGGTTTGTTCTTTAAACCGTTCTACAACATAAGCAAGTCCGTTGTTTAAACTGTCTAAGTATGGGTGATCTATTTGCTCCGGATCGCCCATCAGGACAATTTTGCTGCCCTCTCCCACCCGAGTCAAAAGCGTTTTGACCTCGTGCCTCGTCAAATTCTGAGCCTCATCAATAATAATAAACTGATCCGGAATGCTTCTCCCCCGAATGTATGTCAGCGCCTCCACCTGAATCGATCCGATTCCTGCCAAAATCGCTTCAAGTTCACCCGGCTTTTTCGCATTGAATAAAAATTCAAGATTATCAAAGATCGGCTGCATCCACGGCTTGAGCTTTTCCTCTTTTTCGCCAGGCAAATATCCGATATCCTTTCCCACCGGGACGATGGGACGCGCGACGATCAGTTTTTTATAAATACCGAGATCCTCCGTCTGCAGAAGCCCTGCCGCGAGAGCAAGCAAGGTTTTTCCCGTTCCCGCTTTTCCGATCAGGGTGACGAGCGGGATATCTTCCCTCAGCAGGAGTTCAAGCGCCATTGTCTGCTGGACGTTCTTCGGCCTGATACCCCACACGTGCTCATCATCGAAAACGAGTCTTTTTACGGTCTCGCCTTTCTTATCTGTCATGCCGACCGCAGACGAAGATCCTCCTAATTCATCTTTCATCAGCACAAATTGATTCGGATAAACCTGATGCTGCTGAAGCTCCTTGACTGAAATTTGTTTGTCTTTATAAAACGAGGCAAACCGCTCTTTATTCATAAATATATCTTTGTACCCGCTATATATTTCATCATGGTCAACGACTCTGTCGTTTAAAAAGTCCTCCGCCAAAAGCCCGATGGCATCCGCCTTTACCCTGACAAGCACATCTTTGCTGACCAGGATGACGAGGCGGCCGTTTTCTTTCGTTTCCTCCTCAAGGCTTAAATTTTTTGCCACCGCCAAAATGCGGTTATCATTCGTTTTTTCGATAAAAATTTCTTGGAGCTGGTGAAATGACCGGTGGTTCAGTTCAATTCTGAGCGTTCCTCCGCTTTCAAGCGGAACTTTTTCGTGCAGCCTTCCTTTCTCCCTGAGCCCGTCTATCAGCTTAGATACGTGCCTCGCATTTCTCCCGACCTCGTCCATATACCGCTTTTTTGAATCGACCTCTTCCAGCACGACGGCGGGGATGACAACTTCGTTTTCTTCAAAGGAAAAAATGGCGTTAGGATCCTGCAAAAGTACATTCGTATCTAACACATAAATTTTACTCAAGTCTCAGCCTCCTGAAATAAGGATCAAAGCCCATCGTGTGCTTCTCTTTCCGCGAATAACGGGGATGCCTGCTAAAATATATGATTTGGTGCATAAAGATAGAAGGTTAATTCAACAATAAAATAAATGAAAGCATTCAAGGAGGAAATCTGACGTGCGAATTCTTTTCATTATCATACAAGCCTTGTTTATCCTTACCGGCTGCACTGCTGTACAGGACGGCCGCGGCCGCAATATTCAGAACGAATCAGCCGATCAGCGCGATGCAAAACCGATCCATGTGAAAAATACGGCTCCTGAGACAGCTGAAAATCCCGGCCGGACAGACATCGCTAAGCATCTCGTCGAGGTAACCGAAAAAATCCCCGGCATTTCAGATGCCACCGCGGTTGTACTCGGAAGATACTCCGTTGTCGGTATCGATGTGGATGACAATTTAGAAAGAAGCAAAGTGGAGAGCATTAAATACACGGTTGCCCAGGCGTTAAAAAACGATCCTTACGGCGCCAATGCCGTTGTCGTGGCTGATCCTGATACGGTTTCCCGTCTGAGAGGCATGGGCAGCGACATTAAGGCCGGCCGCCCCGTTTCAGGCATTTTGGACGAACTTGCCGCCATCGTCGGCCGTGTCATGCCGGAAGTCCCGAATGATGTGACCGACAATGAAAAAGAATCACCGACTCAATCGAATGATGATCAGCTGAACCAAAGAGACCAGAACAAGCTGCAAAACGAACAGAACGATCAATCGGATCATCATATGAAAAACCGCCGGTAAAAAGCAGCGCCCGCTCCAAAGGAAGGGCGCTGCTTTCTTTCCCTTTGGCAGGAGGGGCATCCATGTTATAATGCTTGTCATAGTGAAAGAGGTGAAAATCAATGAGAGTAAAATGTTCCATTTGCGACAAAATCGAACAAATTGATGATGAAACACTGACAGCCAAACGCCTCCGCAATCGTCCGATTCATACATATATGTGCCGGGAATGCCATGACCGAATCAAAGTCAAAACGGAGGCGCGGCTGAATACCGGACACTTTTCCTTTCATCCCGGACAAAAAGCGAAAAAAGATAAACTGAAAAAATAAACCGAATAAAAAATGACCCGCCGGAAGGCAAGGTCATTTTTTTATTGCGGTTTAGCTGACTGGCTTTTTTTGGACTGGTGCAGACGGATTTTGTAAACGATCAAAATCAAGGCGGCGACAACAAGCCCTTCTCCGACCGGCAGAAACACACCGAAAAAAGTCAGCACTGTGCAGCCGAGCACGAGAAAGAGATAAACTGCCGCAGCCTTCAACACCGGCAGCCGTTTGGCAAAGCCGAGTTTAAATACAATCACCGAAAGCACGACGATCGTTCCGTATAACAGCCACATTCCCGTCAGCGGATGCTCATCCACTTGGTAAAGAGCCGCAAAGAACGACAGCCGTTCACTTACTTCATTCAAAAGGATCCCCCTCCCCTTTTCCGTTCGGGTTCTACCTTTTCAAATTCTGCAAGTGATTAAGACATTCCTGCTGTTTTTTTCTTTTTCGCCGCTTTTTCACGTTCGTTTTTATTCAGGATTTTCTTTCTTAAACGGATGGATTCCGGCGTTACTTCACAGTATTCATCTTCGTTTAAGTACTCGAGTGATTCTTCAAGCGACATAATGCGCGCTTTCTTAATCGTAGTCGTTTGATCCTTCGTAGCGGAACGGACGTTTGTCTGCTGTTTCATTTTGCTGACATTGACGACAAGGTCATTGTCACGGTTATGTTCGCCGACAATCATGCCTTCATATACTTCTGTTCCGGGCTCCACGAAGATGACGCCGCGGTCTTCAATACCTTGAATTCCGTAAGATGTCGCTTTTCCGTTTTCCATGGAAACGAGCACACCCTGACGCCGGCCTCCGACTTGGCCTTTTTGCATCGGCTGATAGCTGTCAAACGTGTGGTTCAGGATACCGAAACCGCGTGTCAGTGACAGAAACTCAGTAGAATAGCCGATGAGTCCGCGTGAAGGTACGGTAAAGATCAGGCGGACCTGGCCGTTTCCGTTATTAATCATATCAAGCATTTCGCCTTTTCTCGCACCCATTGATTCCATAACAGAACCGGTATGCTCTTCAGGCACGTCAATCTGCACGCGCTCAACAGGCTCGCAGCTTACGCCGTCGATTTCCTTAATGATAACTTCAGGTTTAGACACTTGAAGCTCATAGCCTTCACGGCGCATGTTTTCAATTAAAATGGACAGGTGAAGCTCACCGCGTCCTGAAACAACCCATGCGTCAGGTGATGCAGTCGGTTCGACACGAAGACTGACGTCTGTTTGAAGCTGCGCGTTCAGACGCTCTTCAATTTTGCGGGCTGTGACATATTTGCCTTCACGGCCTGCAAACGGGCTGTTGTTTACGACAAATGTCATTTGAAGCGTAGGCTCATCAATGCGCAGAACCGGCAGCGGCTCATGGTGGTCAGCCGGACAAACCGTTTCACCGACGTTGATGTCTTCCATGCCCGAAACGGCAACGAGGTCTCCCGCTCTCGCTTCTTCAATTTCCACGCGTTTCAATCCTTGGAAACCGAAGATTTTCGTTACGCGGAATGATTTTACCGTTCCGTCAAGTTTCATCAATGAAACCTGCTGACCCACTTTCATCGTGCCGCGGAAAACGCGTCCGATACCGATACGGCCGACATAATCATTGTAATCAAGCAGCGCCACTTGGAATTGAAGAGGCTCTTCGGCGTTATCTACCGGGGCAGGGACATGTTCAAGAATCGTTTCATACAGTGATTCCATATTTTCGTCCTGCTTTTTCGGATCCAGACTTGCCGTTCCGTTAATCGCAGAAGCGTAGACGACAGGGAACTCAAGCTGTTGTTCGTTTGCGTCAAGCTCGATGAACAAATCAAGCACTTCATCAATGACTTCTTCCGGGCGGGCGAAATCACGGTCGATTTTGTTTACGACGACAACCGGATTTAAGTTCTGCTCAAGGGCTTTTTTCAGTACGAAACGGGTTTGCGGCATGCAGCCTTCATATGCGTCAACGACTAACAGAACGCCGTCAACCATTTTCATAATCCGTTCTACCTCTCCGCCGAAGTCGGCGTGTCCCGGAGTGTCCAAAATATTAATGCGTGTATCTTTATAGTTAATCGCAGTATTTTTCGCAAGAATTGTAATACCGCGTTCACGTTCAAGATCGTTTGAATCCATTGCGCGTTCGGCAATATTTTCGTTGGCACGGAATGTTCCGGCTTGGTGAAGCAATTGGTCTACCAAAGTCGTTTTCCCATGGTCAACGTGGGCAATAATCGCGATGTTGCGAAGATCGTTTCGAAGTTTCACATTTTCATCTCCTAAAAAAATTAGATAACTTTCATATTATACCACACATCCTCTTTAAAAGCGTTACGTTTTTCTGTAAACTGAAAGTATGACGTTAAAGGGGATGGAAATATGAAAAAATTGAATTGGCTCTTATTATTATTTGCATTCGCAGCAGTCTTCAGCATGATGCTGATCGGCGTATCAATCGCTGAGAAAAGCGCATGGGGCATCATCGGAAGCATTGTTCTTGTTATCGCCATGATGGGAAGCGGTTTCACCGTAAAGAAAAAAATGCGCGAACAGGGACTGCTTGATTAAAAGCATGACCCTTTGCAAAATTCCGTAAACATGGAAAGACAATATCTTATGAAGCCTGAATCAAAGATTCAGGCTTTTTTATATCCTCAAAACAGGCTGAGATGTAAGGCTTATCTCCCCCGCCGCCTAGTCAGGAAGCCGGAAATGACAGCTCCCATTCTAGTTACATCAGCAGATTCCCTCAGAATATGCAGTCTGAAATAGTCCGGCATCGTTATGCAGAAAATACCATACCTCCTATTTCAATTCCATCATTGTCTTTTTATACTTGTGGCTGTAAGCAAATACACATGACAAGGAGAGAACGAAATGAAAACATCTTTTTTGAAGAAAACCGCTGTAACTGCCGCCGCAACCGCCTCAGCCGCCTTGCTTGCATTCAGTCCGCTTGATTCTGCCGGCGCAAAAACGATTCAGGCAAATGAACCGCATGTCCTGCAGGCTTCCGCTGAGAAAACACCGGAAGACGCGGCAAAACTCATTGACATCATCAGCCAATCGATTTACGAAAAAGACGGTGTCTATTATTTTGACGGTGAAAAAGCGGTTGAATTGGGATTAGATCAAGAACAAGCCCAGATCATTCAAAAGCTGTGGGACAGTTCAACCGAATTTTTAACCGTACTTTCTCAATGTATTGAGAAAACGGACGGCGAATATACATTTAATAAAGAAAAAGCGGTGGAGCTCGGCTTTACGGAAAAAGAGGCCCTTATCGTTGATCAGCTGTTCACCGCTTTTTCCCAAAGTCTTCATATCCTTCAATCTGCGCTGATTGAAGAAGACGGTGTGTATACATTTGATCAGGAACTTGCTGAAAAAGCAGGAGCAGGAAAAAAAGAAGCAAAGCTGTGTGCGGGATTCTTTAATTCACTGCCCCAGGAATTGCTTGAAGGCATTTATACAGCCTTTCATCCGGCTGAGTAAACGGATTAAAACGCCCGGTCATTCGGGACTGACCCCATAAGATGAGACAAATAAAAACACCTTCAAGTTTGAATACGGATGATTGTTATCCGAAATTAGAC